>CAMHTQ010000002.1 GCA_946188105.1 uncultured Alphaproteobacteria bacterium | reverse complement strand
TGTTTCTAAAATAAATATCGAGGCAGATTTTTCAAAATGTTTCATCAATGGTGATTTCATTTGCAAGAAAGCAAAGGCAAAAATTAAATTGCCAAACAGAATAAATGGTATTTTGGATTGTTCTGATTTTAATTTTATTGACAGTATTGGACGCATACCTTTTGGTGCAACATCCGTAGATTTTTCTAATAGTGTAAAAAGTTTTGCTGTTTTGGAAAAAATTGTATTTCCAAAAACCGTATCAAAAATTTATGTCGCACGTTCTGTGATAAACAATATATTAAAAAATCCGGATGCGGCGGCTGAATTTGATTCTTTTGCAAAAAAGTATCCATGGATTCAAGTTTGGGATTCTAAACAAGTTGTTTTGTTACAAGATGCTTTAAAAGTACAAGCCACACAACAACAAGAACAACAAAAGCAAAAAGTTGTGCCTGTAGTCAACGTTGTTAAACCAAAAATTTCAGAAAAAACAGATGAATGGTTAACACGTAAAGAAATTATTGATTTGTTGGCATCCGATGATGCATTTTGTGATATTGCTGATTTGGACAGATTGGTTAAACGCGTTACAAATGCCAATAGTGGTTTTACAGAAAACAAACTTTACAATGCTCAAGTTATTTTGTGCGTCAACAAACAGTATTTGAACGAAATCAAAACTGCTGTATTGCAAACAATCGCCCAAGATGCAGAACGTATAAAACCAAAAGCAAACACTGTTATTAAACCGGCACAAAACCAACAACCAGCACCTGTAAAAAAACAAAAAAAGCAAAAACCTTTGCGTATTGAAAAATACATTTCAAAACAAATGTTTTCTTCATTGCGTAATATATGTGGCGACAGTATTCAATTATTATATTCTGTGTTGGAACGCATATCTATGATTAATACAGATTACACAATGTTGCCAAGTGATACATCTTTGCAAAATATGGATAAGCAAGGAAATTTGCATCCTATATCAGACACAAATCATAAACGTGGCAAAGCCGCAGCCGTTGGTATTGAACACAGTGGTAAACGTATTGTTTTAACAATAAACCCCCAAGATAAAATTATTGTCGTGATTGCATGTTTCCAAGATCATGCTGATAATGCTAACCTGGAAAAAGTATATAACAGAACCGCATTACCTAATGCCGCCAGAGGTTATTTGATGGATGGTGCAACAATTGTTACCAAACGTTTGGTAGAATCTAATGAGTATTTGAACATTAAAGATTTGATGGAGCAATATGCACCAAAAGTCAATACAACAAAGGCAACAGATTCTGTATCCGAAACCCAACCTGTAAAACGCAAACGTCCACGTATCAACACAACACGCAACATTGCGCCTATTGCAACAACAACAGATGGTAATGTAAAGTGTTCTTTGTTGGACTTTATTGCTTTGGAACACAAAACAAATGCAATTCTTGATAAATTAGAAACAGAAATTGCAAATTTAAAAAAAGAAAAAGTACCTGATTCTATGTTGGAAAAATTGCAACGCAGAATTTTGGATATTGGTCAAAATATAAAATAAAAATGCCGCCAAATTTATGGTGGCATTTTTGTTCACAGCAAAACAAATTATTTTTTGTGTTTTTTTATGTTTTTATGTTGCGGTTGTTCTTCTTCTAGATCCCAATCTATACTTTCTGGAACAATTTCATTTAACACCTCTTTGAATTTTGGATTTTTAGACATGTAATGACGAATGCCATACAATGATGCAACAGTGATATAACGTTCTATATCCTCGCGAGAAATATTGTCTGTTAATCTTCTTCTTAAATTTCCCAACACATCAACAACTGCACCTTTGGCACGATGAAAAAATCTGTATCTGTATGTATGCACCAATGTTTCTATCCACATCCATACCAATGATATTATCCCAGGAATAACTATACATGCTGCAAAATAACGAAACCAATCTTGGCATGCGGTATGCCCCAACATCATTGTACACATATATTGGCAATGCAAAAGCATTACTGCAAAAATTTCATACACAAATAACAAGGTAATATAAATTTTGGGTTTTAATAACATCGGTTCATCCTTTTGTTTTTATTTTTGCATAAACCAATGCAATATGCACCAAGAACAAAAACCTAAAAAAATATCCCTGATTTTCATCAGGGATAAATAAGCATTTTAGCCGATTTTTATTCTTTGTAGGCAGTATTATCTGCACGAGCAGATGTTTCAATTTGTAATAATTGGTTTTCCAATGCCGTCCGTTCCGAAGATTTGTATCCGGTATTTGAATCTGGCTTTACTGTTGCCTGGTTATCGGAATCTGATTTTTTATCGGACTTTGCACGACTTTCGCCATTTTTAATATCGTTGACAGCCGACACCGCAGGATCTATCAAATTTTTGTAAATTTCATCTGCCTGTTTTGTACCGGCAATATCACGTGCCAATAATTTATTAGGTTCGCCAGGAACAAACCAATCGTCCAATTTGCTGGCTGTTAATTGCATTACTGGGCGAGTTCTGGCATTTTCAATCCAACTGGGCATTTGTTGAATATCTGAATAATACCATAATGCAATCCAATACACGATACCCATGATTATCACACCGCGAATTATACCGAATATAACCCCCAATGTATGATCAGTTACATTCATCATGGATTCTTGGATTCTGTCCCGTAATTTTTGATTTACAAAACCAACAATTAACAAGATTACAAAAAATACAACAAAGTAAGATGCAACCAATGTTACAACCGTTGAATCAGGTAATTTGAACCATGATTGAAACAAACCATCTAACCATGGGGATGCAAATCGTGCAACAATAGCCGCAGCCACCCATGATAGTGTTGCAATTGTTTCATATACACCACCGCGAATCGTTGCCCATACAGTTGATGCCAACAAAACGATGATGTATAAATAATCTAAACTTGTTAAATCAAACATGATTCAAATCCTAATTTGTTATTTTTTATTTTTTTGATTTTTTACGAGCGATAGTAACGCAGAATCCCAAAACCAAAAATGCCAAAATACCCAATGTCCATGTTGCTATTTTGTTGTCTGATGCATTAGTTTTTTTTTCCGTATCATCGGCAGCTGGGGTTTCAGCAATGTATTCTGTTACACTGGCAACTGGGGTTGGGTGTTCGTCACGATATTTATCACCATCCGCAGCAATAGCCTTTTTCACATCAGCAGCAGATTTTTTTGCGGCATCAGGCATATCAACCTCGATTGCGGCACGCATTTCATCGGCCATACCCTCGCCAAAACCTTGGAAACATTTTTCACCAATTTTAATAACAGGAACACCACCAGATGAAAAATCGCATCCTCTTAATACATCTGCGAACAAATTACGATGATCTGGGTTTGTAACGTCAATCAATGTAACCTTCATTGTTGGATATTCATAGATAAAATTATTGTTTGTGAAATCCTTGGCATGATGACAATGAGGGCATGTTGGCGAATAATAAATTGTCATATCCGCGGCATTTGCCATACCAACGAAACCTAAACCTGCAATAATTGATAAAAATGTTGTTTTCATATTTTCTCCTTTTTGACGATTAGATTATAGAAAGACAACACAAATCGTGCAAGATAATTTTATGAAAAAATGCAATTATTTTTATCGGGAATTTATAAACCTGACATCGTCAAATTCTGGGTGTCCTGTGAATACCTCTTGGGCGGATGGAGATATTGTCAAAATCTTGCGGTGCTGGATTCTGGCCAGTTTTACAACCCGACTGACTAAATTAAATTCTATTTGTGTTTTTGGGTAATGGTCATCTATAAAAGTATGATCAATCATCAGTTTATCTATACCGATTTTCACAAATGTAATTTCGCCTATATTTTCGCCATTACATTTTGCACAAAAACCACTGCCGTCTGGCAAACTTTCGTATTCAATTTTGTTCATAGTAAAACCCTTGGTATTTTGGTTTCACTATAAACGCAAAATTATTCGTGATAAATACGATTAAAATCCATTAAATGTTGTTGTAATTTTTCTTGATAATACGACCACTGGCACGCAACGCATTGGATTCGCTGGTGGACAGACGTGGCGACAACACCTGGATAACACCATTATTACCAACAATCGTTGGCAAAGACATTGACAGGTTTGTTTTCGCATTGCAAGAACTGACGGTTAAAATGCGTTTTTCATCGTTAATTATGCAACGCAACAAATCATTTACAGCCGCTGCAATTCCATCCCATGTTGCACCACGACCTTGGATAATTTCGTATGCAGCATTATGGACACGATGTTCAATAGTTCTACGTGTGGTTTGTGGTAATGGCAATTTTGTAGTGCGACAAAAATCGTTTAATGGAATTGCACCGATTGAGACAGATTCCCAGTTTACCACAGACGAATCGCCATGTTCGCCCAACACATACGCATTGATTGACATTGGTGACACATCCAGTTGTCTTGCCAAAATCGTGCGTAACCGCGCAGAATCCAACATGGTACCCGTTCCAATTACACGAGAAGCAGGCAATTTTGACAAATCACGAACCAACATAACCATTACATCCAATGGGTTTGTTACGATAATAATTTTAACCTTTTTGGCATCAACATTTGCCATTACTTTTGGAATAATATCAGCTATTACATTTGCGTTTGCAGCCAACAAATCTGTACGGGTTTGACCCGGTTTTTGATTTGCCCCAGCAGCAATTACAACAATTTCAGAGTCTTTGATTTCACGATATGAACTGGCGGCTGTTATTTTAACATCAAAAGAAAATGCCGCCGCATGTCCAAGGTCTTGGGCTGCCGCGCGTGCGCGCACACCGTCGCGATCAAACAAAACCATTTCATGCACAAGGCCTGTATTTTTAATAGCGGTTGCAACCGCAGCACCAACCGAACCAATTCCAATTATTGCGACTTTCATAAAATCCCCCTGCTCTCGTTTTTTTATTTATTATATCATATTTTTTCAATAATTGTGATATAATTGCACAGACAGGAGAATAAATATGGTTGTCAATAAACATAAAGATATAATCATAGATAAATATAATGAATACGACGAAGACGGCAGGTTGATACGTGATCGTGCACGTAATATAGAATACTTAACTACTATGCGTTATATCCAAAAATTTTTAAAGCCAAAAGCCAAAATACTTGAAATTGGTGCGGGAACCGGGCGTTATTCTTTGGCACTTGCAAAAATGGGATATGATGTAACAGCCATAGATTTAACACCCAAACATGTTGAAATAATGAAACGTAAATCACGCAGGTTAAAAAACTTTCAATGCATGGTTGCAGATGCATTGGATTTAAGTATGTTTAAAAATAATTCTTTTGATATGGTATTAAATTTGGGACCTATGTATCATTTATTCCATCAAAAAGATAAGAACCAAGCAATCAAAGAAACTCTACGTGTTGCAAAACGTGGAGCGGTTTGTATGTTTGCATATTTATCTCATAGTTCTATTGTTACAGGATATGGCTTAAGATACAATAAAGTTGCAGATGTTTATGCTTTGATGGATAAAACAGGACGAATAAAAGATACTCCAAAAGAAGTATTTACCAGTTTTTATGTAGAAGATTTTAAAAAACAGTTTACTAAAACTAATACCAGTTATATTACCAATGTCGCCGTAGACGGTATTGCATACGCAATGCAAGATTTGGTTGCACAATTGTCAAACAAATCATATAAAGCATTTCTGGAATGGCATTTTATGACCTGCGAACGACCAGATCAACAAGGTTTCAGTAGTCATTTGCTGTATATTTGCAAAAAAAAATAAAACAGGGATTTTCATCCCTGTTTTTTTAATAAGATTTCGCAACATATACAAATGTCGGATCTTGTTTATCCAAACATCTGCGTGATATTTTGTATTTTTCCATTAACCCGTCAAATTCTGTATTTAATGTCAAATCATATTTAATACGGAAAAATCCAGTTGTGCCTTTTGATAATTCTTTTTCTAAATCGGCAAGTGTATCAACACTATGAATTTGTGCTTGCTGACGTTTTAATGCACGTTCATACATTTCACTTTGCATCGTTGTCATAATATCAGATGCCGATGCAATCAACTCATCAACAGTTATTGTGCGTTTTGATTCTTTACCAATATCACGACGAGTAATAGTTACAGTACCCTCATCCATTTCCCTGCTACCTATTTCAACACGTAATGGAACACCGCGTTTAATCCATTTCCACATTTTGTCTGGTGCGCGCATATCGGATGTATCAACCAATACTCGTAAATTCAATTCACGTAATTTTTCACCCAATTTTTCGGCATATGCATTTAATTTTTCTGTGCTTTCTTCACGAACAATTGGGATAATTACAATTTGATATGGCGCAATCATTGGTGGCAAAACCAAACCATCATCATCCGAGTGAATCATAAACAAACCACCCATCATACGTGTTGAGGTTCCCCAAGACGTTGTCCAACCATATTGTAATTTACCGTCTGTACCCAGATATTGAATATTAAATGATTTTGCAAAATGTTGTCCCAAGTCATGTGAAGTTCCCGCCTGCAGAGCTTTACCATCTTGCATAATTTGTTCAACGGTATATGTATGGTCTGCACCAGCAAATCTTTCTTCGGGTGTTTTTTCACCAGCAATTACAGGAGCGGCTAAAACTTCGCGCATGTAATCTTCATACATTTTATGCATTTTACGAGCATCTGCATTTGCTTCTTCGTGTGTAGCAAAAACATTATGACCTTCTTGCCAGTTAAATTCAGATGTACGCAAAAACATACGTGGACGCATTTCCCAACGCATAACATTTACCCACTGATTCAATTTCATTGGCAAATCACGCCAAGACTGCACCCAACGGGACATCGCTTCGCCAATAATTGTTTCAGATGTTGGACGAATAACGTATGCCTCGGTCAATTCTGCATCTGGGTCTGGTTGTAAAACACCATCAATCATTTTTAAACGATAATGTGTGACAACGGCGGCTTCTTTTGCAAAACCAGCCACGTGTTCAGCCTCTTTATTAAAATATGCAATTGGTATTAACAATGGGAAATTCGCATTTTGGACACCTGCGGCCTTGATACGTTTATCCATTTCATCACGCATCAATTCCCAAATTGCCCAACCATAAGGTTTAATTGTCATACAACCACGTACAGGTGCGTTTTCAGCCAGGTCGGCTGCAACTATTAAATTTTGATACCATTCACTAAAATTTTCTTCCCTTGTTGGGGTTATTGCTGTTTTCATTTTTCTATCTCTTGTTTAATTCTTTATCTTTTAATTCCATATATTTGTTTGATACGATTTCGTGCAATTTTTTTGCAATTTCTTTTCTGTCCATACCCGTAACGGGAACAGGATCCAGCGCAGTTATATGTATTGTCATACCACCCAATTTTGCAACATGGAATATTTGACCAAACGCACTGCGTTCAACCTCGCAATTTGGTCCCATCGTTTGTTTTGCGTTGTCGAAATATGCATATTCATTTGCCAAACATTGATCAGACACACATTTATTGCGACGTGTACGATATGTAATAACCATTGGTTGAACCATTAAATCTGGGACAACTTCGACCAAGTTAAACATCGCAGATTTAAATTCTCGGATATATGCACCGTTTGTTGTTGTTCCCTCGGGGAATATAACCACAGGATACGATGCACTGCGTAATTGATTAGTCATATCAGCCAATGCCTCGGCCGCGTGTGATGGACGGCGATCAACGAATACAACACCAAACTTTTTTGCAATCCAGCCCACCAATGGATATGACGCAATATCAATTTTACCAACAAATGAACACCCAAATCCAACCGGCATTGACATCAATTCAAACACAGAAATGTGATTGCAAATACACATCAAAGGCCGATGTTTTGACAATGTACCATGTGTACGAATACGAACACCAGTGGCAAAGCATAATGTCCACATAAAGAAACGCATATATTTAACCGAAAAACGTCCACGTGGAATTATAGCAATAATTGGTACTTGGATTAAAACAAAAAACACAAAAAGTGCAGCACGCACAAATGCAAATGCAATTTCAAAAATATTTGATTTACATCTATCCGCTAAAACTTTCATTATTCTGCCCTTTCTTCTTCGTCTTCAGATTTGTCTGCGTCTTGGATAAATTCAGCATCGGCTGCATCTTCACGTAACAAGAATCCAAACACCGAACGAACAACACGCATTGCACCCTTGGCAGGAGATGTTATAATTTTACCCAATGTTTGTATAAAATTGGTTGGTAATTCGAAATCTTCGCCTTCGAAACTTTCTTCGGTTCCTAGGAAATGTTTTCTATATAATGCATCCATATTTTTTGTTTGCAACATTACAAACACGTCATAGGAATTAAATGGTTTATCAATAAACACACCACGACCAAATGTTGCATTTATACGCAAATATCCCTTGACCAATGGTGTCATTTCACGACGTGCCAATGCAGGATCAACAAACACCTCGGGCAAGATATTCATACGTGTTAATTTTGGATTTACCCCCTGGGCCAATTTGGTTGGCTCAACCGTTGCACGCAATCTGGATGGTGATAAATGATTGTAATACAGATAAGAAATCGCCTGGGCAGACATAGCCGGATTTGTGCCAGGCCATGATGCCACACCAAACACTATTGCTATTTTATGTCTGACAATGTATTCGCCCAAACCAACCCAAAGCAGTCGCATAACCAATGCGTTTTCACGATATGCAGGATCAACACATGCACGAGACATTTCAGCAATGTTTGCATTTGTTTTTTTAATTTTTGAAATATCAAATTCTGATTCCGTATAAAAGCCACCCATTTTTTCAGCGGCCTCGCGATTTATAATACGATATGTTCCAACAACCTTGCCTTGGTGAAACACAGCAAGATATTCAGCAAATCTGTCATAAGAATCATATTCTTCACGTAAATTTTTTTGTTCTTCGGAGGCATAAGCACCCTCTTCCTCGACAAATACAGAATAACGCAATTGACGCACTTGGCGGCGTTCTTCTTTTGTTCTGGTTAAACGAACTTCGAATTCACGAACTTTTATAGCCATTTCTTTTTTATCCTTTTTCGTATACGGTTTAGGTTAGCAAAGAAATGCCTAAATATCAACAGTTTTATTTTAATTTTTCAGAAAGTTCTGATATTGCAATTGCATACCAATTTGAATTATTCCACTTTTTAATTCTGTAGAAATTTGGGAATGTTAAATATGCAACTTTGACAGATTGAACATCAACATCGTTGTCTGGGGATGACACCAAATTCGATACCGCATCATCAGCAGCATCAGATACCAACCCAACAACAATGTCAGAATTCATAAGTGGTGTTCCGTCCATATTCAAAACACCTTTTTCTGCCCATTCAGTAAAACTGTATTTTTTATCACCGTTTATTAACCCAGAATCAAATTCAGATGGTATTAAAACCTTATAAGCAATTTGTTCTGCAGGATTCCAGCCTAATTTATTCAGGTAATTGCCCGCACTGAACATAGCATCGCTGACATTGTTTATTATATCAATTTTTCCATCGGCATTTCCATCAGCACCATATTGTGTCAATGTTGTTGGGATGAATTGAAAATGTCCCATTGCACCGGCCCAACTGCCATAAATATCGTTTATATTTTGATGATTTTTGTCTGCTATTTTCATCAAAGCCAATAATTGTTTTGTGAAAAATGCCTCGCGTCGACCATCATACATCAATGTAAAAAATGCGTCTTTTAATTTATATGCCTTTTTCGCACTGCCGTAATTAGATTCCATTCCCCAAAACGCCAAAATCACGTGTTTTGGGACACCATATTTAACAGCAGTTTTACCCAATAATGTTGGATATTTTTTCGACATATAATGCCCAGTTTTTACGCGTTCCGAGCTGACCGTGCGGTTTAAATAATCACGCAATGTTAATTTAAATTCTGATTGATTTTTATCGTTATAAACAATCTTTGGAATAAACACATTGTTTTTTAATGTTGCATCAATTGTTTCTGATGAAATATTTTCTTTTATTGCAGATTCACGCACAGAATCTTGTAATCCATTCCATCTGTCGAAATCGAAACTGCCACTGGCGGCATAAGCACCGTTAAATACAACAGAAAGTATTGTGTAAATAAACACTGCACCAAATTTCTTCATACCCACCCCACAACTATTTAATTAAAAAGAATATTTGATTCCAAGGTGCAAACCAAATGATTGCCATGTTGCCTCTTTCAAAGCATCAGATACAGTTTCCGTGAATGCAGGATGTCTGTATGCAATTATGTCATAAGTAGACGGATCATCGTTTCTGGGAACCTCTTGGTATTCTGTATATTCAGCCCAGTAAATTTTTCCACCAATTGCATCAACATGGAAATAATTTGTATCCGCCTTTAAAGATAAACGCAATCTGTTAGACAATGTTAATTCATATTCTAATTCAGCAGCATAGGCAAATGCACCGTTATTCCCCTCATCAACAAAACTGGGGTTTTGCTGCCAATCTGTACGGTTTGGCCATATACCATCAGATGAATATTTTGGCATACTGACCTGAGCATAGAAACGCAATTTATCAGTCAATGTCATTTGCTTTTCTACCTCTAACCCGATGAAAAATCCAGA
Organism: uncultured Alphaproteobacteria bacterium; assembly: GCA_946188105.1. Lineage (GTDB taxonomy): Bacteria > Pseudomonadota > Alphaproteobacteria > Rs-D84 > Rs-D84 > Enterousia. The sequence goes on along the minus strand of CAMHTQ010000002.1, from coordinate 198,462 downwards.
CCAAGTTGTATTATATTCATGTGTTTTACCAGAAATCATGATTGGACCATCACCACCAATTATCACACATTCATCAACACCAACACCCCATGGAGCATATGGATTCAAAGGATCCTCAACATAGTCAGAAACAGATAATCCACCACCAGAATCAACCGTTGCAACCTTGATCTGTTCAGGTGATACGCAAACCTGATAATAATCTTCTGTATAATACTCTGCCTGATCAATTGGCACAGAATAATATAAACTTAAATCCGAAGGATCACCAAACACGTAATTACCGTCAAATGTCATAAGTGGAATATATACCCCAGGATTTGGATATATATGATCCGACATCTGTAAATTATGTTTGAACACCTCGTATCCAAATACAGGGGTCAATTTCCATCCACCAATATCCCAAATATTATGTGCACCAACACCAAAACGCATATGATTGGTGTATCCACTTTGGTCACCCATAGAAATTGTAAATATTCCCTCGTTTGGACGGGCAGTATCGTATGGCAACAAGTCATAATCCATAGACAATCCGCCAGATGCCATTTTGCCGTATGTGTATTCACCAAATGCACTTAAATCAAAATTACGAACAGTAAAATTATAACGAGCACCAGCGCGGAATTCGTTAAAAATCATATCATCCCATTCAAGAATAGAATTCACACTGGTTGTAAATTGGAAATCAGCAAATCTGCGGCCATATCCACCATAAACATAAAAACCATTTTCATCCGCAGTTGGACGCGCAACACCGTTTGTTGTCATCGTTCCAGCATAAGAAGACACAGGTTGTGCACCAGGGACCTGATAGGTATATGTTTTGGAATTAACGACCTGTTTTGCACCAGTTGAATTGTAATTCATATAACCATTATTTTGATATTGACCATATGCAGCACGATTAGCATTCATATTTGAACCGTATGTTCCATAGGTTCCATAGTATGACGGCACCCCTTCGTTGCTGGCAAAAACAGTCAACGGAACGCAGATTCCTAATAAAATCGTGATAAAATCCTTCCTCATTTAGTGATATTATGAAACAAATACGATATAAAAAGCAACTAAAAAAATGATTTACTGGATTTTTTTATTCTTTTGTTTACCATCCTTGTTATGACTATGCCACATAACATTTATATTCATGTTCCTTTTTGCATTTCAAAATGTAAGTATTGTGCTTTTTTTTCAAGTGCAATTTCACCAGATTGGGAATCATATAAAAATGGCATTTGTTCTGAAATCGATTTTTGGGCAAATAAATTAGGATATATAAAAGTTCCTACAATTTTCTTTGGTGGTGGCACCCCCAGTTTAATGCCCACAGATATATTTCAATCTATTATGCAAAAATTACAAACATGTTTTGATTTATCAGAATGTTTGGAAATTACATTGGAATCAAACCCTGGTACCATAACTAATGAAAAATTATCTGAATTTATTGCATGTGGTGTAACCAGATTATCCGTTGGTGTACAATCTTTTGATGACACAGAATTAAAATTTTTAGGGCGAAAGCATGATGCACAAACCGCTGTTGCCCTTTTAGAATACGCACAATCAACCGGAATACGTGTCAGTGCTGATTTTATTTATGGATTACCAAACCACAATGTGAAAAATATAATTTCATTATGTAATAAAATAAATGAATTAAATTTAAAACATGCATCACTTTATGAATTAACAATCGAACCAAACACTCCTTTTGGACACATGAATTTGGATATGCCAACAAATGATGAAATGGCTGATATGTATATGGCAATATCTGATAATTTAAAATTGCCCAGGTACGAGGTTTCTAATTATGCAATTACAGGTCAAGAATGTCGCCACAATCAAAACATTTGGGACGGGGATGCATATATTGGATTAGGTAATGGCGCGATGGGACGTGTTTTTATGAATAACACATGGTTCGAACAATCTGGGGGCAATATAAAAACATCAGAATTAAATTCCACGACACGTGCCACAGAACGCATTATCACTGGATTACGCACCGTGCGTGGTGTCAGTTTTGATGACGATATAAAAAATATAGTTGATATAGATTTTATAAATTCACATAATGATCTGGTTAAAATTGAAAATAATCGTATTCATGCAACAGATGATGGAATGCTGATTTTGGATGAACTGGTGCTGGATTTGATAAAGTAAGGAATGAAAATGGAACATAAACTGTTAAATATTATTGGTATATGTGCTGTGGTCGTTACCATTGGTTTGGCTATTTTTATAACTAAGGAGAAAAAAATGGATATGGGAATAAAGTTACAAGATATGGATACAACGGTTGTTGCAGGTGATAATTTTTATGACTATGCGACACGCGGTTGGCGAAATGCACATCCAATTCCAAACGATTATGCCAGATATGGTACATTTGAATTATTAGATGAAGAAAACAACAAACGCGTTCGTAAAATTGCTGAAACAGACAATGGTAAAGTTGGCACATTGTATAAAGTGGCAATGGATGAAGAAAAATTAAACACAGAAAAAACTGAACCTGCTAAAAAATATTTGGCTGAAATTGATGAACTTGAATCTCGTGATGATTTGCCAGTTGTTTTGGGTAAATTGCATGCTTTCAGTTCTGGATTTTTTGGTGATACCGTAGAATTAGATGAAAAAGACAGTACATATTATTTATACAACATTGGACAATCTGGAATTGGGTTATCACGCGATTATTATTTTGATAATGATGCAAAATCAAAACAGATTCGTGAAAAATATATCGAATATATGACACGACAAATGGAAAACTTTGGTATTCCGGGTGACGCAAAAAAAATATTTGATTTAGAAAAACGGTTGGCAACATCTTTCTATAAAAAAGAAAAATTACGCGATCCATTGGTGAACTATCACAAAATGTCAATGGATGAATTTAAAAAGCAATTTGCTGGCTTTGATTGGGATAAATATTTTGCTGCCCGTAACATTGCACCAAAGTCAATAAATGTTAGACAGCCCGAGGCAATTACCGCTGCAATCAAAATTATGAAAGAAACAGATTTAGATTTGATTAAAACATATCTGAAACAACATTTTATAACTATGGCTGACGGATATTTGGACGACACGACATATGATATTGCGTTTGATTTCAGCAAAGTGTTAACTGGTCAAAATGAAAAAAAGCCACGGTGGAAACGTGCAATTGGTATTGTTGACGGATCACTGGGGGATTTGGTCGGCAAAATATTTACTGATAAATATTTTCCAGCGGCCGCAAAAAAACGTATGCAAGATTTGGTAAAAAATCTGCAATTGGCATTGGGATCCAGAATTGAAAATTTGGACTGGATGTCTGATGACACAAAAAAACAGGCATTGGCAAAGTTAAATACTTTTCATGCAAAAATCGGTTATCCAGATGTTTGGCGTGATTATTCAAAACTGGAAATCAAAAAAGATTCTTTGTTGGATAACATTGTGCGCGTAAGCAAATTTAACGATCGTTTTTGGTTGGACAAGATTGATCAACCAAAAGATCCAAACATTTGGTATATGAATGCACACGAGGTCAATGCATACTATGACCCATCAACAAACGAGATTTGTTTCCCAGCCGGTATTTTACAATATCCTTTCTTTGATATGGATGCAGATGATGCGTTTAATTACGGTGCGATTGGCAGTATTATCGGCCATGAAATGACACATGGCTTTGATGACAGCGGTCGCCACTTTGACAAAGACGGCAACATGCGTGATTGGTGGTCAAATTTAGATGCAAAATCATTCACCAAAAAAGCCAATGTAATGCGTGATTTCTTTGACAATATATTGGTTGCCCCAGATACACATGCAAATGGCACATTTACATTAGGTGAAAATTTGGCGGACTATGGTGGGGTTACCGTTTCATATACTGCATTTACTAAATTTGGCAATCGGACCGAGCCACAAAATGGATTGACCGACAGTCAAAGATTCTTTATCGCGTATGCAATGGGATTCACACAGAACATTCGCGAGGCCGAAGTATTACGTTTAACCAAAACAAACGAACATTCGGTTGGTCAATGGCGTGTGAACGGAATATTGCCTCATATTGATGCATGGTACGATGCATTTGGTGTTACAGATAAAAATAAAATGTATGTTGCACCAGAAAAACGAGTGAAAATTTGGTAAAATAAAAATGCCCATAAATTTGGGCATTTTTTTTATTTGATAATTAAACTGATTTTTTTCCTACGCGTTGGCGGAATTCTGTACTGGGGCGAAATGTTGTAACACGACGCGCAGAAATAACCGCAGGCACACCAGTTTTTGGATTACGGCCAATACGTGCAGATTTTGTTAAGATTTTAAAGGTTCCAAAACCCGAAAATTTAACATCTTCGCCATTGGTTAATGCCTCGCCAATTTCGTCAAATACGATATCAATCATTTTATATGCGTCTGTGGCTGTTAAACCAAAGCGGTTACGCAAACGCATTGCTAAATCATTACGAGTTATTGTTGCCATTTCAAATTTCCCTTTGTTTTTTCGTGATTATTATACCGTCAGTTATTAAAAAATCAACATTTATTTGTTTTATGTTTGTTGGGTTGATTTTATTTTTTATTAGGTTAGAATATTTGTTTAGCTGTCCCTATAGTTCAATTGGATAGAACGGGGGTTTCCTAAACCTCTGATGCAGGTTCGATTCCTGCTGGGGACGCCATTTAACCGACCAAGGAATATAAATATGAAAAATAAAGCTGTTAAATTAGGAATCATTGCAACGGTATTGCCACATTTATTTTGCTGTGTGTTGCCGATTGTTTTGGCGATTATCAGTTTGTTCGCCCCCGAGGCAGCCCATTCTTCTTTTTTATTACCAGAATGGATTGAACCTTGGTTATTTGTATTTTCGGCATTGATGTTGGGGCTGTCCTGGTTATTTGTTATACGCGAATGTCCATGTAAATGTGAACAATGCCATGACAAGCATACACCACAAAAAATCATTTTATGTGTCGTTACGGTATTGTTTGTTATCAGTATTGTTTTGCACATGGCGGCACATCATTAATACTTTTTTTGTAAATAATCATTATTTTATTGTTTTTTTTATTTGTCTTGCATTGCAAAATATGATATAATAACATCAAAAGTAGGAAGGATTTTGCTATGAAAAGATTAGTTTTTGTTCTTAGTAGTTTGTTGGTTTTGCCAGCATTTGCAGAGGTTGCACCATCATCATATGATGTTGAACCAATGTCACCTGATGCCGTCTATGATGACGCATGGGAAATGGAAAATGTTGTCGAAGAAGCAACAGACGAAGTGGAAACTGTGAAACCACAACAAAGTGGACGGACAAATGCCCGCGCGAGTGTGACTCGTACAACACCAACACGTTCTTTGCGTGGTACAGCCCCCAGAACAAACTCTGTGCGTAACCGCAATATTTCTATCCGCGGTACTGCGAACCCAATTCGTACGACCAGTGTTTCAACACGCAGTGTGGCGGCTCGTCCTGGTGTTGCTGCTCGTGCAAGTGTGGTTGGTTCCGCAAATACAGCAAGTTCTTTATATAATGCTAATCAACAACGTCGTGTAACGTCGGTTGGCTCTGTTCGTGGTGCAACTGTTCGTGCAACAACCGGTACGGTGGCTGCTGCATCGACAACAACAACACCAACTGCGGAAACTGCCGTAGAAACCACAGCAGAATTAAACACAATGAAATCTTTGACAGAATATTGTCAGGCACAATATGCGTCATGTATGGATAATTATTGTAATGTTTTGGATGATAACCAGGGTCGTTGCACATGTTCCAAGAACATTAATGGATATCAAAAGACAGAAACTGCATTGGCTAATGCAACCGAGGCATTACAGGAAGTCGCACGTAGTATTCAATATATCGGATTACCAGCAGATCAAATTTCTACATTATTTGCTGAAACCGAGGCTGAATTGACTATGAAAGATTCCAGTTCCAAGGATAATTCAGCAATCCGTTCCAGTTTGGATAAAATTAAACGTATGATTGTTGATGTTAAATCTGGAACTGCATCTGCAACGGAAAGCGATTCTGTGAATTTCGATTTGTCTGGTTTGTTGAATTTCAATGTTGATAGTGTTGGATTTGATTTGTCCGCATTTACTAACTTGGGCGGTTCCAGCACCAACAGTATTTCAAATCAACGTGGTGAATCATTATACAAAACCGCGGTTGCACGTTGCAAAGCATCAGTGTTAAATTCTTGCGTTGCCAAGGGTGTTGATGCGGCGGTTGTAACAAACTCTTATGATTTGGAAATCGATAAATCTTGTTTGGCATACGAACGTGCATTAACAGAATCCAATAAACAAATGACACAAACCGTTGCAAACGCACGTGAGGTTTTGAAAAAGGCACGTTTAATGGTTGCCCAGACCAAGAACTCATACGATTTGCGTGGTTGCGTCAGTGCATTGGAATCATGTATGCAAGACGATTATGTATGCGGTAACGGATATGCAAACTGTATGGATCCAACCGGTCAATACATTGTAAATGGATCAGTCGTTGTCGGCAGTATGCCAGGAAACAACACAGACAGTGCTGCCAAAGTAAGTTCAACATATTCACATGATAATTTGTTCAGCACATGGAATGTTGGTAGTGCGGCCAGCACCAAGAATCCATGGAGTTCCAAGAAACCAACTGGCACCCCACCTACTTGCTCTGGTTCAGAAGCAGAACCTTGTGCTATGACATTGGTTGATTATGTTGACGAGACAGTAAAATCTGGTGCAGCGAATTCACCATCAGTCAAAATGTCCGAATTCTTGCAGAACAAGATTGGATACCATGATGACAAGGCAAACAAAGATTATGGTATGTGCATGTCTGTATTGAATAAATGTCAAGATTACACATATACATCCAAGGGTAGCAAGAAAACATATAATCCAGAAAACGAGGTTATTAAACAATTCTTGCAACGTTCATTGGTTCAAATCAAAATGTCCCAGGACGAATTGTTAACATCGTATGCTGAAAACTGCATGAGTGATGTATCCAGTTGTTTATCTTCAAACAATTATGAAGCTGCATCACCAGAAAGTTTAAAGAGCAGAGCAGCAATCAATTCATGTTATGCACAAATCAAAACATGTATGTCCGTAACGGGTAACGTGTTTGGTCCAGTTGATTCTAGTGTGATGCAAACTTGGGTTAATGGAAATTACACAAGTTTACCAGTATGCACAACATCACAAGAGGTATTAGATTATTGTAAAACATTTACAACAGCAGGACAAACGGATTGTGAAGCAGCTAAGTATTATTGGGCAACAACTAACAATAATACTGGAGTTACATCATGGGAGTTTAAAACGTGTCGTTGGAACAATAATACATGTACAATTCCAACTGATTTGTAAAGTTACACCCCCAGAAATGGGGGTTTTATTTTACTTGAAATTATTCTCATAAAATTAAAATAAAAAAATCTTTTTATATTACTAAATTTGGACGTGCGGAACGCAAATTGTTTAATGATTGGTTTTGCACCTTGCGGAATTCTTCGGGGTTCCAGATTTGAAAACTGTTACCACGACCAACGAATAATGCGGTATTTTTAATTCCAGCGTGTTTTAATAAATCATCTGGGATAACAATACGACCGGTAACATCAAATTGCAATGGACGGGCATCTGCGAATAACATTGCCGATAAATCGTCCAATGTATTATCAAATACACCCATTTTATCAGTTGCTGTTGCCAGTTGCTCCATACGGGACATTGATAATCCCTCGATACATTTATTTGTAAATGAACGGTATAAAACAACCCCAGCAAAATTTTCGGTATTTAATGAAGCACGAAAAGAAGCCGGCACAGATATACGGCCTTTGCTGTCTAAACGATTTTCATAAGATGAGAGAAACAATGACATCTTTACCTTTATAAATCTATGTTTTCCGGTTCCTTTATCATACCTCAATAGGCAGTTTAGCAATTGTCATTTTGGTTGTCAATGACAAATTATAATTAAATTATGGGTTTTTATGGTTTTTTAAGACAAAATACATTTTTTTTAAATATTTTTAAAATATTTGATTTTTTTTCTTGACCTGCGATTCGTTTTTGTTCTAAACTGTTTGTATAGACAAGGATAAAACATTTGAAATCGTCGGAAACCCTTGGAAATCTGGCGAATTTCAAAGAAAACAAACCAAACGATGACTTGCGATTTGTAAATACTTGTGTAAATACAACAAAGGTCGTCCTAAACCAACACTTAAAAAACCCATGAAAGGAGGGACCCACACATGCAAAAAAATATCAAACAAATCATGATTGCATTGGATCAAGTTTTAAACACAACCGTATGGGTAAACCAAGATAGACAAATCATCTCGCTGAGTGATGAATTGCACGTTGGCAACAACAATGCACCACGCTCTATCGAAGATTTACCACGTGCATCCTTGGTCGGTGCTTATGTTTCTTTGCAAATCAGAACAGATAATTTCGAAGTTGCAGCAGAAACATTGGAAACACACGATTTGGCACTGAAAGTCAAAGAAATGGTGTTTGCCGAAGCAAAGAAAATTATGGACAACGATACAGAAAATTCAGAAAAGCACGTCAAAGCTGCTTAAAAAAGTTTCCGGGAGACCGGAAGGAGAGGAGAAGCCGCCAACAAGTAATTGTTGGCGGTTTTATTATCTGTTGCGATTATATGGTAATAATTTGTGGGATTCTGGGGTCATACCGCTGATTTCCATAATCTTGGTCAATTTTGCCCGCGATTCCAGCCAATGTTTTTTCGTTGGCTTTGTTTTTGTGTTTTTTTGTGGTGTTGCACTTTTGGGTGCAGTTTTATTTTTATGCCATGTGGCGACTTTCTTTTTCATCTTTTCTCCCTTTTGGTTGCACAAACATTATACCGCACAGCAGTTTTTTTATGTATCTGTATATCAACCTAGGAAAAAAGAAAGACCCGAATTATCGGGCCTTTTTTTAACTTAATTTATCACGAATGCCACTCAGCAATTCAACGCGTTCGCGTATCATCGTGTTAAAGTCAGCATTGCTTAAATCCACCGCGTATCTGATTGCGTTTGCAAATGCCAATGCGTCACTGTTCCCATGGGTTTTAACCGAAAACCCATTTAATCCCAAAAATGTCGCACCCGCATATGAACGTGGATCGATTTTATGCTTTAATCTTTTGAATACATGAACCAAGAAAAATGCACCAATTATTGCAAGCACAGATTTCTTGAAATTTTCCATTATGACGCGTTTTATCAATTTTGCGGTACCTTCGACCGTTTTTAACACAATATTGCCTGTAAACCCGTCTGTAACGACAACCTGGACCTTTCCAGCACTGATATCTGTGGGTTCGACAAAGCCGATGTATTCATATGGCAATGTTTCACGATGTTCTGATAAAATACGATTTAATTCCTGTAATGTCTCATTACCCTTGGTTTCTTCGGTACCAATGTTCAAAATTCCAACACGTGGACGAGACATTTTTCCTATAACCTCGGCATATACACTGCCCAGAATTGCAAAATCAAACAAGTTTTGGGCATCACATTGAACATTTGCACCCAAATCCAGTACAACCACCCTGGAATCACCACCACCAGATGGCAACATAGTCGTAATCGCAGGACGTGATATTCCATCAATCGTTTTTAATGCCAATTTTGATAAGGACATTAAAACACCGGTGTTTCCTGCACTGACCACCGCAGATGAATTTCCCATACGCACATCTTTGATTGCCATAAACATAGATGTTCCGTCGGCATGACGTATAACATCACGCACTTTGTCCGTTCCCAAAATAACATCAGGCGCATCAATTACGGTACAATTACGTGCAACACGTGGGAATTTTTTCAAAAGTTTATTCAAAACGGCCTTTTTACCGAATATACGGAAATGGACGACCCCTTCGCCATATTGATACAAAAATTGGTTTATACCGCCCAATACAACCTTGGGACCTTTATCACCACCAAACGCATCTATGGATATAACTTTTGTCATGATTTATCCTTAAAAAAAGGCAGATTTACAACCTTTATTTTATCACAAGGTTATAAAATCTGCCACAATTTTTTTTAGGTCTATTATTTTGCACCACATGCAGGGCAAACATGATGTGGACGTTTCTTTTCGCCACATGCTTTGCATACACCAACTGGCATAATTTTCAAAGCGTCATGTGATTGACGTTGTGCACTGCGAGCTTTACTTGTTTTACTTCTTGGCGTTGCCATTTTTTAATCCTTTTTATTCGACTTGTTATATTCTATTCAATTATTCCCGATTTGCAAGAATTTTGTTTCTGGTTGGATAACTTTACGCTATCCAACCAAAAATATTTGTTTTGGACATTAAATATCCAACAACTGTTGTTGTTCACCGCCTTCGCGTGCCAATCTTTCTGCCTTTTCTTCTTCTTTGGCGATTTCACGGACGCGACGGACATAGGCACCTGTTCCAATTGGTATCAAACGACCAACGATTAAGTTTTCATTGATACCAACCAATTTATCGGTTGATCCGTTAATAGCGGCATCCACCAAAACCTTGGTTGTCTGTTGGAACGATGCGTTGGATATAAATGAACGAGATGTCAATGATGCACGTGTCAATCCCACCAATACCTGTGATGCCTCGGCTGGACGACCACCATCATGTGCAACACGAGCATTTTCTTCTTCAAAGTCAACACGATCAACAACCTGACCCATCAAGAAACCTGTATCACCAGGATTTGCGATTTCAACACGACGTGTCATTTCACGGATTAAAATCTCGATGTGTTTGTCGTTGATTGTCACACCCTGTAAACGATAAACCTGTTGCACTTGTTCAACCATAAATGTTGCCAATGCCTTTTGTCCCAAGATACGCAAAATATCCTGAGGAACTGGTTCACCGTCAACCAACTTTTCTGCCTTTTTAACAACGTCTCCGCTGCGAACTAATAAATTTGTTCCCTTTGGCACCGCGTATTCTACTGGGGCAGTTCCATCAGTTGGTTCGATGCGAATAATAATTTTTGATTTTGCATCTTCTAATTCAACAGTTCCATCGATTTCAGCCAAAATTGCAGGGTTTGCAGGACGACGAACCTCTAACAATTCTTCTACACGTGGCAATCCACCGGTAATATCGCCTGTCTTTTTCGCTTGCACAGGGATACGAGCCAAAACATCACCCGCGGATACCTTGTCGCCATTTTTAACTGTTAGAACGGAATACATTGGAACCATATATTCGGCAGTTTTTTTGCCACCCAATGATATGACTTCGCCTTTGTCGTTTATCAATGTAATAGATGGATTTAATGCCTTTTTGGTGTTCGCTTTCCAGTTAATAACCTTGCGAGAACTGATACCAGTTGCAGCATCAACTTCTTCTTGATATGAAACATTTTCAATCAAGTCGTTAAAGCATACTGTACCATCTTTTTCAGCGATAATATCGTTTGAGTATGGATCCCATTCTGCAACCTTGGCACCCTTTTCAACCTTGTCGCCTTCGGCAACAATCAATTTAGATGCGTATGGCAAGGCACAGCTGAATAATTTGTTATCTTTGTTATCCACAACTGCGATTTCACCGTTACGAGATAAAACCACAACACGACCAGCATTATTTGTTACAGTGTTAACACCAATCAATTTGATTTTACCAGCAACTGGCATTTCGATAAAGTGGCTTTCTGCACTACTTTCAGCAATACCACCAATGTGGAAGGTACGCAATGTCAACTGAGTTCCAGGTTCACCAATTGATTGTCCGGCAACCACACCCACAGGTTCACCAACATGAACCAGCGCATTACGAGACAAATCCATACCGTAACATTTTGCACACAAACCATCACTTTGGCATGTCAAAACACTGCGAACATCAACGGATGGTAAACCACAATCGTTAATAACCTTGGATGCTGACTTTGTAATCAATTCCCCAGCAGGCACGATAACTTCTTTGGTCATAGGATTGACAATGTCGTGTGCAGCTGTGCGTCCCAATACAACATCACCCAATGGCACAACCAATGTTGAACCTTGGTACACTGGCTTTGCGGTAATGAATTCGTGTGTTCCGCAATCGTGTTCTGTGATAACTGTGTTTTGAGCCAATTCAACCAAACGACGTGTCAAGTAACCAGCAGAAGCGGTTTTCAAAGCTGTATCTGACATACCTTTACGAGCACCGTGGGTGGAAGTAAAGTATTCAGACATGGTCAAACCTTCTTTAAAGTTTGAAATAATTGGCACTTCGATAATTGAACCGTCTGGCTTCTGCATCATACCACGCATACCTGCCAACTGCTGAATCTGACCTTTGGAACCACGAGCACCAGATAATGCCATCATGTGAATAGAGTTCCAATTTTCGCCAGTTGTTTTACCCAATGTAGCATATGCCAAATCACCCAATTTATCTGTTGTTTTCTGCCACAAGTCAATCAATTTGTTGTGACGTTCACCACCAGATAACAAACCGTTTTGATATTGTTCTTCAATTTCTTCTGCGGCCTTGGTTGATTCTGCAATCATTGTTTTCTTTTCTTCTGGAATAACGATATCGTTGAATCCAATAGAAATACCACTGCGTGCAGCTTGTTCGAATCCAGTATCTTTTAATGCGTCAGCCAACAAAATCATTGCTTTGTCGCCACAACGTTCATATGTTGTTGCCAACAATTTTTTGATTTCTTTGGCAGGCATAACTTTGTTCACCAAATCAAATGGCATATTGTCAGATTTTGGCAACAATTCACCTAAAATCATACGACCAGCGGTTGTTGCATATGTTTTGCCATTGATACGAGCATAAATTGGTGTATGCAATGTGATAAGTTTATTTTCTAATGCCAATTTGACTTCGTCCATTCCAGAGAAACGTGGTGATTTCTTTTCATCATGTTCACCATTCATCAAAGAGATATAGTAAACACCCAACACCATGTCTTGTGATGGAACAGTCATAGGTTCACCATTTGCAGGAGACAACACATTGTTTGTTGATAACATTAATGTACGTGCCTCTAATTGTGCCTCTAATGAAATTGGCACGTGAACAGACATCTGGTCTCCGTCAAAGTCAGCATTGAATCCTTTACAAACCAATGGATGCAAACGGATTGCTTTACCTTCGATTAACACAGGTTCAAATGCAATCAATGACAATCTGTGCAAAGATGGAGCACGGTTTAACAACACAGGGTGTTGATAAATAACCTTTTCCAAAATTTCCCAAACGATATCTTCGCCATTATCAACCATCTTGCGTGCTGTCTTTAATGTATTAGCATAATTTCCAGCCAATAATCTGGCAAACACAAATGGTTTAAACAAATCCAATGCCATTGTTTTTGGCAATCCAACCTGGTGCATACGAAGTGTTGGTCCCGGTGTAATAACAGAACGACCTGAATAATCCACACGTTTACCCAACATGTTCATACGGAAACGACCAGATTTACCACGCAGAGAATCAGACAAAGATTTCAAAGGACGACGGTTTTGAGAAACCATTGGACGTGCCTTGTGTCCGTTATCAAACAATGAATCCACCGCTTCTTGTAACATACGTTTTTCGTTACGGATAATGATGTCAGGTGCATGCATTTCCATAAATCTTTTCAAACGATTGTTACGAATAATAACACGACGATACAAATCGTTTAAGTCAGATGCAGCAACGTGACCCGCATCCAATGTTACCAATGGACGCATATCTGGTGGAATAACTGGCAAGATGTCAGGTAACATCCATGCTGGTTCTGTTTTAGAATCCAAGAAAGATTCAACCAACTTTAATTGTTTAATCAACAATTTGCGTTTTTGTTCAGATTTTGTATCTGCTAATTCTGCACGCAAACGTGTACGTTCGTCACCCATATCCAAATTAGATATAATGCTGTAAATACCATCAGCACCAATACCAACGCGGAAAGCATCAGCACCAAATTCTTCAATTTTGGCTTGATATTCATCAGCACTGATAACATCATACAATTTCAATGAAGTTAAACCTGGTTCAATAACAATGTATGCATCATAAGAAATTACTTGTTCTAATTTCTTTTGTGGCAGGTTGTTTAACAATACAGCAATTTTGCCTTCGCGTAAGAACCAAGTGTGTGCAACGTGCATTGCCAATTTAATGTGTCCCATACGTTCACGACGAACAGATGATGGGCCGACTTCTACATGGCACTTTTCACAGATAACACCACGATTTTTAATACGTTTGTATTTACCACATGCACATTCGTAATCCTTGACTGGACCGAAAATTTCTTGGCAGAACAAACCTTCGGGTTCTGGTTTCAAAGAGTGATAATTGATTGTCTCGGGCTTTTTAACTTCGCCTTTGGACCAGGAAAGAATTTCTTCTGGGCTGGCGATTGTTATACGCAAGGCATCAAATTGTTCTTTGGTTTCAATTTGTCCAAATATCTTTTGCAACATATTTGTCATGTATTTTGCTCCTTTAAGTCGCTTTAAAGTTGCTATCGGTTCGGGCAAAGTGAAAACCACCCTGCCCGATTGCCGATAATTAATCTATTTTCTTTGGTGTCATCGCCAAACCTAAGCCACGTAATTCGCGAACGAATACTTTAAAGGCCTCGGGCGTACCTGTTTGAAAATCATTGCTACCAGAGATAATGGCTTCGTACATTTTGTTACGTCCGGTAATGTCGTCAGATTTAACTGTCAACATTTCACGCAACAAGTGTGCTGCACCATGGGCTTCCAATGCCCATACTTCCATTTCTCCCAATCTCTGACCACCCATGTGGGCTTTACCAGACAATGGTTGTTGTGTAACAAGTGAGTAACTGCCGATTGAACGGGCGTGAATCTTTTCATCAACAAAGTGATGCAATTTCAACATGTACATAACACCAACGGTTACAGGACGTGCAAACTTTTCACCTGTCATACCATCGTATAATGTAAATTGACCAGATTCTGGCAATTTTGCCATTTTCAACATAGCAGTAATATCTTCTGGGCTGGCACCGTCAAATGTTGGTGTTGCCATAGGAACACCGTCACGCAACAATGCGGCCTCGGCACGAACATCGGTGTCTGTCATTTTTTCTAATTTTTCAGCCACTTCTTTGCCGTAAATCTTGCCCATAATATTACGCAAGTCGTCTGTTACAGCACGTTTTTGTTTGACCTCGTCCAAAACCTCGCCAATTTGTTGACCTAATGCACGAGCAGCCATACCAAGATGAGTTTCCAAAATCTGACCAATGTTCATACGAGATGGCACACCCAATGGATTCAAAACAATATCAACTGGGGTTCCGTCTTCCATGTATGGCATATCTTCGATTGGAACAACCTTGGATACAATACCCTTGTTTCCATGACGACCAGCCATTTTATCACCAGGTTGCAATTTCATTTTGTGTGCGATGTAAACTTTTACTTCTTTTAATACACCAGCACTCAGTGAATTGCTTTCTGTTGTTTTGGCAATTTCTGCGTCTGCTTTTTCGTTCAATTGATTCAATTTGATATTATGTTGTTCACATAATTCAGCAATCTTGACTTGAATTTCTTTGTTTTTAACAGACATCTTTTTAACATCGCTTGGGCGAATTGCTTCGAACACCTCAGCTGTTAATTTTTTACCAATAAATGGTTTTATACTGCCTGTGCCACCATCAATTGTTTCGTTTTCAGCCATTTGGAAAATCTGATCTGCAAAACCTTTTTCGATAATAGCGATTTCTTCGTTTCTATCTTTATTGATTTTTGCAATTTTTTCCAATTCAATCATTTGGGTACGTTCGTCTTTTTTGACACCATGACGAGTCAAAACATTAACACCGATAACTGTACCTTCTTCATTTGGACCAACACGCAAAGATGTATCTTTTACATTTTGTGCATTTCCGCCAAAGATGTTACGCAACAGTGCTTCTTCTGGGGTCAACAATGTTTCAGATTTTGGGGAAACACGACCAACCAAAATATCACCTTGTTTCACGCGGGCACCAACGTAAATGATACCGGATTCGTCCAAGTTTTTAACAGCTTCTTCACTGACATTTGGAATGTCACGTGTGAAACTTTCTGGTCCTAATTGAGTGTCACGAACCTTGAATTCTTTTTCCACGATTTTAACAGATGTAAATGCATCATCACGTGAAATACGTTCTGAAATCACAATAGCGTCTTCGTAGTTATATCCACGCCATGGCACAAATGCGACCAAAACGTTGCGTCCCAATGCCAATTCACCATAATTCATAGAAGAACCGTCAGCAATGATATCACCAGCAGAAACTCTGTCGCCGACTTTGACCAATGGTTTTTGGTGAATCAATGTTTCACTGTTGGAACGTTCGAATTTTTCCAAGTTGTAAATATCAACACCAGTTACGACATTGCGGCTGTTCATACATTTAACCACGATACGATTTGCATCCACAGATTCAACAACACCACTGTGTTTTGCAACCTTACCTGTTCTGGAATCGCGGGCCACTTCGCGTTCAATACCAGTACCAACCAATGGTGCCTGAACACGCAATAATGGCACACCTTGACGTTGCATGTTTGAACCCATCAATGCACGGTTAGCGTCATCATTTTCCACGAATGGAATTAATCCTGTGGCAATGGACACCACCTGACGTGGTTCAACGTCGATGAAGTCAATTTCTTCTTTTGGAACCATTGTAAATTCGCCATTAACACGAGCGGTAACAACATCTTCGGCCAATTTGCCGTCTTTTGTTGTTGGTGTGTTTCCTTGGGCGATTTTATGGCCTGCTTCTTCATCAGCGGTCAAGTAAACGATTTTATCTGTAACCTTGCCGTTTTTAACTTCGTAATATGGTGTTGTGATAAATCCATATTTGTTAACACGAGCATAAGATGCCAAGTGGTTAATCAAACCAATGTTTGCACCTTCGGGTGTATGAATTGGGCACAAACGACCATAGTGTGTTGGATGAACGTCTCGGACATCGATACCAGCACGTTCACGATTAAGTCCCCCAGGACCCAATGCGGAAATACGACGTTTGTGTTCAAGTTCTGACAATGGATTATATGCATCCATAAATTGTGATAATTGTGATGTTCCCAAGAATTCTGCAATCAAAGACATCAATGGTTTTACATTAATAACATCTTGGGGTTGCATTGTTGCGATATTTGGTGAAGACAAACTTTCACGAACAAGGCGTTCAATACGCAACATACCTGTACGGAATGTTTGTTCCAACAATTCACCCACAGCACGAACACGACGATTAGACAAATTATCAATATCATCAATTGTATCTTTGTGATCGATGATGTTTGTTAATGTCTTTAACACAGCCAAGAAATCTGCCTTGGTCAACAAACGTTCATCTTCTGGTCTTTTATCGGAATTGATTTTCAAACGTTTGTTCATTTTGAAACGACCAACCGCAGACAAATCATAATAAGATTCATCAAATCCTTGACGCAAGAACAAGCCCAAAGCAACTTCGACTGTTGGACGTTCGCCTGGTCTGATAACATTGTAAATTTCAATCAATGCATCATCACGATTTGTAATCTTGTCAGCAGCCAAAGTATTACGCATATGTGCAGTAATTGTTGTGTTATCAATTGCAATCAATGACAATTTTTTAACACCCATTTTATCCAAATCAGACAAGATTTCATCGCTGATTTCTGTACCTGCTGGATAAACAACTTCGTCGCCAGACATAATTGGTTCAAACAAGTATTGACCAATCAATGATTCTGGTGCCAAACCGAACTGTTTGTTTGATGTTGTCAATTTTGACAATTTTTTAGCATTCAAACGTTCGCCTTTGGCTAATAAAACTTTGTCGCCTTTTGTTGATAATAAATCATAGTTCAAACGGTATTTATCCAAACCTTCGAACACAGATGTATCGCCAACCCATACTTTGCCATTTAATGATAATGGGATTGATTTATAGAATGCCGACAAGATTTCTGTATCGGACATACCACGAATGTTTGCCTTGCGTGGATCTGATGCCCATTTCTTTTCATCTTCGGCACATGGCAAGCAACGTAACAAAACGGTTGCTGGGATTTTACGACGACGATCGATACGAACATAGATGATTCCTTTGGATTCTTCAAAGTCAATCCATGAACCATGTTCTGGGATGATACGTGCAGTATATGTGATTGGATTGCCCGCAACTTTGGCTTCTTTTGTAGTTGCAAAAACAACACCTTGGGCACGATGCATTTGTGAAACGATAACACGTTCAACACCAGCAGCGATAAAGCTACCACGTTCAGTCATCAGTGGTACTTCGCCCATGAATATTTCTTGATCTTTGATATCACGCAATGTTTTCTTACCATCCTCGGAGACGTCAAACAATGTCAATCTCAGTTTGACCTTTAATCTGCGAGAATATGTCATGTTGCGCAACATGCATTCTTTTACATTATATACAGGTTTTTCCAGTGTATATTCGACAAAATCCAACCTCGCGATACCAGAATAATCTTCGATTGGGAACATCGAAGAGAAAACGGCTTGCAACCCTTTGTTTTCACGTTTAGATGGTTCTACATCTGCTTGTAAAAACTCGCTGTAAGAGTTGTATTGAATTTCAACTAAATCGGGAAGTGGAGTTTGCAAAAAACTTTTGCCAAAAGATTTTCTAAATTTCTGGATGACTGCCATGGGTATAAATCCTTTTTTTTCTGTGCGTTTTGCAAACAAAATGTTTGTGTGTCTTTTCCAAGCCCCAAGCCCGCCAAGAAAAATGACGGGCTTTGGACTTTTAAATCGTCATATCTGGACGATCAACAGATTTTGTAAAAATTATTTCATTTCTACTTTTGCACCAGCGGCTTCTAATGTTGCTTTCATTTTTTCAGCTTCATCTTTTGCAACCGCTTCTTTGATGGCTTTTGGTGCAGATTCGACCAAAGCTTTTGCTTCGCCCAAACCTAAACCAGTGATGTCTTTCACAGCTTTGATAACAGCCAATTTGTTTGCACCGGCATCAGCCAATACAACGTCAAATTCTGTTTTTTCTTCAGCTGCAGCAGCGGCAGGACCAGCAGCAACTGCAACAGCAGCAGCGGCACTGACGCCCCATGTTTCTTCCAATGCTTTGGAAAGTTCAACAGCTTCCAAAACAGTCAATTTTGACAATTCTTCAACTAATTTTTGAATGTCTGCCATTTTATTACTCCTTGTGAGTTTATTATTTTAATTTTCTTTTTTTCCATACTCTGCTGAAACACGTGCCAAACGCGATGCAGGTTCGACCAAAATACGTGCGATAGTACCACGAATTTCCAACAGGGAAGGAAGCTTGGATAATTGCACAATGTCATCAACACCCAAAACATCTGCATCCATTTTTCCACCAACGATTGTCAAGTTTGGATGTTCATCTGCAAACTTTGCCAAAACCTTGGTAACCGCCAAAGCATCTGTTGCGATTGCAACTGCTGTTGGACGTTTCATTAAATCAGATACAGGTGCGAAATC
Organism: uncultured Alphaproteobacteria bacterium; assembly: GCA_946188105.1. GTDB lineage: Bacteria > Pseudomonadota > Alphaproteobacteria > Rs-D84 > Rs-D84 > Enterousia. The sequence continues at coordinate 178,928 of CAMHTQ010000002.1, read as the reverse complement.
GGTATCAGCTAGTGCCAATTTCATCAAACGGTTTTTAACAACTTTGAATAAAGAAACCAAAGGACGTAATTCATTACGCAACACTTCCATTTCTTTTACTGTCAAACCATGGTTTTCAATAACGAAAACACCGTTTGCGGATTTCAAAGATGACTGCAACGCTGAAATCAAATCTGATTTTTCTTCGCGTCTCATCTATATACCCTTACTTCTTTTTTTGTTCAACTTTCCATCCATGTTTCCATGGGTGGGGCTTATTTTCTGCCCCAAAGAATTTTCTTTGTCTATGATGGAAATTAAGTGTTGCCACACCATCAGTCTCGGACAGAAATATCAAAATGTTTCTGGTTCGGTTATCAAACCAGAAACATATAATTATTTAACATCAACCTTTAAGCCAGCACCCTGGGTTGTTGCTATACTGCAACCCAAAATGTATTGACCTTTGGCAGATGCCGGTTTAACTTTTCTCAATTGATCGATCAAAGCATTTGCGTTTTCAACCAATTTGTCTGTTGCAAAAGACATTTTGCCAATACCGGCGTGGATAATACCACTTTTATCTGCACGGTATTCAATTTGTCCTGCTTTGGCTGTTTTAACAGCTTCGGCAACATTTGTTGTAACAGTTCCCAATTTTGGGTTTGGCATCAAGCCTTTTGGACCCAAAACACGAGCAACCTTGGACATTTTTGGCATCATATCTGGTGTTGCAATAACACGATCAAATTCAACAAAACCTTCGGCTACTTTTGCAATCAATTCTTCGCCACCGACAACTTCTGCACCGGCTTTTTTGGCTTCGTCTTGACTGTTTTCAGTAAACACTGCAACGCGGACTGTTTTACCTGTGCCATTTGGCAAAGACAACATTCCACGGATATTTTGATCGTTTTTGGTTACATCAATGCCTAAACGAACAGCAATTTCCAATGTTTCATCAAACTTTTTGGAACAATATGGACGCAATGCTTCGATAGCATCATTAATAGAATAAACTTTTTCTTTATCCAATGCGGCCAAAACTTTTTGTCTTCTTGTCTGTTTCATGATTAATCCTCCACCTTTACGCCCATAGAACGGCACTGACCTGCGACGATATTGCATGCAGATTCAATGGTAGAGCAATTCAAATCAGGCATTTTAAACTCAGCGATTTCTTTGATTTGTGCCATTTTCAAGGTTCCGATAACTTCACGACCTGGTTTATGGGCACCACTTTTCGCTTTTAATGCTTCTTTAATTAAATATGACACAGGTGGCAATTTCATAATAAATTCGAAACTGCGGTCTGTATAAACAGTGATTATACATGGAATTGGCATTCCAGGTTTTTTGTCTGCTGTTTTGTCATTAAATTGTTTACAGAATTCAGCGATATTAACACCCGCTGCACCCAATGCTGGTCCAATAGGAGGAGCTGGGTTTGCTTGTTTTGCAGGGACGACTAATTTAACAATCCCTTTGACTTCTTTTTTTGCCATTTTATTTTACCTCTTTTTTTAAGTAATTTCTGTGGTACGATATGGCTATCTGCCACAGGTTTAACACGATTTCTCGTGCTTTCAGTCAGGAATGCCCTGACTAAACTCTTTCGACTTGACTGAAATCAAGTTCTAATCCTGTTTCACGACCAAACACCAAAACAGTAACGCTCATTTTTTGTTTCAAATTATCAACATCAGATATAACACCATTGAAACCAGAGAAAGGTCCGTCGATAACATGAACTTCTTGTCCAACCTCGTATGTAATATCTTCGGGAACGGTTGAACCCTCTTCGACTTGTTTTAACAAGCGACGAGCTTCTTCTTCGCTGACAGGAATTGGTTTATTTTTTGCACCCAAGAACATAACAACCAATGGCATACATTTTACCAATGAAAATGTTTCATTATTCAAAATCATTTGAACAACAATGTATCCTGGGAAAAACTTTTTTTCTGTGATAACGCGTTTATTTCCTTTGATTTCGGCAACCTCGCGGGTTGGAACCAAAATCTCACCAAAGTATGCATTCAGACGACGTTTATCAATTTGTTCACGTAATTGGCGAGCAACTTTGTCTTCGCATCCAGTATGAACATTTACAACAAACCACTGCATTTTATCTTCCATTTCGTGTATCCTTTGGTGTTTTTTAGAAAATCAAATTCATCAATGCGTTTAAAATGCTATCAACCACAAAGAAAAACAGTGCCGCGAGTCCGGAAAAAATCAAAATTTTAACAGTCGAATTGACAACTGTATCGCGTGATGGCCAAACAATTTTGAACCATTCGGCACGCACAGATTTTATATACTCTAATACTTTTTTCATCAAAGCACCTACTTTTTCTTGTGTAATACCCAGTTATACTCGGCACATTTTTTGGTTCAAAACCCAGAACATTCGGTCCTGAATTCGTGGCAGGGGCTAAAGGAATCGAACCCTTATCCGCGGTTTTGGAGACCGATATTCTACCGTTGAACTAAGCCCCTACAAACCCTATTTTGTGCATAATACAACCAATATTCTTGCCTAAGTTAGCATAAACACAGCAAAAATCAAGTGAAAATATTATAAAGATTTAATTATTTTTACGCAAGCAAAATCTTTGCTAAAAAAACGACCCTATTTTTTGATACCAGGTTCGATTTTTATTTTTCAATTTTTCAAAATTTAACATGTTTTATCATTTTGTCAATCAGTCAAAAAAGTCCCCTTTGTAATAAATTATAATTTTTTGTTTTTATATCACTTTTTTACTTGCACTACTATTATCATTTTTTCTACAATCAACTTGATTAAAGGGGGAGAAAACCTGTGCAAGACCGCATAGAACCGCCAATTTTGATATCTCGTCTTATGACCTTTGTGATGGCCACATCGTTGGTCGTGTTGGTCGTGTTGATTATCACATTGGATAAAATGTTCCCTTTGAATCGTCCCCAGGTGTTCTTTTTGACATCAGAAACACTAGAGGACAGGGAATTGACATTAACCGAAATTCCTGACGACAGTTTAGAGGACTATAAACAACAATTTATTCGTGAATATGTGCGTGAACGCAACGAAATTGTCCCAAATCTGTCTATTATGCGGGCTTTGTGGGCGGATAGCCCCGATGGTGTTATCAAAACACGTTCCACAGACGAGGTTTTTGGTAAATTCGCTATGACCGACATGGTAAATATCATTACTCGGGATCGGGATTTGGACGAGTCTTTTAACATAAATTGTACTGTTGAATTTCCGCCATCCAAGTCGGTTGTTCCAAAAACTGGGGAAACAAACACTTATATCGTTACTTTTATGTACAAGTGCAATGATGGTAGTTTTGAAACCCAAGAGATTTTACGACCCTATACATTGAGTATAGAGTTGGAATCAACCGCACAGAATGCTGTAAAATGGGCTGAACGCATGGAAAATCCATTGGGCATTCGGGTTAGCGGTTACAATGTTATAAACAAAGAAGGTAAAGTTATAAACGACGACCCTTTGAATTGGCTGAAATAATAAAATAAAAGGAAGGAAAGATGCTTAAATTTTTGAAATTAAATGGATTGATGTGTTTGTTTGTGTTGGCATCAATAAACGTTTCTTTTGCAAAAATCCAGGCGGCTTGGGAAAATCCATCTGCAAATATGTCAGCAGGCAGTGTCAAGCCAGGATATGCACAATTGTCTTGGTCCCAGGGTGCCGTATTACCATTGAATCTGCGTAACAGCATGGTGACAATGGTCAATTTACCAAATGGCGAACAGATTGCTGATGCGGTTGTCGGCGACAAGGGTTTATTCCAAATCAATGCAACCGAGGGTGGCAATGTTTTGTACATAACTCCAAATGATCCGGAACCATCAGATACAAATTTGATTGTTACAGGTCAATCTGGGAATAAATACATATTCTATTTAAAGAGTTCTAATATTGAATCATCTGAAATTCCATATGCCCAGGTCGATGTTGTTTTGGATAATGGCGCAACTGTTAATAATGCTGCAACCACAACAAAAGCATCGGGCGGTATGAATTCTATATTCCAACGCGAAAAGACAACCACCAGCACATACGGTGTTGATGGAGAAGATTATGCTTGGATTAAATCTATGAAAATTGATCCATCTGAGTTTAGATTTGATTTGGATATATTTGTTCCAAACCCAGACGATTATGTAATCGCACCTGAACGTGTATGGCGTGATAAGATCTTTACATATATTGACTTTGGCGACAAGGTTATCGCAATGACCCAACGTCCTGTGGTATCTTTATTAATCGAAGGTGGTGAGTCCCCTGTCGGTTTCAGAACAGATGGTCAAGACGGCAGATTGTTGATTGTCGAGGCTGTTGGCGATATGGTATTACGCAGTGGTCAACGCATTGTATGTATCAAAAAACGTGAAAAACCATTCTTGATTGCAGACACTGCATCTGTGATGGCTTTGGCCGAGGCAAATGTTGCACAAAGTATGTTATCAACACAATCTTTGAACAATATCGCTTATACCGAGGATATGGCTGCGGCAAATGCATCTGTGATGGATTATGGTTCTACACCTGTTTATATGTCTGACACACAAAGTATGTATGGAACAGGAATGTATATGCCTGCGGGTTATGGTGCTCCAACAACCAGTGGCAGTGTTTCTGGAACATCTGGGGTATCTATGATTCCTACAAAACGTGAAACAGCCGGTGCGTATTTACCACAATCAAATATTCCTTTGATTTCATCTAATCAATCTGGGGTTGCGGTAGAATTCGCATCAGATACATCTATCAAGGCATTGGATGATTATTGGTCTGATTTGATGGCTAAATTCAGTGGCGACAGTGGTTCTGGATTATTAACACCATATCAAAACAAAGTGTTTTATGCTGTTGACGAGCAAGGTGTTGGTGAATTAGGTTCTGGGGCTTCGGCTGCAAGATTATATCGTTTGCGTATTGGACCTATTTCAGATATTGATACAGCACAAACATTATGCGATAAATTGATGCAGTTCAAAGTGTCTGGATGTCGTGTAATCAGAATCCAGTAGTTTGGTAAATATGGGTATGTATTATGGCAAATAACATAAAGAATAAGATAAAAGAAACATTTCATGCAACACCAGTGGCATTTCGTTGGATGCTGTTGGTGGCCGCATTTGTTGTTGTACTGATTTTATTATTTTTATTGGTTAATAAACCAAAACATTCCACAACCCCAGGATTACGCAATAATCGTGATGTGAAATTGTTGATTACACCAAATAACATCAGTTTGTCTAATGTGAAAGTTGGTGATAAAGCAGATCAAACATTTAAAATTACTGCGACATACGATGCGGTGATTGATTCTGTCGAGGTTCAGGATTCTGTTCCAGGATTTTCATTTAAATCATGTAAAAAAGGTTACAGGGTTAACACACAAATTCCATGTCGTGTTGATGTTTCTTTTACACCTGGGAATGCCAAGGTATCTGGGGATGTTACATTGAAAATACAATGGCATGATAAAAACGATTCGCATGAAATTTTCCAACAAAGCACACAAATCGTTATTCCTGTGAGTTCAACAAATGCTTTGCCAGAGCCAAAGAAAGCTGTTGAAAAAACAGACAATCAAAACCCCGTCCAAAAACCACAGGAAACACCTAAGTCTAAACCTATTGAGGAACCAAAGCCAGAGGTTGATGATGCCCCTGATGTTGATTTAGATAACGATGATACACCAATAGAGGATGAAGAGGAAGAAGATACAAAGCCAGAAGTTCCAACTAAAAATGGTGGAATTATTGGTGCAGAAAATGTATTTCAACCTGCACAAAAACCTGTTGAAAAACCTCGTCAACGCGCACCTGAAAAATGTTCTGATTTTGCGATGCCTGGATACAGCACAACAGGAACACAAATTGGTTGGATAAAACCAAAAGATGGACGTTATGAATTCCATCCATTTTCTGATAAAGATTGTAACAAACCAACGGGTGTTTATAACCCTGATACAGGTGTAATTACCAGTATTGATGGCAGTGGTAAAAAAATTGGAACAGATGCAGAACATATCGGATTTACTGGTAATATAACTTCTGTACCTAAATTAAAATCTAAACCTGGTGCTGTTGTAGAACGTTCATCTGGGTCAGATGATAAAATCGGTGGTTTGGGCAATTATAAAAATACTTTTGATAGTACGGGTGCTGGAATTAATTTAATTCCCAGTGGTGTTGATAAAGAGGCAACATTAAAAGGATCTGCAAAAGAGGCCGAGTCAGTATATTCATCCAGACCATTTGACAGAACATTTATATTGCGTCAATTTAAACCAATTCCTGCAACAATCGTGTCCGAGGTTCGTGCCGATCCATCAGTATATTGCCCAGATAACGATTGCAGTAAAAGTAGTGGTATTCCTGTACGTGCAACCGTTGATAGAAACGTTTATTCCGACAATGGTCGCACAGTAATTTTGCCAACAGGAACATTATTATTGGGTTATTTAAATGGCAAATTGCCTGGACCATATAAATCTGTTGGTCGTATGGATATTAAATGGTATCAATTTATTCGTCCAGACGGTGTAGAATTTAATTTTGAAGATGAAGATCAAGATCCATATTCTGCTGATTCCCAAGGTCGTGTTGGTGTTCCAGGATACGGAAGCACAGATTATATCGAACAAATGGTTATGCCATTATTGACGGCAATCGTACCTGCGGCTGTAAATATGATTGCACCAATCGCAGATACATTTGTTAACCAAATTGATTTGGATAATAATACAGTTGTTCAATCTGGAACGGTACGTTCTTCGGAATTAGCCAAGAACGAAGTTATAACCGCATGGAATAAAGTTGCACAAAAGTTGATGGTTGATGCGTTGGATAATACTGTTCCGCCATTTTCTATTGCGGCTGGAACACGTATTACTGTGTATTCACCTGTGGATTTAATTGCAACATGTGGCAAGGAAGAAAACGAAGGTAAAAAATGTGCGTTTGCTGAGTATAGTAAAAACAACAGACGTGAATGGTCAAGTTTAAAGAATAAAATTAGCATCGATCCAAATGATTCTTCTTGGACTGGTCAGGTACGTTCGTTTGATTTATCTGGATTCTGCGAGGTTGATTCCAAGGGTGTTATGCGTGTTAAACAAGGCGAGGCGGCTAATATTGCGGCGGCTGGCTATGATTACAGAACTGTATTAGCATTCTGTGAATCACAAAATTATCAGGCCAAGAACCAAGTAAAACAGGATGTTGTTTATCAAAATCAACAACAAACATTCCAGAAATCTTATGGTACTGCTGAAGAAAGAACAGAAGATCAAACCAAGGCATATAATACCGAGATTTTGGGATTGGAATACGAAGATGATGGCGAAACTATCAAGAATCCATTTGCTAAACCTGAGAAACCTGTTTGGGAAGCGGATGATTCTGCTGGGGCTTTGACATGTGATGATGGTTCTGCACCTGATGCAAATGGTTGCTGTCCTGGTGAAACATATGAAGAGATGGGTGCTGATTCAGAATATCCATTTGCCTGCTGTCCTGCGGGTGGTGGCGATTGTTTTCCACCGATAACTATGGAATAATTAATCTGGTGGTTAGAATAAAAACACACATCAAAATGATGTGTGTTTTTTTATTTAACAACCATATAAAAACAGGTTAAAGAAAAAACAAAGATGTTTTTCGATTCGAATCAAAATAGGAAAATATTGCTATCTTTCCTGTTTTTCGATTCGATATACAACCTCAGGTTGTAGTATTTGGCAAATATCTTTTATTTTTTTATAAATAACAATGTATAAAGGAGAAAAAAATGAACAATGTAAAACAACAAACTTATAACAACACAGAAAAATTCCATACCGCTGAACAAATGTGGTTTTGGTTTATTTATTCTAAATCTGTTCAATCTGGATTTATACAAAATCATCGTTGTTCTGCCACGAAAATTTGCGAATTATTGGATGTAGAAACCATGATAACAAAATTATATTTATCAGGGGCTTTGACCGAAGAACATCTGGCTGTTATGAAAAAATATGGCGATAAAAGACGTGCGCCACATCAATATATTTGGGCAGAAAATCACGATGCATATGTTTGGAAATGTGCAATGGAAATTATAGAAAATGCATCCAGAAAAAAGGGTTGGATTGATTAAAATAGCGAGGTATTTCAAATGATAATTATTGGTTTTTCTGACAAAACATATCGTATTTGGGTGCGGTTATTTTGTGGGCATTTTAAACATTGTGTGGTTATTACACAGAATGCTGGGAAATTGGTTTTATTTCAATTTGTAAAACGAAATTGTATTAAACAAATTCCAATTACCAAACGTGGTATTGCCCAACTGGAATCTGATGGTTGGGTTTTTATTTATCTGAAACAAAATCCGATGGGTTTTAATATGCGGGCTGGAACATGTGTCAACTTTGTAAAAACTGCAATTGGATTAAAAAATTTTTGGATACAAACACCAAATGCTTTATATAAATATTTAAAAAAAATCTGACATAACCTGTCAGATTTTTTAATTATTTCTTTATCTTTTCACCAGTTGATGCATTGAATTTTTGTTTGTGCACAGTTATGATTTTATTTTCATATTTTGGTGTGCCGGTCTTTTCCAGATTTGTTTTCCAATATATTGCACCGTCTGAACCACGCACAGCATACAGCATATCGTCCAAACCAACGATGTATACAACATTTTGCAATACAACAAATTCATATCTGGTTCCAATATCAACGCACCATTTTTTTGTGCCTGAATTTGCATTTAATTTACAAAAAGCATCGCCCATTCCGCCAACATAAACAAAGTTACCATCCAACACAATTGGTGCAACAATATCAACAGTGGCAGCACCACCCATCATATTCGATTCGCTGTACACATCAGCCATCCATACAATTTGACGAGTTTTCGGTGCAATTTTTACAACATTACCTGTATTTAATCCGGCATATAAATATCCACCATCACATACAGGATATGTTTTTACATCCATTGAATTTGGTGCAGGAAAACCAACAAATATTTTTCTATCACCATCGCGAATCGTATTTGTGCTATCAATCGTATAATTGCATTCTGTTTTTTTGCGTGTTGGCACCGAATCAGGTAAATCTGGAACGTTTGTATTCAAAACATTTTGTTTTGACCCAGAATCAAATATTGCGGTACGAACACCTGGCAAAATCGGGTCATGTTTATCACAACCCGATAAAGCCAAAATACAACAAAACAGTAATGCATATTTACGCATCAATTCTGCCTTACTTTAATGTTTGTGCGACACCAGTAATTTCTGCTGGGCAATCTGAGTCAGATAAAATTTTATCCAACCATTTGTTTGCAGCATCTGAATTGCCTTCGGCCAAATATTTTTGAGCAATTGTCAACATACCGGTATAGTAAAATGGTGAAGATTTAGTATTCAAACTGGACAGATATTTTTCAACCTGTTGACCTGTCATTTCATCACCGCGCAAATTTATGACATATAAACGAGCAAGATCACGAAAATCACGAGTATTTCCATGTTCTGCCAATTCTTCTAATTTTTTAACATCTTTGTTTGCAGACATATTGTATGCCTGGAACAAAGCCAAGTCAGCGGTTGCACCACTGCCCTCTTGGCCGATAGATGCCAATGCTTTGACATCTGTTTTTTCCAATGCAGTTTCATAATTTACAGCCATTGCCATCTGATTCGCACGATGTGCACGAACAGCAATCTGATAACCAGCAACAATTATCAATATTGCCAACACCCCACCAATCATTTGTTTGGAATATTTTTTGAAAAATGCGATTGTTTTTTCGTTGTTAACATCCTCCCAAACCTCGCGATACAGTGCGTCTTCGGCATAATCTTCGCGTGTTTTTTTGGTTGGTGTTGCCGGTTTCATGTTTTTTTTCCTTTCAAGGATACTTGCCATTTTTTATCTCCTGTTCTTGATAATTCATAATTTATGATATACTATAAAAGTTATGAAAAAGCAAATCAAGAATACTTTACCAGCAACCGCAAATCCCAGCATTGTCGCCGCACGTGGTGTCAGTGACGAATCGGGGTTGGCTCAATATATTCAAAGCATTCAAAAATACCCTGTTTTGACCGCAGAACAAGAATATGAATATGCCAGCCAATGGGTTAAAAACAAGGATTCGGTGGCCGCAGAAAAGCTGGTTGCCAGCCATTTGCGTTTGGTTGTGTCGGTGGCATACGATTTTAAAAATTATGGTATTCCGGTTGGCGATTTGATTGCTTCTGGGAATATGGGCTTGATGCAGGCACTACAAAAGTTTGATCCGGAACGTGGGTTCAGATTCTCTACATATGCTATGTTTTGGATAAAGGCCGAGATTTATGAAACTATCTTAAATAATTGGTCCATTGTAAAAATTGGGACTTCGGCAAATCAAAAACGTGTTTTCTTTAATTTATCCCGTGCTAAACGTGCGTTGGGCATTATGGATAACACGTTAAACAACGAACAAACCAAGCAAATTGCGGACTTTTTGAATGTTTCTGAGTCGGATGTTTCGCGTATGTCAACGCGTATGGGTGCCAGGGATGTTTCTTTGAATGCACCAGCGCATAACGATTCTGATGCACATGATATATTGTCAAATTTATCTGATGATAGTGTCAGTATCGAAGATAATATCGAACAATTAGAATTCAAAAAAAAGGGATTCGAATTATTACGCAAACATTTAGCGGAATTGCCTGAACGCGACAGAGAAATTTTAAAAGCACGCAGATTAAGTGAACCTGTTGCGACATTGGAATCTTTATCACAAAAATATGGTATTTCACGCGAAAGGGTACGTCAAATCGAAGAACGTGCCTATTCCAAATTGCGTGATGCAATATTAAAAGAAACAAATGGAGAGAACTGATGAAAAAAATTGCATTTGTTGGGACTTTATTGACTTTTGCAACATTGGGTTCTGCAAATGCTTTGCAGTTTTCTGATGGTCGTAATGCGTTCAAAATAAATGCATCTGGGACGGCCGGTATCATTGAACCAGATTTTAATAATACCCTTTTCCTTGGCGATTTTGATGTAAGGGCCCAATATAATTATGCTGTGGCTGCGGGACAGACATTGGGATTTATCTATGAACTGGATGCTGACGCGGTGGATGAACATAATTATTTACACGATGCATTTGGTTTGTGGGAATCGCGCGATTTCGGTCGTATTGAGGTCGGTTTTACTGAATCTGCGGCACATAAATTAGGTGTTGGGTTGCCTGATGTTGGCGGATTGCGTGTAAATCATAAACCTTTGTTTTATAAAAAGATAAAACCCGAAGGTCACGTTATTCCACATACCAGTGTTACGTCAGGACATGATTCGCCACGTATAAATTTGGTTAGTGTTCCAACAAATGTTGGTCAGTATGGTTTGTCAGTTGCTGGTTTTGGCAAAGATTTTAATTATGCAGTGGATGGCGGTGTAAAATTCAGATTCCCTGATGGTAAATTAAAATCTGCATTATCGTTGGGTGCATCATTTATAGATAAACCACATAAATTTGAACACACAACATATACACCAAAAGTTACAGCAGATTGGCGTTCCCAAGCATCTGTCGGTTTTAATTTACAATACAACAGTTGGATATGGGGAACATCCGTATTGGCGATATATGATAAAAACCCTGTTGGAAATACTGGGGATGGAATTTCAACTGGAACCGGTGTCAGTTATGATATATTAAATTATTCTGTATCTTTAACCTATATGTATTCACAAACAGGTATATGGCATAGCGATATCAAGAATTATAATGACAATAGTGTTATTGGTTCTTTCCGTTATAAATATAGTGAATATTTACAAATGTGGACATCTATTGGTTTAACATCAAAAACACCATTTTTATCCACAGCATTAAAGGTTATTTTCTAGTAAAAATACCGGCAAATGCCGGTATTTTTTTATTTTTGGGATAATTTCACACATGTTGAAATTATGCTTAAAAAAGTGTATAATTTAAGTATGAAAATCGTAATGCTGTTAAGTTGTTTATTTCTGTTTTCTGGATGTGGCAAAATTGCCAATTGGACTTCGGCCAAACAGCCCGACACAGAACAAACCCATGACCCAGTATATGATAGCCAAACAGAAATGAAAGTTTTGGTTCCATGGGATTTATTCATTTAAAAAACCGGCATTTGCCGGCAGATTATACCCACAAAATTTTGCAATTTTGCGGGGCCCGAAAAAACTGGCATTTGCCGGCTTTTTTTTAATCGTTATTTACGTGTTTTCTTAACCATGCATAGTGGCGGAAGAATTCCATTCCGACACCCGCAGGATATCCCATTGCCTTGACACCGGCTGGGATATTACGCAAAACGCCACTTTTTGCACCAACCTCGGTATCATCGCCAATATGCATACCATTGGAAACACCAACCTGGCCACCCAACAGCACCCTGTCACCGATGACAGAACCACCAGCCAAGCCGACACCAGATGCCAAAAAGCATTCTTTACCAACAATCACACCATGGGCAATTTGGCATAAATTATCAATTTTGGTTCCTTCGCCTACAATCGTGTCAGTCATCGCGCCACGATCGATACAACTGTTTGAACCAACAGATACACGGTCGCCCAGCACAACACGTCCAACGTGTGGTATAAATACATTGTGACCTTGTTGACGAGTATATCCGAAACCATTTTTTCCAATTACGGCATTTGCGTTTATAACACAATCTGCACCGATTGTTGCGTTTTCAATATGTGCACCGCTGTAAACAATAGTTCCAGCACCCAATGTAACATTGCGGCCGATATATGCGCCTGGATAAATTTTTACCCCAGGTTCAATTACCGCGCCACGTTCCACAGTTGCAAATTGACCTATGTAATTTGTTTTTTTAGAACGGAAATATACCCCGCGTTCAACATGTGCATCGGGACTGATACCGAAACGTGGTTTTTCACGATAAATTTCGCCCAATATTTTAACAATATTTCCACGCGGTGTGTCGGTTACCAATAATGTTGCCCCTTTTGGTGCATCATCTATTTGTGCAGGTTGCAACAATATCACACTGGCACGTGTATTACGCAACACATCAATAGGTAAAATTTTAAATGCACTGCTGTTTTGTTCTGTGGAATAAAATGCCAATTGTCCAGGACGAGCATCCGCAATTGGTGCAACCCCAGAAACAACAGTATCTTTGTTACCACGTAATTCCAGCCCAAATTTTTCAGCCAATTCACCAGCCGTAATTTTTATTCCTTTTGGGCCAAATAAAGTTTCTATGATTCTTAACATTTATACGACCTTTATTTTGATTTATGCTTTAACCACAACATTTGACCAATACCAAATATATTAGATACAGTCCAATACAACACCAATCCTGATGGCATCCAAGCAAACATTATTGTAAATAATATTGGCATCCATTTCATTGTCTTGGCAGTTTGTGCAGCAATATCATTTTTATCTGAATTATCAGATTTATTAGTTTGCAAATATTGTTGCAACCACATTGTTGCACCCATCAAAATCGGCAATATGAAATATGGATCCATTGTTGCCAAATCAGATATCCATAAAAAGTGTGCATTACGCATTTGAACCGATATCAATAATGCCTTGTACAACGCAAAGAAAATTGGGATTTGAATCAACATTGGCAAACAACCAGACATAGGTGATGTTTTGTGAGTTTGATACACACGCAACATTTCCATTTGTAAACGTTGTTTATCATTTGCATACAGTTTTTGAATACGTTGCAATTCTGGTTGCATTTTCTGCATTGCCAACATAGATGTATATGATTTACGAGTTAATGGCCACATTAAAATACGGATTAAAATCGTAAAGATAATTATTGCCAATCCATAATTCATTACAAATGAATGTATCGCATTTATTGACCACAACATTGGTTGTGCCAAGAACCAGAACCAACCATAATCTACGGATTCGATGATTCCATTGATTGTGCCTTCGGCACCTTTTAATATTTCTCTATCACGAGGACCCGCAAACACATTTGTTGTTATTGTTTTTGTTTCACCAGATGCAACATTCACAGGTGCCGCAACGGTACCGGCATCATATAAATCGCCCTGCTTTTTTATACGCATTGTTTGATCTGGGTTATCTATATTTGCAACAGTTTCCCAATACTGATCGACAAAACCGATAAAACCATTTGTTGTTGTGTATGCAAATGATTTTTTATCCATTTTACGCCAATCATTATGTTCTATATCATTATTTACATACGCAACCGATCCAGTATAAACACCGGCAGAACTGGAATCATCACCAGAACGCACAATGCGAACATATGGTGCAAAACTGAAATTCTTTTTTGAATTATTTTTAATTGTATCTGTAACACGAACCAAATAACCATCCACAGTTATACTGCGCGAAAATTCCAGGTTATCCGCATTACGCCAAGTCATATTGTCGCCCGACTTTTTCCAAACAGTTGTTGCGGTCGGTGCGGTTGTGCCATTTGGATTCATACCAATTTCGATAAAGCCATTCCCATCAATCAATGTAATTGGTTTGTCGTCTTGTGGACTGCGTGCAAAATTTTTCAAATCTATGTTTGATATACGCAGACCTTGGACATTTGCAGAAATTACATTGGATGAAATATTTTCCACAGGAACATTTGATACATCCACAGTTACCGTTGGTTCTGGGGTAACAACCGTTTTTGTTGCAGGTTGTGGATCAATAAACAATCCAACCAACCACCATGAAACCAAGAATAAAAATGTCCACCATAAAAACTTTCCAAACTTGGATTGTTTTGGAGCATTATCTTTCTGGGCAGCCATCCATGCTGCGAATCCAGAATTTGCATTATTATCTAAATATTGAACCATTTCTTACCCTTTTATTTTTTTGCACGTACCAGATAAACCCAAAATATACCACCAACAACGGTAATAGCAATTATTAAATGTGAAATTCGGAAATTAGGAAAATCTAAAAAAAACCACGCAAATGCAATTATACAAATAAAACACAATAATATTTTCAATGGTTTATTTTTATTTTTCACAACCCAATCAGACAACCACCATCCATTGTCGTTTCTGTATTGTTTCATATTGTTGACCTTTATTTTTTACGAAACACTAAATTTATTATATATAAGCAAACACCAATTACAATAAATATATCTGCAACATTAAATGCAGGCCAATGCCAACCTCCAACATGCCAATCTATGAAATCAATCACCGCACCAAAGCGGATACGGTCGCTTAAATTACCCAATGCACCACCAATGATAAAACACAATGGTAACCGTTCTGAATTTTTTGCACGAGTTACAATATAATAAGACAAAGCACCAATTATAAAACCTGTAATGCCAGCAATAATCCAAGGGGCCATTTCACCCAATGCACGAAACAAAGAAAATGACGTTCCTGGATTCCATGTAAATACTATATTAAACCAACTGAACACATGTGCCATCAAATATGGATAGCCAACCACATCCCACGCATTACCATATAATGGCACCGTACCAGTAATTAAATACAGTAACATTGATTTTGAAACCTGGTCTAATAAAATTACCCCCAGAACAATAAGTGCATATTTTATAAATGTTTTCATACAAACAAACCTTTTAAAACCATATAGCAAATATACCAACAAGATACATTAAAAGCAAATAAAAAACCTGTAAAAAATTACCGGCATTTGCCGGCAATTTTTTTAGTATCTTTGGCGTTGTGCATACATTTTTAGTATCCCATTTTCTATTGCAAGTGACAAATCTGGATTTCCACTATTATTTAGCAACAATTTTGTATGTGTGTTTGCGGTAATTCCACGCACAGCACCATGTAGATGAACCCCACGCAAATCAATTTCTTTGGCATTTGGTGCGTTTTCTGCAAAATCCATATCTGTAAAATCCGCGTTCTTTAAATCTATTTTCTTCACATTTGGTCCAAAATTCAAACCAGTAATACCAGCAAAATTTGAATTACTCAGATCAATTTCTGTGGCATTTGGTGCAATCTTTTTAAAGTCTATACTCTTGATATTGGCTGTGCCTATATCAAAGTTGGATATATAAAAAAATCCCATACATTTTCTCATAGATACATGTTGCACATTCTGTCCGAATTCCAGATATGTGACGTTTGTCATATCAAAACCACTTAAACATATCTGTTTTGCATTAGGCATTTTTTCTGCAAAATTCCACTTGCCAGACAACCGCAAAATTTCACCATAAAGTATCGCTTCTATACTAAAATATTGCACTTTTGGTCCAAAATTTATGTTTTTGCCATCCATACTACCATGTATCCAGAGTGCAATCTTTTCAGCATTTGGTGCAATTGTCGCAAAATTTAAAACATCATTGTTTCCATCATAATTTGGTAGTCTTAATGACACTTCTCTCTCGTTGCTTAAATCCATATTGTATAAATCATATGTGTTAGAAATCTCTTGCATAACAAAATCCTTGATTATTATAAAATCCATGGCGATTATAATATAGAAACCTATAAAAGCAATAAATAATTGGTAAAAAAACACCATCCGATATGGATGGTGTTTAGTATTATTAAAAAATCTTATTTTTCGCCAAGTGTTAAATCGGCATCCAGTTTTTCGTAATTGTTTGCACGTAATTCATGCAATAAATCTTCGATTTTATTATCAGATACCCCAAGGAAAGATAACACCCCGTACCCCAAGAAAAACGATGATTCAATTGTTTCTGGGAATGCCTGGAATACACCAGAACGCAACAAACTTTTTGAATCAGATAAATTTCTGGCACGTGCAAAGATTTTAACACGTGGCGCAATTGCACGAATGGATAAAATTGTTTTATGGGCCGTTTCTGTGTTATCCAAAGCTAAAACAACCGCACGTGTTGTTCGTGGTGACAATCCAAATTCACGCAATACCGCTATATTAGACACATCGCCATAGACCGCATTAAATCCGTTTTCGCGCCCCTCCATAATACCATTAACATTCATGCCAATCGCAATATAAGGGATATTTTGTTCACGTAACATTTTCGCAATTATTTGTCCAACACGACCAAAACCACATACAACAACAGTTGGATGAATACCAGAACGAGTTGCTTTCAAATTCTTGGTATTTACTTGGGCAATTCTTCCTAATCTGGTCAATCTGTCGTACAAGGCCAGCAACAATGGTGTACACATCATAGACAACACGATTACTGCAATCAAAATTTCTTGGTCTGCAACAGGAAATGCATCGATGCCGTTATTACGCATCAATTGCAACATCAGCAATCCAAACTCTCCACCTTGGGTCAACAACAATGCAATAAATGTTGATTCGGGTGCGGGGTTTCTGCGAACACGTGCAGTCATAAATATCGCAAAAAACTTTAATACAATTAAACCACCCAAACCGCCAAGGACAATATACCATTTGGAATACAACATTTCCAAATTCAATCCCATACCCAAAACTATAAAGAATATAGCCAAGAATAATGTTGTATATGGACTGATTTCTGCAGTTACCTGGTGGCGATAGATTGTTTCACTCATCAACATACCGCATAAAAATCCGCCCAGACCCGATGGTAAACCCATCAAATCTAGCAGTACAGCCCATAAAATTATATTGACCATTACAAACAGCAATAATAATTCTTTGGATTTTGTTTTTGCGACAACCTTCATCAATGGATTCAATATAAAACGACCAACAATAACAACACCGACAATCAATAAAATGGACAATACCAATACGTCAATCAATGTTGCCCCAAGGTTAAATGATTTACCTGATAACACCGGCAACATTGCCAACAATGGAATTGACAATAAATCTTGGAATAATAACACCGAGAATATTTGACGACCAACATTGGAATTTAATTGGTTTCTGTCGCCCAGTAATTGTAAATCTTCGGATGTGGATGACATTGCCAATAACAACGAAGCCATGACGGCACCCATAACACTCCATCCGGTGAATTCAAACAGTAATGGGAACAGCACAACCGCAACCAATAAAACCTGGGCGGCACCAAATCCAAAAATCGTATTCCGCATTGTCCACAATCTGGAAAAACTGATTTCCAAACCAATTGTGAACCATAAAAATAATATACCTAAATCACCAAGAATTTGCCAGGTACCTGTGACCTCGAACAAATTTAAAACATATGGTCCAGATATAATACCAGCCAATAAAAATGCCACCAGCACACCAATTTTTGCCATGCGTAATACAAATACCAACCCACAAACAATTGCAAAAAACAGTAAAACACTAGCTGATATCATATCAGGTCCCCTCCTCCTCTGGATAACAATTTTAGTATACTAAATCAGAAAAAGTTATGGCAATACTTTTTTTGCTATTTCACAAATTTTTTCACAAGATAAATTTTCTGCACGTTCTGTGCCAGTTAATCCGAACATTGTCCAATCAACATCTGGCATTATCCCGCGTATCATTTTACGACGAGTCCCAAATATTTTCGCAGTTAACTTTTCTATATTTTCAATATTGCCAATATTTTTTATTTTTTCATTATTTGGAATTATTTGCACAACCGCAGATGTAACCTTGGGTGCGGGTGTGAATGCAGTACGTGGAACATTAAATAAAATTTTTGCATCTGCAACCAAATGTACCAATACAGACAAACGACCATACGCATCATCATTTGGTTTTGCAATTATGCGTTCGGCAACCTCACGCTGAAACATCAATGTCAAAGATTTTATTTTTTCACCATTTGCAATTTTATGAATCCATTGTATTAAAAGTTCTGTGCCAACATTGTATGGCAAATTAGAACAAATTGCGTATTCATTAAATCCAAATTGTGAAAAATCTGTCTTTAACGCATCGCCATAAATAACATTTAATCGACCATCCGCCGCGGCTGTGACACGCGATAAAATTGGTTCGGTGGATTTATCCTTTTCAACAGCAATAATCTGTTTTGCGCCCGCCAATAATAATGCACGAGTCAATCCCGCAGGTCCTGGTCCAACCTCGACAACGGGGATTTTATCTAAATCTGGCACACTGCGTGCAATACGGCCAGTTAAATTCAAATCAAACAAAAAATTTTGGCCGAATTGTTTTTTTGCCAGCATGCCACAATCACGCATCATTTGGGATACTGGTGGTAAAGTTGCAATTGTATCCGTCATAATTTTTTACGTCCCTTTAAAGCCAATGTCAATGTTCCATCATCAATATAATCCAAATCCCCCCCCAATGGAACGCCCGATGCCAATTCTGTAAATGTTATATTTGCATTATCGCCAATAACCGACATTATGTAATTTGCAGTCGTTTTTCCTTCGATAGTATTTGGTAATGCAAAAATAATTTCGTTTATATTTTCGTTTTTTATGCGATTTGGTAAATTTTGAATATTTAAATCCGCAGGTGTTGTTCCCGACACCCCAGACAACACACCACCAATAATATGATACCGCCCATGAAACACAGATGTTTTTTCAAACACCCAAACATCACTCATATCCCGAACAATACACAAAGTTCCATTTTGACGTGATGCGTCACGACAAAATTCACAAGTATCAGAATCTGTTAAAACACCGCAATTTTGACAAGGACGGATTGCATTTGATACATCCATTAACATATCTGATAGTTGTGCCGCCTTGCCTGTTTTATCCGCCAACAAAGACAAAACAATACGTGTTGCAGCACGATTACCAACACGTGGTAACCGAGCAAACATTTTAATCAACTTTTCTATTTTCGGATTCATAACAGTAATATTGTATTAATGAAAAACATAACTGTCAATACCAGCGGCAATTGCAGAATTACGCAAACTTTGTGCCGCATTTTCTGACAAATTATTCACACGCACGCGGAACAATCCACCCGATGCAGTTTCAATTACAGGATTCACATTTAATAATTGTTTTACATTATTAACCTGACGCATTGCCACATCACGTGATGAAAACGCACCAAACTGGACACCCGCATAACCATATGCCATTTTCTTTTCTGATTTTGTTGCATATTTTGCAATTGGGTTATTTTCAAGGTTCGGTTGGGATACCGCATTATTTACAACAGGTTTTGTTGGTGTATTTATAACCACAGGTTTTTCACTGGTTCCTAACATTTTAAACCCACGATTTAATAAACTGGTTGCAACTGATGCCCTGATATCTTTGTTATCTGCCCCCAATACAACAGCGATTAAATGATGTCCATCACGTTTTGCCGTTGCAACCAATGAATATTTAGATTTGTTAGTAAATCCTGTTTTCATACCGTCACAACCATCATAAGATGTTAACAGACGATTTCCATTGGTATATGTTTGCCCGTTATATGTCCAACTTTTAATTCCAAAATATTTCCAATATTGTGGAAAATGTTTATATACCGCCACAGACAACAATGCAATATCACGTGCAGTGGACAAATGGTCATCATCAGGCAAGCCAGACGAATTTTCAAAATTAGTATTTGATAAACCTATTTCGGTTGCAACCTGGGTCATTAACGACGCAAAATTACCCTCTTTGCCACCCTTTAAATTTTCAGCTAAAACGCGTGCAACATCATTTGCACTGTGTACTGCAACCGCCTTTATTGCGTCTTCAACCTTTATCTTGGAACCTGCGGGCAAGCCTAATTTTACGGGATCGGCTGCCGCTGCAGCATTTGATACAATTAAATAATCATCTAAATGAAGTCGTCCATGCTCTAATGCATTAAATGTTAAATATAATGTCATTATTTTAGTCAAACTGGCCGGATAATTTGCAACATTTGCGTTTTCAGAATATAAAACACGACCAGAATCCATATCTGCAACCAATGCCGCACGATATGATGCCGCATGTGCGAAACTGCACATAAATAAAACCGGCAAAACAAATAGGAGTTTTCTCATCATGATATGAATGTTAGTAAAAATTCACTGATTGGGTCAATAGTAAAAATCATTGCAAACAGGATAAAAAGTATTATACTGCTCCGCAGAATAACAATAAAAGGAAATCACATGGCAGATAATAAAAAAGATTTATCAGAACATGATTTAAAAGGGAAAAAACTTGATATAAGTTGTTATACCGCATTTCTGATGGCATTATTAACTTTGTCAATAAGTTTTGGCAACGATGTAAAAAAAGATTCTCAACCCAACACTATGCGGTTTGCATCTGCTTTATGTGCATTAGGTGCCGGAATTAGTGGTGTCTGTTTGATTAAAGGTATAAAAGATTACCACAAAATAAAACGTGAACTGGCGAAAAAAGCAAGCGAAAATACAAAATAATAAAAAGGTCGAAAAATTTCGACCTTTTTATTTTTTATCATAATTCACGCAAACTGATTGTGCCGTCATCAACAATTACAACCGCACCTATTTTTATTCCCATAGCTTTTGCGGCAGATTCTGCATCGCGACGACCAAATATTTCTTCATCAAATATTGAACTGACACCACGTGACAGGCACAAATGATTTGCAACTGTTTCATCATTGCACACCGCAATAATCGGCATATCTGGACGACGGCATGATATTTCAGTTGTGGGAACACCATCTTTATCAAAAACAATTATTGCTGATGCATTATTCAAATAAGCCATAGATGCCACCGAACGCGACCAATTATTTTCTGGCAAGTGATCCAGTTGTCTCCAATCATGTGGGTTTGCAATACCGTCCATATCGGCATATTTTAAAATACGTGCCATAGTTTCAATCGTGTGTACAGGATTCACACCAACCGTTGTTTCTTCGGATGTCATACAAGAATCTGCACGCAGATAAGATGCGTTTGCAACATCACTGATTTCGGCACGTGTTGGAAACTCAGAATCTACTAGGGATGCCAACATTTGTGTTGCAACAATTACAGGTTTATTCATTTGGCGACACAAACGAATAATATGACGCGAAATCGCCGGTACTTGTTCATACGGCATTTCAACCGCCAAATCCCCACGTGCAATCATTATGCCATCAGCCGCCAGTACTATATTATCAATATCGTGAACCGCATGCGGACGTTCTATTTTTGCAATAATTTTGATTTTATGTGCGGTGCGTGCTGTTATAAAATCACGAACATACGCAATATCATCTGCACTTTGCACAAAAGATACCGCGACATAATCTGGCTTTTTCTTTATCGCATATTCTAAATCGGCCTTGTCTTTATCTGTCAGTACGGGTGTATCAACATAGGTATCTGGCAAATTAAATCCACGACGTGAACTTATTTCAGACCCACGCACAACCGTTGCAATTATCTTGGTCGGCTCTGCCCTGTCGACACGCATTTCCAGTTTCCCGTCGTCCAGCAAAATTCTGTCGCCGGCACGCAATGATGCAATAACGTCTGGATGAGGCAAACATACACGAGTATTATCGCCTGGGGTTTCATCACTGTCGAATATAAATCTTTGTCCGATTGTTAATTTATATTTTTCTTCGGTTGCAAAATTACCAATACGGTGTTTGGGACCCTGTAAATCAACAATAACCGCCACAGGTGTTTTTAATTCACGTGCAACTGTTCGAATCGTATCTATCTTTTTACCCTGGGTATCACCGGTATCATGACTGAAATTTATACGAAACAGATTCGCCCCAGCCCGCACCATTTTTGTCAAAACAGTGTGGCTTTCGGACTTTGGACCAACCGATGCTGTAATTTTAGTATATTTGTACATAAAACACCCCCTCCAGTGCTTTTTCTTGATTTTTGTCATAAATAATATATTATATTATTATAATTTAGACAAGGGGAAAACAAACATGAAAAATGCAAATCACGGTGCTTTTGATAATCAACAGTTAATGTCCATTATTGAACGTATTGAAAAATTAAACGAAGATGCGGCAAATATTGCTGCTGATATCAAAGAAATTTATTCCGAGGCAAAATCTGCTGGGTATGATCCAAAATACATTCGCCAAATGATACGTTTGCGTAAAATGGATCCAGATGAAATTGACGAAGCAGATGAATTAACAAAAATGTATCGTGATGCACTGGGTATTTAATTTATGAAACAGTTTACAAAACGAGTTGAAGATTTTAACTGCACCCATTGTGGTGCAGTTGTTCGTGGTAATGGATACACTAACCATTGCCCAAAATGTTTGTGGTCAAAACATGTCGATAATAATCCTGGCGACAGGCTGTCGAACTGTGGTGGAATGATGGAACCTGTATCGGTTGAACAAAAAGGTGGCAAATTTATCATTACCCATAAATGCGTTGTATGCGGAAAAACAATTCGCCAACAAGTCAGCGATAATGATGATATGGACACCATTATCGCATTAAGCACAAATCCCGATTTTATTTTTGGCAAATAAATTAAAGAAATCTTAGCGTTCTTCTTGTGATAATGGTATTGTATTTATCATGTTATTGCCAGCATTCTGCAAAGGATGATTATTTTGTGGTATAAACACCAAGTCACGAACATTTGGATCATGCAGTTTTGACATGTATGACTCGGGTGTTGCTATTTCTAATTTACTTGTTAACACCCTTGAACTATGTATAAATTCTGGATTAATTTGTATTCTTTGGATTTTGTCTAGACGGCCATCTTTGATACCTTGAACAATATAATCTTGTAATTCTTGTCGGATATTAGTGTCACATAACTTTTTATTTTTATACTGTAACTCGTTATCAAAAACTTCTAAATATTTACCTAAAATATTCTCTTTATAAAAATTAGACAATAATTTGAATAACTGTTGATGATTTATAAAACAACAATTTTTCAATACAACTCCAAACCCAAACACGCCACCTTCACGACCATTTGCATCATTTATAAAAAAATTGTCATTATGTGGATGAACAATAAAACAATACATTAATTGTGGTTCATTATGCTCATCCATAACTTTGTGAATTTCCAATCGTACGCCGTCGTTATTTTTGCGATACAATGGCATTGTTAAATTTTTATATTTTTCAGGATCGGACGTCCACCCTTCACTTGTTCCAAATGCTATAGTTTCGATACCGATTTGTGATTGTCTTTGTTGCTGGCGATCCTCATTTTTTTCTGTTTTTTTATCTTCTGGTTGTTTGCCTTTTGGTAGTGTAAAACCATTTATTTTTTGTGCAAAACTTTCATCCATTACAAAATTTGATTTATAGTTTTCAGATATGTAGTTTATAAAAGCTTTATTCAATGTACTTTCATTAGAATCAAAAACATTTTCATCTAAATTATTTTTACAAAAATCTGTAAACAAAGTTGCCGCTTGTTTTAAATCACGAAAATAACCGTCATTAAACGTGGTTTCAAATGATACACCCTGGTTAGTTTTAGGATTTTTTAATAACAATGCATAACGAACAGTTCCGTTTTCAATACTTACTGTAAATCCATCTGTACTATTTGTAGCATCAACAAAACGCACACCAGCCCTGCGTTCAGATTTTTTTTCAACCATACTAATTCCTTGTACCTTTTATAAATTATATCACAACCCCGAAACAGATGCAATTTTTGTATCTAATTATGATTTATTTTTTGCAGCGGCAACAAAGGCATTAAACATTGGATGCCCGGTGTATGGACTGCTTTGGAATTCTGGATGAAATTGACCAGCAATAAAGAATTTATGTGATGGTATTTCAATCATTTCTGGCAATTTTCCATCTGGGGACATTCCTGATATTATCATTCCTGCTTTTTCCAAAACATCTTTGTATTTCATATTTACTTCGTATCTGTGGCGATGACGTTCTGAAATAGTTGTTGCACCATATACTTTTGCCGCCAATGTTCCAGGTTTTATATTACACTGGTACGCTCCTAATCTGAGTGTTCCACCCATATCCGCTTTATCGCAATCAGGCATAATATAAATAACCGGAGTGCAATCTTTGGCAAATTCAGTAGAATTGGCATTTTTATCGCCAACAACATTACGCATAAATTCAATTACGGCAACCTGCATACCTAAACATATTCCCATAAATGGAATATTGTTTTCACGTGCATATTGAACCGCATCTATTTTTCCTTGGACGCCACGTGTTCCAAAACCACCGGGGACCAATATACCATCGACCCCCACACAATCTTCGGCAGAAAATGTTTCTGCATTGATTTTTTTAATTTTTAATTGAACATTGTTTTGCATTGCGGCATGAAATAATGCCTCATTCAAAGATTTATATGCATCTGATATATCAAAATATTTTCCAACAACACCTATTGTGCAAGTTGGTAAATCAGATTCCAGATAATGTTTAATCTTGGTAAATTTCGACATATTGCCCGCCGCATTTGGCAATCCAAAATGTTCTGCCATAATATCAAACACATGTTGTGCATCATAAACCAGTGGAATTTTATAAATGTTATCAACATCCATACTGGTTATAACATTTTTAGCCGGTAAATTGCAGAACATACCAATTTTGGCACGTTCATCATCAGTCAACATACGTGGAGAACGGATAAATAAAATGTCCGCCTGGATTCCGTTTTCCAACAATCTGCGAACAGACATTTGTGTCGGTTTGGTTTTTAATTCACCGCTTTGTTCCAAATACGGAGCTAATGTTAAATGGGCAAACAATACATTACGACGGCCAATATCATTGGCAAATTGACGAATAGATTCCAAAAAGATTTTACCTTCGATATCGCCAACAGTGCCACCAATTTCACAGATAACAAAATCTGTATTGGTTGGTGCACCAATATATTCTTTTATCCTGTTTGACACATGTGGAATCATTTGCACGGTTGATCCCAGGTATTCACCACGTCTTTCTGCATTCAAAACATCCCAGTAAATGCGTCCCCCAGACACAGAATCATTACGGGATAATTTTACACCCAAAAAACGCTCATAATACCCTAAATCCAAATCTGTTTCATGGCCGTCATTGGTTACATAAACCTCGCCATGTTGCAGGGGCGACATTGTACCCGGATCAACATTTAAATATGGGTCAAATTTACGAACATGGACACTGTATCCACGGGATTGAAGAAGGGCGCCCAACGATGCCGCTGAAACGCCCTTGCCTAAACTGGAAACTACACCACCGGTAACAAAGATATATTTCGACATAAGTTTTTCTCCTTATGTACATTTATTGTATAGAAAATATTGATTGAATGGCAAGTATAAATTTCTATAATGATTCTTATGAAAGAATTCCTAGAAAACCAATCTTTATATTTATGGATGCCATTGTTATTGGCATTTGGTGCGGGATTTTATTTTTCTATGCCATTTGAACCCAACAATACTTGGATTTTAATTTCTGGGATTTTGTTTATATTGGGATGTATTTTTAAGAAACACATTTTTGGACTGGCATTTATACTTTGTTTATTAGGCGGATTTTTGTATGCCACATTATACACTCATTTTGTTGTTGATATACCCGTATTAAAATATTCTATGCATAATACGATTATTTCTGGGACGGTTACAGATATAGATATTTTGTCTGATAAAACCAAGGTGATGGTGTCTGTGCCAAATTTAGATACAGGTGTGGACAGGGATGCAAATGTAAAACTGACAATATCTGATAAATTAGAATCTGTGCCAAGTATTGGGGATAAAATCACCGCAAAAGTTTCATTGTTTCCACCCGCAAAAATCGAGGCACCAAATTCTTTTGATTATGCCAGGTGGGCATACTTTAACAATTTAACCGCCACTGGATTTGTCACAGAATATAAAATAGAAAATCATAATACTACCGTCAGCATCAACAGTTTACGGAATTTTATCCATAAAAAAGCAAATTCTTTTTTAACCGATGGTTTGGTGTTGGGGTATAAAAATTCTGTTCCAAAATCTGATAAACAAATATGGACCACCGCGGGCATCGGACACGTTTGGTCAATCAGCGGATTTCATATAACACTGATTGGCGGTTGGTTATTTATATTATTCTATTTTATATGTCGCAGTATCAGTTTCATAACTAAACGTGTGCCGGCACGTATTGTTGCCACAATTTGCGCGTGGGTTTTATTGTTTGGTTATGTGTGTTTATCTGGGGCACATGTTGCAACCATGCGTGCGTTTTTGATGACGTCTTTATTGTTTATTGCACTATTATTAGGACGTAATGCTGTTTCTTTACGCAATATATGTATTGCTTTTTTAATTCTGTTTTGTGTAAATCCACATTTTGTAACCCAGGCAGGTTTTCAATTATCCTTTGCCGCTATATTTGGATTAATATGGTTTTTTGATGATAAAAAATTTGATGACGAGCATAAAATAAAATCTTATTTATATACCGCAGTGGCCACAGCATTTATTGCAACGATATTTACTCTGCCCTTTATCGCAACGCATTTTAATTATGTTCCTGTATACAGTTTATTGGGTAATGTGTTTTTGTTGCCGATATTTTCTGTGATAATTATGCCGCTGGTTATAGTCGGCACAATATGTGCATTGTTTGGATTTCATCTGTTTTTAAATTTAGGTATGGATGTTTATAATTTCTCGTTGCACATTGCACAGAAAATTGCAGATATGCCATCTGCAAATTTAACAATGCCGTATATTCCTGAATATGCATTTGTTTTATTTATATTGGGATTTTTATTTTTGGTATTTATCAAACCGATTACTGATTCTGAATCTGTTATCTATCGTAAATTAAATTATATTTTGTTTATTGTATGTATATTATTTGGAATTGGTATAATCGTAGCACAGCAAAAACCTGTATTTTACGTGACACCTGATCACGAACTGGTTGGTATGGTGTATGATGGAAAATTAGAATTTAACAAGGCAAAGTCCGCAAATCATTATTTTGCTTTTGATGCCTTTCGTAAATTAAATGGTGAAGAACACAATGATAAAAATATTCGCAGGAAATGTCCCGATGGTGTTTGTATTTATAAATCTGATAAATTTACATTAGCATATATTCAAAAATTTGTTCCATTGCAAAAACATATTGTAAATCTGTGTCGTGATGACAATATAGATTTTATTGTTTCTTACTTTGATATATCCAGTCCAAAATGTAATCATAAAATTTTACATAATGGATTTGTGATTTATAAATCTGGGAATATAAAATATACACCTGCTAATCGTTGGTGGAATAATCCGCACGAATAAAATACAAGCCCGCAGCGGGTGCGGTTGGACCAGCGGCACTGCGATTTTTAGCCGCTAAAATTTCAGCGATATCATATGGTTTGCCCAATCCTATTTCAACCAAAGTTCCCACAATATTACGCACCATATGATGTAAAAATGAACGTGCAGACAATTCAAAAATAATATGTTCGCCATCCAATTTTATTTCAATTTTATCCAGTGTTTTTATTGGGCTTTTTGCCTGACATTCTGATGCACGAAAAGATGTAAAATCGTGTTTGCCTAATAATTGTTCAGCCGCATGACGCATAGCGGTAACATCCAATCTTTGTGGAACCCACCACACTCTGTCTTTTTCTAAAACAGGTTTTGCACCACGATTTAAAACAACGTATTTATAATGACGCGCAACACATGAAAAACGTGCATTAAAATCATCTGAAACAATCGCACAAGATAAAACAGACACAGGTTCATTTACTAAATAAAAATTCATTGCACGTTTGACTGTTTCTGGGTCATATTCTTTTTCTAAATCAAAATGTGCGGTCATACAAACAGCATGCACCCCAGAATCAGTACGACCCGCGCCAAAAATCGTTGGACGCGAACCACAGAATTTTTCCAATGCCATCATTAATAAAGATTGTACAGACGGTCCGTCCAGGTTTTCCTGCCAACCTATTAAATTTGTTCCATCATATTCAATATCAATTCTGTATCGTGTCATTTTATCTCTTGTTTTGTGTTTCGTTATATAATGTTGCGTTTATACATTCTGTGCACCAGCCACGTTTTAAAACCTTTTTTATTCCTTTGTTTGTGCCATACAAGTTTGAGATACAAAACGTATGATTACCGGCACCACGTGTTTCTTCGCATTGTGCTTTACTGCATGACAAACACACGCAAGCACCGTTATCATTATAAGCAGAAACAATAACGTTTTGTTCTATACATTTGCAATATTTTTCTTCTGGTTTTGTTTCTGGCATATTATTACCTTTGTTGCTCTTGGTTTGCCTGAATGCAGTTTATACACATCATTTCGCGTATATCTTCATTTGTGCATGGGTTAGTTTCCATAACATGATGCCATTGGCATTGTTCTTGCTGGGTTTCATCATTATAACAAGAACAATTTAAACATGGACATTTATAATTATATTTGGACACAATAACTTGGCTTCCGCTTACACCACATGTTGCAACCTTGCCCAAATCTTTTAATTCCATTTTTGTTCCTTTTATGCTTTTTCCCTCTCCGCATAAAAATTTATCTTTTATTTTCCCGTTCCTTGTACAGTTTGTGCATTTTAAATTTCTTGCATGTATCAGTGACCGACACATTACGCATTAAAAAGTATAACCATTCCCATTGTGGCAACCCACGAGAACACAACATCCTACAACGCGGATGTATATAACCTGTGCAAAAGAAATTTTTGCAATAAAAACAAATCTTGGGTCTATCATCTGCATAGTTATCTTTCATATTTATTCCCCGTATTTTACCTCTGCACCACGCAGGCCATTTACAAAACTTTTCCAATCCATAGGTTTTTTGCCAGCAGGTTGGATTTCTAAAATTTTTAAATTATCGTTTTCGATTGTTGTTTTTAAAATTTTAACATCTGTGCCATTTATTTTTGTTCGACCTGCACCATATGCACGAATTAAATTATGTATTTCCATTGGCGATTTATTCCAATCTATAACAGTATCCGCAGATGAAAATTTATGTGTTATGATTGGAGTTCCAACCTGGGCCATTGGTTTGTATTTTTCTGGATCAGATAAAAATTCATTTAACATTTTGATTGCTATTTTGCCCGTTTTGGCTTCCACGGTTTCATTTGTGTCGTTTATATCAACATCAAATGGGACACGCATATAGATATCGCCTGCATCCAAATCATGAACAATTTTGATTAAACATACCGCACTTTTCTCATCACCATTTTTAAGTGTTGCACGTATTGGTGATGGACCACGATATTTTGGTAAATCACTGGGGTGAATATTTATAAAATTACCTGATGCCAAAACATCGTCTTTTAAAATCACACCATAAGACATGACAACAACAAAATCTGCATCGCCATTTTCAAATTCACGAATAGATGTATGAACAGGAATACCTGACTTTTCAGCCCATAAATGCACAGGTGATTTTGTTAAAATCTGTTTGCGTCCTGCGGGTTTAGGTGCACGAGTGAACACAGATAAAATCTGGTGTGTTTTAGATAAAGCATCAAAAACAGGAACAACAAATTCATTTGTTCCCATTAAAATTAATTTGCTCATTTTTTATGTCTCCGTACCTTACGCATAACCATTTCACGACGTGCACCCGATAAATAATCTATAAATAAAACACCGTTCAAATGATCAGTTTCATGTTGAACAATACGGGCAGGAACACCAGACATTTCTGCGGACAATTGTTGTCCGTTTTCGTCTGTCCATTCCACAACCACAGATTCAGGACGCGACACATTTGCATATACTGGTAAATTATCGCCACCCAACACAGACAAGCACCCTTCTTCCATTATGCAAGTTTTCTCACTGCGTGAAATTATTTTAGGGTTTATCATTTTGAAAACTTTTTCATCATCAGGTGTCATCATAACCAAGAAACGTTTTGTTATGCCAACCTGTGGGGCAGCCAGTCCCACGCCACTTTGTGCACGCATCATTTCAACCATTGTATCTAGGGTGTGCAACAATTCTGCATCGATTTTTTCAACCGGCGTACATTCTGTCCGCAATATTGGATCACCACAAACACGCATTTCCAAATTATTCATTGTCATCCTCGGTATCTTCGTCATCTAATTCTAGGGCTGGTGTTTTTACATTTGTTAACCCGCCTTGCTTTTTTATTTTTTCTAACAAACTGGCCATACCACCTTTGCCTGTTAATTTAATTTTGCTGGCATCATAATTTTTTTGTAATGATGAAATTGCATTACCTATTTTGTCGTATTCAGCAGTAAAGTTTGCGTATTTATTGTATAAGTCAGATGCCATATCTACGATTTTACCAACATTTTGATTTTGTTTTTCAATTTTCATCAATGTATCAATTGTTCTGAGCATTGGTAATAACAAAGACGGAGTTGCAATTGCAACACCATTGTCATAGGCATATTTGTAAATATCTTTGTCACGATTCATCAGTTCGATATATGCGTGTTCCAATGGCATAAACATACAAACATAATCAAATTTTTTATCAACAACGGTGTTATAGTGTTTATTACCTAATTCAACAATATGCTTTTTTGTTGCATCAACAAATGCCTTCCATAAACGGCTTTTTTCTGCCTCGTCATCTGATGCCAAATAATCCATATAACTATTTAACGACACCTTGGCATCGACAACAAAGTGTTTGTCGCCAGGCATATGCACAATATAATCTGGAATATCACGATTGTCAGACAGATGCTTTTGATATTCGTATTGAACACCGTCTTGCCAGCCCAGAATTTCAAACAAACGACCAACCTGAATTTCACCCCAATTACCCTGTAATTTCTTTTTACCACGTAAAGCCTCGGTTAAATCGGCTGCCTCTTTTTGTAATGATGTGCTGGATGCCATCATACTTTTTATCTGTTCCTGGATAGATGCACGATTTTCAGTTGTGTTTTTCAACATATCTTTGATTTGTGCATTAAAGTCAGCATTCATCTTTTCCAATCTTTCCTTGAACGGAGAAATTGTAGTATCAAAATTTTTGGTTTGTTGTTCCACCGCAGATTTACGAGATGCCTCTAATAATTCTGCAGAAACATTTTTAAATTCAGTCAGCATTTCGCCACGAACATGTTCCAAGGTTTTTATTTGGGTTTGAGCCGCAGCAATACGACCAATTAAATCGGCATTTTCACTGCGTAATGTTGCCAATTCTTGTTTTAAATAATCTATGGCCCCAGACATATCCTTGGGTGCTTTTGGGCGAATCAAATATATAATGCCGCCCCCCGCAATAAAACCAATAATAAAGCCCAATAAAATTTCCATTTTTGCACCTGTTATTTAATACACACTGATTATAGAACAAAAATATAGTATTGCAAGCCAACCAGTTAGATTTTAGCAAGTCAATTTTATGGTTTATATTTCGGTTTGTTTAAAATATTTATAATTGCCGTAATTATTACATTGGAATACCAGTTTTGCGATTTATCCAAACGGGTGTTTTCGCACGGGCCATAATATATTTATCAGAATTGCTGTCCCCGTATGAACGAACAACATTTGGTATAAATTCGTGTCGTTTCGCCCAGTTATCCAGTGCAACGACCTTGTTCGGCCCCCAACACATAAATTTATACTTCCATGGATGTTTTGCATACATTTTTGATGTTATAATCGCATCAAATTCCATATCACGCACCAGTTCGGGAACCAGGTAATCTGGACCCGCAGAAATCAAAACACAAATATTACCTGCCGCCTTTTCTTTTGCAACCTGGGCTGCTGCCCAACCAAACCGACGGGTTTTATGTTCACAAATCACATTCGGGGCAAATTCCCTGACCATTTTCGGTGTCAGAAAACAACGCATCAGTTGGCGGGATACTATGCTGTGCTTGTTACAGTAATACAACCCCGCACCAATTAAAAATAATGGCAAAAATAACCATGGGCGAATCGAATGCGCAAAACAATAACGACCAAATTCCAGATTCGAATCAGATGCAGATAATGTCCCATCAAAATCAAACACTACCACATTAACACGTTTTAACATAAACACCCCTTTTTCTGCATCATAGACATATTTATGCATTCTTGCAATATCTTTCATTTTTTGTAAAAAAAATGGGCTTTTGCCCGCGACCATTGATTTTTTTTAATATCTGCCGATACAACCCAAATATGAATTGCCGGTAGATTCCAATATGTTAATAAATTTACTTTGGTTAGACCCAGAAAATAGTGCCAATATTGTTCCTGCATCGGTTGCCAACATATCAGCCACCGTCGCAATGGATGAATTCATTTTCTTGAAAAATCCACTGGTTGGGTAAATTTCAGCCGCTAACAACTGATTTGTTCCCTTGGAATTCGCATTTTGATCGGATTTAATCACCATTAACTGACATTCTGGGGATATAATCAATTTATCAACCACCACAGCACCCGCGCCCAATAATTCACCCCACCAACCTGTTGAACCACAAAATACCGGATAATAAACCACAGATTGTTGGTTTTCATTCATTATTGCGTCCAAATTCAGATTTTCAGTTATAACCGTTGGCATCGTCCCAGTTGCACTGTTTATAACCTTGCGTGCCATCTGATATTCTGAATCATCAGTTGTTTTTCGTGGCCAATAAAGAATCGGAAACTGTTTCATCACGATACATAGTATATCAGATTCGGGAGAGAGAAAAAAGGGGGTACATGCAAATAAAGCACTTGATTTTTATTTTTTTGCAGATTTCCAAAACTTTTTTACCCCATTCCAGACCGTAGAAAGGTCATTTTTCGCGGTTTGATAGTATTTATCCGAGATTGTTACGTTAAATAACGATTTTATCAATGCCGGTATCATCACCATAAACATTGCCATGAAAATACCCATCAATATTATGGTTACCAAGGATTTGTTGGCATTTGTCGTCATTAAACCATCTATTAACAATTTCGAATCGTTTTGATCAATCGCCGCCTGGATAACAGACATTCCGTCCCAGTTGCCAAACACCGCATTTAACACCATTACAGAAAATGTTATGAATATTCCAGTCATTGCCAATCCCAATGTTCCAGCAATAACATCGTTTATTGTTTTCTGGATATTACTGTTGCCAGATGGGAATATTTTCCACCCGTTAAATAACCAACTGAGCAATGTTAAAGGTAATAAAATAAAATCTATGGATAAATTTACAATTATTTCCAAGAAATACAGTGGTATCGGTAATAACGCAAAGAAATACAATGATAAAATCAATAATCCCGTAAACAGCAGTGGGATGTTTGGAAAGATTGGCACTTTCCATAAAAATTTATGCATATGCTCGTAATTAAATGCCATATTCAGCATTGTCCAACCAATTGTCATACCCAACCCAGTCATTTGGTGCACATTTGCAATTTGGCATGTCAAATTATGACGAAAACGTGGTGAAAATGCATTTATAGAACTTTTTTGTTTATCTGCATGGATGGATGCCTC
The DNA here is from genome assembly GCA_946188105.1 of uncultured Alphaproteobacteria bacterium. GTDB lineage: Bacteria > Pseudomonadota > Alphaproteobacteria > Rs-D84 > Rs-D84 > Enterousia. The sequence goes on along the minus strand of CAMHTQ010000002.1, from coordinate 144,573 downwards.
GTCAGCAATGGCGGTTGCGATAATACAATTTGCATAATTTTCACGAGCATTTGTCATAGACATCGTGTAATTCATCGACAACCCTATGTTAAATACAGGTTCAATAACCAATCCAGATATCATTCTGGGTAATGGAACAATCAATAATGCAGAAACAAATAAAACCTTGATAACCTGAACTCCAAATCTGCCCCCGATATTCCAACCGTTTAATTGGCCAGCATTTGGATCAATGTATGTTTTTATCAAAATCCATGCGAACCATATTGCCGTTAAAAATACACCAAATGGAATTATAACTTTACCCAGGTAATGATATGTTTCTGGCAAAATACTGGACATTGTCCCAACGATATCTGAAAACAACTGGCACGACCAACATGTAGAAAAAAATGCCATAGCATCAGATAAATTTACAGGCGACACCGTTCTGAATATAGAATAACCAATTATACCACCGCCAATTATTCCGCCACCAATTACAATCGGCGAAAGAGCCCCCGCAGAAAATGGCAGGAACGATACAAAAACTATCCAAAATTTTTTTAACCAATTCATATTTTAATTATAACATATTTTTACCAATTTATGATATAATTACAATAATAATTATTTAAGATGAATTTAATAAAAAAATTTTTATATGGAATATGCTTGCTGTTTGGTACGATTGTGCCACACAGTGCTTTTGCTGGATGGGGTTTGATTGATGTAGATTCATTGGATATTTCTGGATTGGTTCCAATTGTATTAGATGCTTTTATGTTTGTTGCAAATGGAACATACACTTATTTCGTTGGGCCTCATCATGACGGTATTGTTTATTTACTGGTTTGGGGATTTTTTATTTTTTACATAATTTCGTATTTAATAAAATTATACATACCTAAATTTTGGCTTTCTACATTTGGGTTTAAATCTGGTGATTCTATTGATAATACAACAGGTATGAAAATTGCAGATAATATTGTAAAACCTGGGATTCGTGTATTGGTTGCTGTTATTTTGTTATTGCCATTAAACCCACAAACAATCGCAAAAAATGTTATAAACCCATTTTTAAGTTTTGGTTCTTTGTACACTACCGAGGTTATGAATCAATCTGCAAAAATACAAACTGGGGCTGTCAATCCGATTAAATGCCCTGACAATTTGTTGGAACAAGGATGGTTGGATAAAGAATCTTGCGAATATTTAATTGCACCTGTACATGAATTGTCGCGTGCAAACAATAATGTTATAAAACGCGGATTCAGATATTTGGCCAGTGGATTACAATCTTTGGCTACATTGGTGGTGCATAACAGCGGTCAAGGTTTCATGAATATCGTAACTGGAATATTGCTGATTATTACATTTACTGGGTGTAATTTATTTATGGCGCTGTTGATTATTCAGGCGATATTTGATTTTGGTATGGCTTTGATTTTATATCCGTTTAATGTTGCCGCATGGGTTGCAAAAAAAAGTGATAGTTGGTTTGATATTTGGCCGGCCTTTTCTGGCATTATCGAGGCATTAAAGAAAATCGTTATCACTATGATTGCATGTGCATTTATTTTGTGTGTCAATCTGGCATTGGTCAGTGCATTATTCCAATGGAACAATCGTATGTTTGTTGCCGCGGCGGGTGGAACGGCATATTCTAATCTGCCAAATATGACCGCAAATGCCAGCGGTTTTGCAGGACATTCTATGTTGTGGTTGTCATGTATATTGACGTTCTTTTTAATGAACAGATTATTTGAAATTACAAAGAAGAAATTGACTGGTTATGTTGGTTCAGATGCAACCAGATTGTATGAACAAGTCAAAGGCGATGCAAAATTGGGATGGGGTAAAATTAAATCTTTCCCAGGCAGTGTCAAAAACGTATGGAAAACGGTTAAAGGAAAATAATGACGGAAATGGGTCAGGATTTTATAAACAGTACTGTGCAATGTTGGTCTTGCCCTGTGTTTGACCGAATGTTCCAGATTATATCTGATGCTGCGGCTGTTGTGTATCCCAGATTCGTTGTTATATGCACCATTTTATTTTGTGCAATATTTTCTTTCTATATTTTTGGTGCTGTATGGAAAAATATAACCACAGGATTTCAAGATGGTTGGTTTGATAAATCTTTGCGTCCTGTATTTGTGAACTCTTTATTTGCTTTGGCTTTTTTGGGTATGGGTGTTATGTTACCACGTTTTGTTACAACGGTAACTTTTGAACCTGTGGCTTATGTTACACAAACATATGCAACAGCAATGTTAAAAACAACCCCTGAAAATATAGATACCCGTGTTACTTATACCCCGATACCGATGGAAGAGGACGAGGGTTTATTCCGGCCTGAACTGCGTGATGCCGTCATAAATGTTGCCAAGATTACTATTACACAATTTCAAAACTTTATGTCTTTGGGTGTGGCAATGTTAGATGCCGGATTTTCTTGGGAAATGTTTTTTGGTATTGGTGCATTTATAAAACATTTGCTGTTGGCACTTATTGGTGTGTATTTGTTCTGGGCTTTTTTGAAAATGTTTTTTAAATTTTTGTGCTATTTTGCGGATGTGATTATTGCTATGGCCATGTTTGCATTTTTCTTTCCTTTATCATTGGTTACAACCGCATTCAAAGATGTTGCAGACACTCCTGGTTGGCTGTCTTGGGTAAAAACATTGGGTAAAGGTGTCGGTATAGAACAAATCAAAAATTTGATTAGTGCTATTATTTCTTTGGGTGTTGCTGTAATTACTTACACCGTTATTTTGGTTATTATGGCAAGATTCTTTACTGGCTCAGATGGTATGGATAATTATGAATCTTTATTGAATTCTATTATGTCTGGAACTGTATTTGAAACAGATTTGGATACAAGTGGGCTCAGTGATTTAAGTATAACCAGTGTTGTTGTTTTAGTTTATGTTTTGACATTTATTTATGATAACATACCAAATATCACAAAGATGATTTTGGGTATGTTTGAAGTTTCTGCTGGCGACAACAAGGTCGGCAAAGAATGGGGCGACAGTATTATGAATGCAACAAAAAGTTTTTGGGATAAAACAAAAACTGTTGCTAAAACTGTTATTAAACGGGGACAAAAGGAATAGAGTAAATGAACAAATTCCAATGGATTGCTATTATACTTAAAATCGTTGGTGTCCTGATTGCAATTGGGCTGGGGATTTGGTATTTGTCTTCGTCTATTGGTGGCTCGGCAATAACATATACATCGGTTGACAGTTTTATGACCGCCATTGGTGCCCAAGATGATGTTAGCAATGCTGGCACCCTGTTTTTAGGATCTTATGTTGTTGAATTGTTAAATATGCTGGGCCAGGCATCAGAAATGTTTTGGGCTGGGATTGTTGATAACCTGTGGATTTTGATGATTGCCGGATTTGCAATTTATATGTTTATTTCTGCGGTTAAATATATCTGGGAAAAAGCAAAGAAAAATGCTGAATATACGGATAGCGCAAATGATATGGATTTTAAAACTTGGTTTGATCCAGTATGGAAATTAGGTTTAAGAATCTTGATTGCGGGTGCCGCGATTGGTGCATTAAGTATGGGTGGCACAGATGCATTAAAAATTGTTTCTGAAATTTTAATTTCACCTATTTTATATATTGGTGCTGCTTTATCTATGGCTGCAACGGGGGTTAATTCTGCTGCGGATTGTAATGTTATTTTGGGTGCAACAGAATTATCTGGATCTATGGCTGCGGTATCTGGGGCATTTATGTGTGTTCTTGGAAATTTATATTCTGTAATGTTGGCTGGGGCGGCCGGTGGATTTTCTTTGATGAATTATGCATGGCTGGGGCTGGGCGGTGGAATGCTGACATGGATTTCTGGATTTTTAATGGTGTTGGCATTTATGGTGATTGGTTTTGATTTGTTCTTTCAGATTTTTTCTATTTTATTCAAAGTTGTTTTTGTAATTATATTCTTGCCATTATTGATTGCGGCAGCGGCATACGAAAAAGTTTGGAAAGCGGCATCGGGACTGTTCCGTAAAGCATTAGGAAAAGTTATCGAGGCGGCGATTTCTGTTATATCTATTACTTTGAAAATTGTTTTGCTGTTCTCTATTGTTTATTATTCCGCAGATGCGATGTTTCCTGGTCCAGTTGATGGATATACATCTATATTGCCACCATTGTTGGAAACAAATGTTACACCAAATGCAACACCGGAATCTGAATCTGTTATCTATGCATTTAAAAAGTGCGAAGCAGAATCCAAAGATGCTGATGGTTTGGTTGATGCTGACAAATTCAAACCATGTTTTCTGGAACAAAAACAACAAATCGAGGCTGTGCACCCGGGGGCATTTGATTATTTGAGCAGCACATGGGATTTCTTGATAACTATGTTTGGTATGTTCTTGCTGTATTATTATGTGGTAAGTCCAAAAATTGATGCACTGTTACCTGCGAGCAAGGTTAAATTACCTTTGGCACAGGATGAAAATACAGATATGTCCACAGGCGAACAATTTGATATTGGTAAATGGACATACGAATTGGGACAAAAGGTTTGGCGCGCCCCTGGAAAATGGTGGAACGGTGCTGTTAAACGGCTGAAGGACAATGGGTTTATTAAATGATGATGTTGGCTAATCTTTTTAAGAAAATTATGATTGCTGTGGTTGCTGTATTCATCGCATTGCCTGGCTTTGCCGCAGAAACAGACATCGGTGATTATGGTTTGTGGGCAACACCACAAAATCGTGAATTGGTTAATGGAACAATAACCAACGAGTTAAATAATTTTGGTCCAACAGCATCAAATGTACAGGGAACATTTGTTCCAATCGAGGCAAAAATTGGTTTGGCATTTATGGGCGGATTGTCCAGTATTGGCAAAGCATTAGATTCTTCGTTGGTTCGTTTTGCTTTGATGTTTATGCTGTTGGCTTATGCTTTCTGGGTTGCTTTCGAAGCATACAATTTGATTGAAAATGGGTCTGATGCCAAAGAAGCCGTCAAAACTATTTTAATCAAAGGTATTTGGATTTCTGTATGGTTGATTGTATTAAAATATGGAATCGCAGAAACATTTGCGATGATTATGGTGCCTATTGTGGCCGCAGGAACATACATATCACACGTGATTTGGGAATCGGTAACCAGTTTGGCTGGATTCAGTATTCCTGATAATTGTGCGGCGATTGAACAATATGCCAAGGCAAATACCCCCGCTGGATTATCAATCAGTGCTGAATCTGCGGCTGGATTATTATGTATTCCGTCACAAATGTCAGGATTTTTTGTAACAATAATGGGCATTGGTTGGAAATGGGTTGTTGGTGGCGTCGGGGTCAGTTTATTTTCTGTGATTATCGGTTTATATGTAACATATTTGGCTTTGAAATGTATTTGGAAATTTTTGTTTGTCGCACTGGGGGTTATTGCTGATTTATTCTTGGCGATGATGTTATTGCCATTTACCGCTATTGCAGAAACAACCGCTAAAACAAACTACAAAGGTGTTGCCGGCGATATATTTAATACTTTTCTGTCAATATTCAAAGGCGAAAGTTTAGAAAAACAGATAAATCGTTTTATCAAAGCTGCATTGTATTTCGTATGTTTGTCTGTTGCGATTGGGGTTGCAATATCCTTGCTATCTTTTGTCATAGATGCATCATCAGGTCAAATTTCAGCCAGTGCAAATATGGATGGTATTGGTGGTGCAATCATTTTAATTTTGACATTGTTATTGGTTTGTTATATGGCAGAAAAAGCACAAAATTTGGCTGAGGAATGGGGTGGCAAGATTGACGACGGTTTAGGTCAACAAGTTCAAAAAGATATTACAGGTTTATGGAAAAAAACCAAAAAGAATTTTGAAAGCATCCGCAAGTTGAAAAAATAATTACAAAATTTCTACAAAATCTTTTGCAATCTTTTTTATTCCACGTGAACCAAATGCAATCGTTAAAATTCCTGTACCTTCTTCGATAATAACACCAGTGCCATATTCGACATGTTTTGCCTGACGACCGACAAGTGTTTCACGTGGTTTTACAAATGTCTTTTTCACATAATGATTTTGTGGTTGATATGGTTTTGGTGTTGGTCTGTCGTTACCAAAACTTAGATACGCAGAATCCATTTCGCTGATAAAACGACTGGGGGCATTATATTTGCGTTCGCCATATAATAACCTGGACACTGCATTTGTTATAATCGCTAATTTTTTTGCGCGTGTTAAAGCAACATATGCCAAACGTCTTTCTTCTTCGACCGAGCCATCCTGGGTGGATTTTTCATTTGGAAAAACACCCTCTTCCCATGCTGGCAAAAATACAGTATCGTATTCCAATCCTTTGGCGGCATGTATTGTCATTATATTTATAGCATTATTATTTTGAATATCTGGTTCATCATTATCATCGGTCATCATCAATGCTGCTTGTTCCAAAAACTCATTCAAAGAATCGTATTTTGCAACAACATCATTTATCAATTCGCGAATATGATTTATTCTTTCGTGTGCATCTGGGTCTTTGGATTCTTGCCACATTTTAATATAACCAGAATCATCCAATAATTTTTGTGCAGCATCACGTGGTGTCATATTTTCCCAATCAAAATCAAATGCAGATAAAAACTCGTGCGCAGATTCTTTCTGTTTACCTTTTAATTCACATGCACGTAATCCAGCCATTAAATTTGACCCACAGGCACGTATTTTTTCAATCGCAGCTGGTCCAATGTGACGGCTGGGTCTTCCGATTATACGCAAGAAAGACATATCATCAAATGGATGAACCAACAACCTGATATAACATACGGCATCACGAACCTCGGTTCTTTCATAGAACTTGGTCGCACCAATTAAACGATATGGAATTTGTCTGCGGATAAACTCTTCTTCAAACAAACGAGAAAGCCCCCCAGAACGAATTAAAATTGTTTTATTATTGTATATCGCACCATCACGAATAATCGCATCAGCAATGAATTTTACCTCGTCTAAATCAGATGGCAAAGTCAATGCATAAACCTTTTCACCAGAATAATCTGATACAGCGGTTTTTAAATCTTTACCCAAACGACCTGTATTATGCTGAATCAATGAATTTGCAGCACCTAAAATATTTCCTGTGCTGCGGTAATTTGTTTCCAGCCGGATAATTTCAGCACCCGGAAATGTTTTTTCAAAATCTAAAATATTTTTTATTTCGGCACCGCGCCAAGAATAGATAGATTGATCATCATCGCCAACACAACAAATGTTTGGTGATTCTTTGCCCCGGGTTAAAAAATTCAGTAATTGCATTTGTGCGGCATTTGTATCTTGGAATTCATCAACCAATATGTATTTAAACTTTTGTTGATAATGTTCCAAAATCGCTTGATTTTCTTGGAACAGCTGCAATGTGCGTAAAATTATATCGCCAAAATCCAGGGCAGATAATTGTTTCAATCTGTCGTTATATGCCAGAAAAACCTTATCTTTGCTTTCTTGACTGGGTAATCCACGATCTTTGATTCTGGAAAAATCCTCGACATATTCTGCTGGTTTTTTCGTTGTTGTTAAATTTAAATCTGTTAAAACACTTTTTATAACTGATTTTTGGTCGTCTTCGCCATAAATTAAAAAGTCAGGTCGCAGGTTGGCCGTGGCATGATTTGCCTTTAAAATCCGCAGACACATTGAATGAAATGTACCACACCAGATATCGTGTGCATAAAAAGCCCCCTGGCCCATTGCATCAATTCTGGATTTCATCTCGTTTGCGGCCTTGTTTGTAAATGTCAGTGCCAAAATTTCCCATGGTTTTGCAAAATCTTGGGACAAAATATATCCAATTCTGGTGGTTAAAACCCGGGTTTTCCCAGTTCCAGCCCCCGCCAACACCAATAATGGCCCCTGGGTATGTTTTACAGCACGAATTTGTTCTGCGTTAAGATTTTCTAGATTTAATTGCATGGCTTTATTATAATACAAAAAATAATGGTATCTCAATCAGATTTTTTAAGGGGAAATTATGGCAAGAATTATTTGTTTTGATATTGAAACGACTGGATTTGAATGGACGCGTGGTGACAGATGTATCGAAATTGGCGCGGTTGAATTGTTGGATGGTGTTTTAACAGAAAATACCTTTCATGAATATATAAATCCAGAGGGAAAAATTATTCCGCCAGAAACATATATGGTGCATAAAATTTCTAATGCTTTTTTGGAAGACAAACCAAAAATGTCTGAAATCGCCCCTAAATTCTTGGAGTTTATCAAAGATAGTCCTGTTGTTGCACACAATGGTTTTGATTTTGACTTTCCTTTCTTGAACTTTGAATTGGCCAAATTAGGATTACCACAAATTTCACGTGAACAACAGATGGATTCAATTGTTATTGCCCGTAATCGTGTATTCGGACCCAAGGCATATACATTGGATGCATTGGCAAAATGGTTTGGTGTGCCGTTGACTGCACGTGCCGATGCACACGGTGCGTTAATTGACGCAGAAATTTTAGCCAAGGTATTTTTGGAACTGGAAAATACTGCACCAGCACCAAATGTTCAAGATATTATTGCTGAACAGCACGAGGCATTTTTAAAACACCCAAAAATTGGTGCAAACTTTCCAAAGCGCAGTTTCCCAGCGCATCAGGAAGAGTTAGATAATCATAATAAATTTATGGAAAAAATAACTACTCGGAAGTAACTGTTTCACACTTGTTGTATTCCCCTGTTACAACACCATCATTGACTGTGCCACCGCCCAACTGACGATCTGTGCCAGTACATTTTTGACACACACCATAATCATCACGATATTCTGTGTCTGCACAACTGGCCAAGCAAGAACCATTCCATGAAGTATATCCAGCATTACATTTGCATTGAGTATTCACGCATCCCTGTTTCATACGATTTGAAGAGTATGTGTTGGTTGATGAACAAGATTCTGATGAATCAGATGTAAATGCATAGGTAGAATTTTCTGGGCATAATAACGACTGATAGAATATACCAGATATTCCTTCGAGACATGCTGTTTGATGATCCTTATCACATGGTGTGCAACTTGAACTTGGGTTTTGCTCACCCTCGCCACCAGATGTTTGTTGTGAATCTTCTTTTAAGACCCAACTGGTAAGGTTTGATGCATCCTCGGCACACAGATTTGCAAATACAGAATATGAACAAGTCAAAGCAACATTACGACATGCACCAGTCATTACACTTTTAATACTGGAAACACTGGCAGATGAAGACCAAGAATTAACCTGAGATACCTGTTGATTATAACATGATGCAACCTCGGTCATACAGGTTGAAGCATAGTCAGATATAATTTTATGCTGGGATGATTTGATATTAACCATTGCACGTTGAATATAATTCACAACAACATCATTAAAAGGAATATAGGCACTGTTATCGCCCTTGTATGTATATTGTTGGCATTTATCCAATACCGCACGACATAATCCACCGTCTTTGACACTGTTACCGGTTCCTATCTTGGTTAATAAATATTTCATAACACAAGAACCATCATCCGAACAAGTCGCATCATTTATTGTTGTTGCTGATGCCTCGGCTAATTTATCGGATGTAACCGCAGCATTAAAATTCTGCATAAATCTGGTGATTGATGTGATGTCTTGACCCAATACAACCTTGCCATTTTCATCGATATATTTTTTGGTTGGATCCAAACATTTTTCATAATCAGCACCACATACCATATCGTCTGTCATGCATGATTCCAATGCACCCATACAACCCTTGATATCATATTGGTTTTTGTTTTGTAAAACCGCCAAACGTGCCTTTTGCAACATTAACCCAGCACTACGAACATTGGATTGCAATGTTTGATTCATTTTTTTCAAACCTTGTTCGTATGCAATACAATCTTTATCAATCGCCAAATCATAATTGCCGGTTATTTGTGTAGATGTAGCACCAACTTCTTTACAGTTAGTTAAAATTGTTTTGCAACGTTTTCTTGCCGCATTGTATAATGCCGTTCCGCGTTTATTAGAAATACTTTCACTTTCAGTATCCATAAAACTCAAACTGAATATATCAGCACTGTTTTCTGAAAAATCCAAATCCAGATTCAAATCAGAATCTAAACTGAAATCGTTCAAACTGGTTGTTGTTGTGCTGGTTGTTGGATCTTTGATTAATGCCTCGATTCTATTCAACATATTACGAGTTTCAGAATTATCTTTTTTACCACTTAATTCTGCCTCGGCCTCTGTTTCTGTCATAATGGCACGAATTTCATCAGCAGACAACCCGACATAACGGATACGTTGTGCAACCTCGTTCAATTCGTCATTTGCCTTGGTCACAGCCTCTTGGACACCAGAATATTTTGATAAATTCGCGGAACAACTGCACCGTTTTTGGTTTGAATCAACCACAGCACAAAATTGATCCATACATTCGTTATATTGATCCTGACAAGATTTATTTAAACTGGCCGTTTGTTCCAATAATTCTTTGGCATCCGCGACATCTTGGGCAGTGATTTTCTTGTTATCACTTTTTATAGCAGCACGTGTTGTAATATTATGTCCCACGACATCTGCATGATAGTTGTCTTCTATGTTTTCGCCGAAATCTATTGTTCTGGTTCTGGGTTTTATCACGACATTACCACGTGTTTTTTCTTTGCCCCTGGACACCACAGATGATGTATTTCCACCGCGTGATACAACCGTTCCAGACACATTGCCACCATTACCACGATTTGTTGTATTAGCATTTCTGGTCGCAGATGTTGCCGAACGCGTTGTTGTATCAACCGTCGCAGCACGTGTTGCACCATTACGAACCGGGGCTGCAACCCGCACATTATCAGTGTTTATATCCCTTTTTTGTGTAGAACGACCAGCGGCCATTGCATGCTCGGCACCAGTGGCAGATAAAAATACCATCAAAAAACATAAAAAAATGTTTCTCATTTTGTATGATAATTATACCACATTTTTACCTAAGATAAAAGAGTAAAAAAAAACACCCACAAAAAACACGATGCTTTTTGTGGGTTCAAACAATATATGTTTATTTTATTATTTTGCTTCTTCATCAGGAACGACAGAAACTGTCTTGCGATCATTCAAACCACGTTTGAATTTCACAGTGCCTGAAACCTTGGCAAATATTGTGTGGTCTTTACCCATACCGACATTCAATCCAGGATGGAAGGCTGTGCCACGTTGGCGAATAATGATATTGCCAGGAATAACACGTGCACCACCGGATTTCTTGACACCTAATCTGCGTCCCGCAGAGTCGCGTCCGTTCGAAGTAGAGGTACCAGCTTTCTTGTGTGCCATAATTTCACTCCTTTGGCCAATTAGCCCTTGATTTCCTTAATCTTCAATACGGTAAGGTATTGACGATGACCCTTGGTACGACGATAGTTTTGACGGCGTTTTTTCTTGAACACCAAAACTTTGTCATCGCGTTTTTGTTCAACAACCGTTGCAATAACACGTGCACCTTCGACATATGGATTGCCGACCTTGTCGCCAATCATCAAAATCTTGTCAAATTCAACATCACCCTCGGCGTTGATTTTTTCGACCTTGATTGTGTCGCCAGCTTGGACGCGGTATTGTTTTCCACCGGTTTGAAAGATTGCAAAATTGCCCATTTTTCTTTCACCTTTGTTAATTGTTCTTGTTTTGTTTCGACAAAATGTCTAAAACTTTATGCCAAGAATAACATTTTTTTACATTAAGTCAAGGTTTTTGTATAAAAATTTATGCAATTTATGTTTTTAGTGCCATTTTTCCAAATAAAAACACCCGATTTTCATCGGGCATTTTTATTTATATGTTTTTTTTGTTTAATTTCCAGAGCTTTCTTTTACTGGTTTTTTCCATTTACGCAGACATTCATCGTCTGTGTTGCCCTGTTCATCATCTATGCCAGGGACACAGTTCAAAGCCATTCTTAAACATGCCTCACGCAAGTATGTAGAATTGATTTCTGAACTGCTGTTTGAAACCTTGCCGCTCAAAATATCTATCATACTGGCTATGGAATCTGTACTTACCTGAGGAGCCGCACCATACAAGATTTCATTCAATGTAACGATGTTACGGCAAGTATTTACCTCTTCGGAAGCATCAAACTTGCACATTGTGCTATCTGGTACATCAACAATTGTTCTGGTTATTTGTGTTGGTGTACAAATCATAGTTTCATAACAATGTGGGACATTTGAAACCTGGGCACAATATGTTTTGATACGAGCACCACTCCATGTATCTTGATCTGAATTTTCGTTATAGCAATCCCAGATTTCACTGATACATTCGTTAAAGTTCTCGATAGCAGCGACAGTATCTTTTTGCAATTTTTCCTGTTCAGCATTATAGAATTCCATACGTTTTTGACGTAATGCCTGTTCTGCTGCAATTTTTTGATAATTGATGTTTTGTGCAGTATTTTTCAATGCAGTTCCATATGTATCGCATGCCGCATTGGCATCCAACAAATATTTCTGCATAATACTGCGACGAGCATCAGCAACAGGGCCACGCAAAGTTGCATAAGGATCACCAGATGCAGATGTATAACCAAAGCATGTTGCAGATGTGGTTGTTGAACTGCCTGTGGAGCCACGTTCGTTCAATGTAACCTCACCCGAGCCATCGCCACTGACCTTGACCGCGATTGCACTATTGTAGTTATATGGACAAGATGTTGATGCACTGTTTGCGCATTTACCAATTTTATGTCCAGCAGAGTCAACACCAGATGGTGGTGTACCACATGCCTCGTAAATTCCGTTAAAGCACGCATCTAATACACGACCGCAAACATTGTTGTGAGCATATTCAAATAATTCATACCCCCATTTGTTTGCCAAACCGTCTAATTTTGCCTCGTCTATATCGGTTGTTGTAACACCGGACAAACCGTTCACAACACCAGCAACCGCACCATATTGTGATAACAAATTATCACTGTCGTTCACTGTATATTCTTTGGCCAAATCTTTTGCATCAGCCCATGCCTTTAATGATGCCAAAATATCCGAGCCAGAACCGTTGATTGAACTGATGTCGAATCCGAAACTGTTTCCGCTTTCTTGGCAATATTCTGGGATACCAGATGTTTGTTTTGCATTAGAACTGTTCCATGTTGGGTGTTCTTGGTACCAATCGGCAGCAGTTTGATTTCCCGTTAAAACATTTTCTTTATATGAAACACAGTTCATAACCTTTTCAGCATCGGTTAATTTAAATGCCTCGCTGACGTCTTTACCCTTGGTTGCGACCAACAATGCCAATTGACCAGACAAATTGATTAACTCTTCATTTGCCTTTTCCAATGCTGTTTCAGCCGCCAAGAAGTTTGTTGCACGTCCAGCACAAGAGCAACGACCCTTGGTATCACTGCGGGCTGTGCAGATTTCATCCATACATGTATAGTAACCCTCTAAGCAGTCGCTGTATGCATCGGCAGAAATCAAACCAGTTGAAGAATCAATGATGTTTGAATAATTGTTTGAATATACCTTGGTTGACAGATAAGAAACGGTTGCATTACTGGTAGAAGTTCCAGTTGTTGCACGCATTCCCGTACCGACCAAACTTACACGTGAAGGTGTTGTTGCAGTTCTGGCGACCACACGTTGTGTATTACGGGTAGCACCAGTTCCGCCACGACGTTGGGATACTGAACGTGTTTTTATATCATTACGTACAGCCTGTTGGACTTCTTGACTGGCACCATCGGTGGTACGAACACGTACACTGCGAGTACGAATATTACGAGCACCAGCCGCACTGTCACGTGGTGTTGCAACCGCACGTGTCGTTGTAGAACGAGCAACCGAAGAACGTGTTTTCGTAGTATTACGAGCCGCCGCACGAGCAGGACTGACCTGGGATCTTGTTGCGGTTACCGGCGCAATTGGATCAGCAAGAACCGTCCGCATTGATAACAATGTTGAACAAATAAAAAATGCACCAGCGAGTAAGAAAACTGTCCCCATCGCATTTTTGTATGCATCTGTCATTTTTTGGTTTTTCATAGAGCTCTCCTGAAACGGCATATTTCAGCCATTTTTTTATTTTAAACCTTCACTTTATATGTATTATACCATTTTTAGTTAAACCGTGTAAATAGAAAAACGCGTATGACACCATAAAAAAAATCGCCCAAACGGGCGAAATTTTTTATTTTGCAATTTCTTTTACAGATTTTCCTGTTTCAATCGCATCTTGCTTTACCGCCTGGGCAGTATCTTTTAATTCTTTGCCTGCCGCCTTGGCATTTGCTTTGATTGCAGCTTTTTTATCTTTGAAAGATTTTTTTACTTCTTCTTTTTGTGCTTTCTTTTCAGCAACTGCAGCTTTGACTTCTTGAACTTGTTCAGTTACAGCATTTGTTGCGGCATCTTTGTTTTCCAAAACCAAATCTTTGTTTTCTTTGATTGATTTTTTCACAAATTTAGCACATTTTTTTGATAAAGATTTTACATTGTCTGACAAACATCCAGCCAATGTTTTTTCACCCAAAACGATTTCTGGGCAAATTGCAGTGATATCATCTGTGCTGCATGCCTCGGATAATGTTTGTGGTTCTGGTTCTTTGTTAAACAGGTTGCTGAACCATCCAGCATTAGCAGATGAAGCAATTCCCATCACACAAATCAAACCAAATAAAGCAATTTTTTTCATTTTTTACCCCTTTGTTGTTAGATTTTCTTTCTACACACACTATATTAAAACTTTCATACAAACGGGGTCAACTGTTTTATTTATCTTGTAAAAAGCCACCACTTTGCATTTTCCACAATTTTGAATACAGGCCTTTTTTACGCAACAATGAATTATGTGTTCCTGATTCAATAACGCGCCCTTTATCCAACACAATAATTCGGTCCATATTACGCAGTGTTGATAAACGATGTGCAATAACCATTGTTGTATGACCCGCAGACAATTTATCAAATGATTTTTGAATTGAAATTTCTGTTTCAGAATCCAGCGCAGATGTTGCCTCGTCCAAAACCAAAATTGGGGCATTTTTCAAGAATGCACGCGCAATAGCAATTCTTTGACGCTGACCACCAGACAATTGAATACCACGATCACCAACCAATGAATCATAACCTTTTTCCGTATCCATAATAAATTTATCTGCAGATGCAAATTTGGCAGCACGTTTTATATCTGCTTTGGATGAATTTGTTTTGCCATATCCTATATTATCACTAATTGTTCTGTTAAACATTGTTGGGTCTTGGGGAATATACGATATACTTTCACGCAAAGAATCCTGTTTTACATCTTGAATGTTTTGACCATCTATTAAAATAGCTCCGTGTGTGGGTTCGTAAAAACGCATTAATAAATTTACCAGTGTCGTTTTTCCAGCACCAGACAGTCCAACAATCCCAACCCGTTCCCCTGGGTTTATCGTCAAAGAAACATCTTTCAACACATTGTTATTTCTGTTTTTGTATTTGAAAGATACATTTTGGAATTCAATTTTTCCGTGCTTAATACGCAATGGTTTAGCATTATTTTTATCCACAATATCCAAAGGCACCACTAAATCGCGATATGCTTTTTTGGCCGCCGCTAATTTGTCAATAATTTCTGGGAATCTGTTTATTAACATTCCAACAGCACCCATCACCTGTATGTATACAGATATTGTAAATATTATTTCTGAAACTGCTATTTCACCACGTTGATACAAAATGCAACAAAATAAAATCGTTAAACCAAACAACAAATCCCACAACAACCCAGGAAAAGCCCAAAACAAACGCATTGTATAACGCGAATACATTTGTGTTTGTACACGCTTTTGACGCGGTTTATCCAAGATTTTGCGTTCTTTTTCGGCACCCGCAAACGATTTCACAATTGAATAATTAGAAAAACTGTCAACCAATTTTCCTGTCAACGCACTTCTGGCACCAGATGCCTCTTCACTGGCTTTTTTTACACGACCACGCATACGCCATGCGTATATTATTCGAAACCCAAGTGCAAACACAAATAAATACGCAACGTATTTGTTAATGGCTAACAATAATGCACCGTTCACCAAAATTATACCTAAACGTCCAACACAGCGCCATAATTCAGTAACACCAAGCGTTATTCCTTCGGTGATATAATTTATTTGTGAATTTATTGAACCAGACATTTTTTCAGTCCAAAAATTCATCGATTGTTGATGCGTGTACGTTGTTAATGTTTCTGATATTTGATTGGAAATTTTTGGCCATAAATGAGAGTCGATAGTTGAGCTAATTATATCACTCAATGTCATCAACATATTCAACACGGTTATTAAAATAATTGTCGGCATTGCGTATTGAATAAAAGTCATACCATCGGGAATTGGATTTTCAAACAATGCGACAACCCAACGTTGAAAATTTGGCCAAATCACACCACCAGAAAATACCAGTAACAGTGTAATCATCCAACAAATTAGTAAAAATTTGTAATCTTTGATACCATATTTTAAATAAAATTTCCAAAGTGATGTTGGTAAGATTTGTAATTTTGGCATATTGGGATTCCTTTCGCGTGTTACATATTATAACAAAAAACTCTCAACTATGTGAGAGTTTTTTTGAGTTTTATTGCAAAAATTATTTTTTGCGTGGGAATTTAACAGCTGCCTGAGCCGCTGCCAAACGTGCGATTGGCACACGGAATGGACTGCATGATACTGAATTGAATCCACAGTTGTGGAAGAATTCAATAGATGCAGGATCGCCACCATGTTCACCGCAAACACCCAAGTGGATTTTGTCGCCCTTGGTCTTGCGTGCCTTGGCCACAGCATCTTTGATTAACAAACCAACACCCAGTTGGTCGACAGATGCAAATGGATCAGCAACATAAACACCGCGTGCACGATATTCATCCAAGATTTTACCTGTATCGTCGCGAGACATTCCCAATGTTGTCTGTGTCAAATCGTTTGTTCCAAATTCAAAGAATTCACATGTTTCTGCAATTTCGTCAGCCAAAACTGCGGCACGTGGTAATTCAATCATTGAACCAACTGTGTATTCGACACTGTCGCCTGTTTCTGCAAACAATGCAGCGGCGGTTGCATCGATAACGGTTTTAACGATATCAACTTCTTTTTTAGAACCAACCAATGGGACTTCGATTTCTGGGAATACTTTGACACCTGCTTTTTTGCATTCGATTGCAGCAGACAAAATTGCACGTGTTTGCATTTCACAGATTTCAGGATATGTAATTGCCAAGCGGCAACCACGATGACCCAACATTGGATTTGATTCACGCAATGCTTCGGAACGCATCTTTACAAATTCCAAAGATTTGCCAATGTGATTTGCCAATTCTTGCATTTCTGGTTCTGTGTGTGGCAAGAATTCGTGTAGAGGTGGGTCAATCAAACGAACGGTAACTGGCAGACCATCCATGATTTTGAACAATTCAACAAAGTCAGCCTTTTGATATGGCAATAATTTATCCAAAGCAGCACGACGACCGGCCTCGTCATCAGCCAAAATCATTTCGCGCATATCTTGAATTCTGGATGGATCAAAGAACATGTGTTCTGTACGTGCCAAACCGATACCTTGGGCACCAAAGTCGCGTGCTTGTTTTGCATCTTTTGGTGTTTCAGCATTTGCTTTGACTGTCAAATCTTTGATTTCATCAACCCATTGCATCAATGTTCCAAAATTACCTGTCAATTGTGCAGATACTGTTGGGATTGCACCCTGGATAATTTCACCACGTGCGCCATCGATAGATACCCAATCGCCCTCAGAGATAACAACACCACATGCACATGTCATTGTTTTGGATGCATAATCAATTTTAATATCTGTGGAACCAGATACGCATGGTGTTCCCATACCACGTGCAACCACGGCTGCGTGTGATGTCATACCACCACGTGCAGTAATCACACCTTGGGCAGCATTCATACCAGCGATATCTTCGGGTGATGTTTCCAAACGGATTAACATAACCTTTTTACCCTCGGATGCCCATTTTTCAGCATCTTCGGCATTAAACACAGCCTGACCAACAGCAGCACCTGGGGATGCAGGCAAACCCATTGCGATAACTTTCTTTTCTGCTTTTGGATCCAACATTGGATGCAACAAATGATTCAATTGATCGGCACCAACACGCAAGATTGCTTCTTCTTTTGTCAGCAATCCTTCGTTCACCATTTCTACAGCCATACGGACAGCAGCAGCGGCGGTACGTTTACCGTTACGGCATTGCAACATCCATAATTTGCCATGTTCAATTGTGAATTCCATATCTTGCATATCTTTGTAGTGCTTTTCCAATTTTTCACGAACATCGCATAATTCTTTATAGACATTTGGCATTGCTTCTTCTAAAGATACCCGACCAGAATCATCTTTGCTCATTGGTTGTGGAGTACGAATACCCGCCACAACGTCTTCACCTTGGGCATTAATCAAATATTCACCATAATATTTATTTTCGCCAGTTGCAGGGTCACGAGAGAAACATACACCAGTTGCAGAATCATCACCAGAATTTCCAAACACCATTGCTTGAACATTCACAGCGGTTCCCCAATCGCCTGGGATGTTATTCAATTTACGATATGTGATTGCCTTTTTGGACATCCAAGAACCAAACACAGCACCGATACCTAATTTCAATTGTTCCCATGGATCTTGTGGGAATACTTTACCGATTTGATTTCCAATTTCTTTGAATTGTTCAACCAATTCTTTCAAATCATCGGCTGTCAATTCTGTATCAACCTTGTATCCACGTGATTCTTTCATTTCTTCTAATTTGTGTTCGAACAAATTAATGTCCGCACCCAAAACCACGTCAGAGAACATCATGATAAAACGACGGTAAGAATCATATGCAAATCTTTCATTACCAGAATGTTTTGCTAATGCCTTGACAGTTTCATCATTCAAACCCAAATTCAAAACTGTATCCATCATACCAGGCATAGAAACACGAGCACCAGAACGCACAGATACCAACAATGGATTTTCCATATCTGCAAATTTTTTGCCCATAATATTTTCAATGTGTGCAATACCAGCACGAACCTGATCCATCAAATCAGATGGATATGTTTGACCGTTTTCATAATAATATGTGCAAACCTCGGTTGTTACTGTGAATCCCGCAGGCACAGGCAAACCAACCAAGTTCATTTCAGCCAAATTTGCACCTTTGCCGCCCAGCAAATTGCGCATATCGGCACGACCTTCGGCATTACCATTTCCGAAAGTATAAACCCATTTTTGACTCATGGTTACTCCTTTAATATGTTGATTATTTTTGCCAAAAGATTATGCAAGCAAAGCTGGCATTTTGCAAGCAATTTTTTTGCAAAATCTCTGTTTTATTTTTGCCGGTATTTACCGATATTTTGCCCTGATTTTGTAGTTGTGTAATTCGCACCTCTTGTATTAAAAAAAAACACCGGCAAATACCGGTGTTTTTTGTTATTTTGTTTTTTGACCAAGTTCTTTTTGATAAACTTGATACACAGAATCATTTATATCGCCATTTTTATACATTGCATCCAGATATTCTTTCTTTATTTGATTACGTTCTTGGGTTTGAGTTTTATTATCAATCTTGCTACCCAACCATAATAATATTCCGCCACCAATAACCAACACAGAAACACCAACCAATCCTAACTTTGTATGTTGGGATTTTTTATTCTTTTTATATTGATTTTCTATCGCATTGTATAACTTGGTTAAATTATCATATACGGAATCCGCAACCCAAACATTTGTCTCTTCGATATACAACTCTGTTTTTATTGGTTGTTTTGTGTATATTCTGTCTTTTGTTACAATATATTTGTGTTCAGGTGTTTGAATATAAAATCTATCTGAACTATATGCATCTGGGAATTTTGCAATACATACATCGCCAATTTTCCAAAACCCATCAACACGACTGACATTATATTCTTTATAACATTTATTTAAATATTTTACTAAATCTGGTAAGGACTGATCCATAACGTGCATTCCTGTTTTACCCCCTTATTTTGTATTTTGATTACCTTTTAATACAAAATCACGAATATCACCATAAATTCTGAGAGTATCTTGATATTTTGTATCATTTGCTACATTTGATTTTACTGTATCAAAAGTTTGTTCTTGTGGTATTTGGAAATCACGAACATCGCCATACAACACAGTTTGATTTTCTGATTTGACCGGTGTTTGTTTTGGGCATTCTTTTTTAGGTTCGAATTCAGGCATATCTTTTTTCTGTTGCTCTTGTTGACCAATCATATATCCAGCCGTTCCAACCAATAATGTATAAACACCCACCCATGCAAAATTCGTAATGTTTGTCTTGAAATTAATAAATCTTGCTTTTGTTGTGTTTTTTCTGTACAGAATTTTATTGTATAATTTTACAATTTGAAAAAACAATTCATTACTGCCATTTTCCAAGATTTCATCGTGCAAATATACTGCTTTGCCATTTACATAAAATCCGTAAATATCACCACAACATGTTGTTGCATTTGTATTTTTTGGTGTTTTGATTTGCTTTATTTCAATATCACCAATTTTTATTGATTCTGGCAACACGGTTGTTTCGTATAACAAATAATGTTTAGATAAATAACCCACTAATTGTTTTGTCGACATTTTGTTTAGCTGTGCGTTTGTTTTTATCATTTTCTGTCCTATTTTTTCCCGATATTTGCCGGCATTTTATCTTACTTTGCCGACATTAGTATAAACACCCATTTGTTGTTGTGCATTTTGAACATTGTTGTTTTGTGTTTCAGAACTGAACATTCCTTTGGCACGTTTTGCTGTATCATATGCATTTGCCACAACCAATGCTGTCCAAATCAAAACAAACACGACACACCAAAAGATGGTTTTGGCATTTTTATGTCTGGATTGTTGTTTTTGTGTTTTCTGCATATTTCAAACTCGAAATGGGTTTTTATTATACTTTAGCAACCACATTTAACACAAGAACAACTTTCTTCTTCGACAACACTGATTACCTCAACTGTTGGTGCTGGTTCAACAACCACAGTTTCATATTCTTCGTAATAGAAATATGTTGTTGGTTTATATACAGGTTTGTATGCTGGCTTTGCAACCTGAGGTGCTGGTTTTGGCACACTGTATGTGCATGTAACATCAGTAACCACTGCACGATGTGTGGCAGTTGCTCTGTCTAATTCAGCCATCATAGCGGCATCACTGCAATCAGAAGTTGTTGTTTGGTAATATGTTGCAAAAGCAGAACTGGTAATCAAACCAAACACAAGAGACAATAAAATAATTTTCTTCATTTTTTGACCTTTTATATTTATTCTCTCTCGTATATTAAAGATTCTAGACTAAAATTTTAAAAGTGCAACAAAAATCATAAGAAAACGTCCCTGTGGAAACACAAGGTAAAATGGCACATAATATCTATGTCTTTTATGATACCGCAGCAAACCCAATGATTTTATCAAGGGTTTGGGGTCATAAAGACCAGCAATGCCCCGCTAACCATAAAATATTGGGGCGTTGTAAAAACCGCCATTCAACGACACCTTGTTTTCATAAACATCCGAAAATGAGGTTTGTCGGGCGGTTTTTATTTTGTTTTTTGGGCTGAAAACATTTCTAGCGCATTTTGTAATAATTTAATATGGGCGGATTTATCTGATTCTTGCTGTCTGACTATGGTATCAAAATGATTTTTTATATTTTTGATCTCTTTGTCATGTCGTATATTTAACCGGATTATCTGGGAATTCAGCGATATAACATCATTTGTTAATGTTTGTAATTCATCTATATGCAATGCAAATAATGGAGATTGCAAATCCATATATTCTTGGTATCCAACAAAAATACTTTCAACAAAAAAGTGTATATCGGCTGTAAATATTTTAGAAACATTACGGTATTTATTGTATTTATACATATAATTGTTTGGAGCGACAGATTTTTGACGCAATAATTCCCGCCCCAATTTAATCGCCTCGGTAAATGTGGCATTTGCCTTGGTTGAATCCGTTGTTGTTATTTGTGGTCCATCGTAAAAGACCGTTTTTGGAAATATAAATGGGTATTGCTGTTCCGCAGATTTACGAACATTTGTATATTTTTTCGCCAACTTTGGTGATTCAGATGATATAAAAAACGCAAATTCTCGCCAATATGGGCCGTATAATATTTCATCCAATGAATTATAGTAATTTGTATCTATGTCGCAACTGAGTGTAAAATGTGCCAAATCAACGTAATCTGATAATTCTTGGATATCTTTTTCAGAAAACAAAGAATCTATGTATGCCGTATATTTTGGAAAGTTTTTCAACCAATATTCTTTCCAACATTGTTCTGTAATTTGGGTAATTTTGATTTGTAAATCTTGTTTTTCTTGCCGTTTTTCTTGCAACAACAGTGCATTTGTTGATGTTTTATCATAGTTAGCAATGCTGTCTTGGACCTGTTTTTCAATATGCGGACGAACCAAATATAATTCTTTTTTTGCAGATTCTATTTCTTGACGCAAATGATCTTTACCATTTTCAAATTTTTGTTTTTCATCAGTATCCTGGGCAGCAATTAACAATGTTCCCATAGCAACCAGTAGTAAAAATCTTTTACTTTTGTAAACAATCATTTTATCTAAGCTTTTGCCAGAGAATAGTATAGGATATACCGACTGTCAATATATTTCCAATAAAAAAACCGCCATGCTGACGGTTTCAATCTTATTTTTATACATAACCCCATTTCTTTGCACCTCGGTACAACATATGGCATAAAATTTTATCTTTTCTGTCACGATCTTTTATCATTTGCTTTACTCTTTTATCGCTAAGTTTTTTCGCTTTTGCTTCTTCTTTGGCGATAACTTTTTGTTCTTTTTCGATTTGTTTTGTGTATTGTTCATAATAACAATGTAAATCTAAACCCATCATTTCTTTATATTCTGTTTTTAAATCTGGAATATTAACAAGCCATTCGGTATAGCCATTGGCTGGATTCCAAACATGATTAAATTCAGGTCTGAAAAAATATCTGTATTCTATATTTGATATTTTGGTCTTGGCGTTTTGACTTTTATACAATTTCGTAGCATTTGTTACCCTGGCCTTTGGATGCAAATACAGATAGATTGCT
The DNA here is from genome assembly GCA_946188105.1 of uncultured Alphaproteobacteria bacterium. Lineage (GTDB taxonomy): Bacteria > Pseudomonadota > Alphaproteobacteria > Rs-D84 > Rs-D84 > Enterousia. The sequence goes on along the minus strand of CAMHTQ010000002.1, from coordinate 121,418 downwards.
TGCAAACATTTGTTTGCATCAGTAATTGTATCAAATTTAAAACAATTGGCATGACCCGGATTCATATTTGTTTCAACAGGATGTGCAAGTGCCTGAACAGACAAATCTTGTTTTTTATATGCCACACAATATTTTCCTTGGGCATCTATATAAAGGTGAATATTTGTAAAAACTTCCATTCTTACTGTTTTTTTTGTGGTTCTTTTAAACATTTTTTTCCTTTTATTGTTTACACAAGTAAATATAGCACAAAATTTATATATGTCAATATATTTTCAATAAAAAAACCACCACTTTGGCGGTCCAGTTTTATCTTTGAATTCCTTGCTTTTCCAGATAAAAATACGTATTACTATTATTCGCTGCTTTTGGGGTTTTCTTTACTTCAATTGTTAAGTACATATTATTTTTTTGAAATTTTTTTATACCAGCATACAACATTCCACAACTTAATAAAACGACCAATATACCTATGATTATTTCTTTTTCATTTTCACGCCATGTGCCGATTTTCTTTAACTCGCGGTCAACATCTTTCATTTTCATAATTCTGTTATTGGTGCTGTATACATTATAAGACATTTAAAATCTCCATAAATATTTCGAGTTTATTGTAATATGCACCAAAAAAATTGCAACAAAAAACCGCACAATTTGGCGGTTTCTATTGTCTTTCACCTTTTTTTGCCAGCAATCTTAATGGTCGCATTATTTTATTACGAACAAGTTTTGTTCCTCTTTGAAACAATTTTGGTTTTATTGTGAATTCTGAATTATTCATATCGCCGCTGACATACAAGTTATGTAATTTTCTGTATCTATCAACCTTTTGAAACTTGTCACCAGGCACAACCGCAGTAACAATATCTTCGTCGGTAAGAAAACTGCCTGGGGTTAAATCTGTTTTGATAAATTTTAACTTTTCGTATCCTGCATCAAAAACACGCCAAACACCATCAATTTTAACAGCGTTTATTTGATGACCGTTTCTGATACGATCACTTTTTCCGTTTTTTACGTCTTTCCAATCTTTGTATTTAGCCGTACATACGACCGATGCGTTTATTCCCTTGCGTTTTGCAAGTTCACAAAATAATTTTGCACGACCAGTACATCCCATAACATTGGCGGGAATTTTATTCTTTATAATTTGTTCAACATTTAACTGAAAATGCCAATCACTATCACGAATATCATTTTTTTTCATATATTCACGACGTGAACGTGGTCCAACAGCATCGTGGAACATTTTGCTCATTTCGTCTAGAATATCTTGAATAATTTTTTCTGTATTCATGCTTTTAATTATATCAAAAAAACCCTGTTTTTCCAACAAAAAACCGCCCAAAAGGGCGGTTTAAATTTCGGTTTTTATGTCCATCTGGACTTAATTCTGGCGACGACCTACTCTTCCGTGGCTTAAGCCAAAGTACCATCGGCGATACGGAGTTTCCCTGTCTGGTTCGGGATGGAACAGAGGGTGACTTCCGCTCTATAATCACCAGAATTAAATCCAGCACATCGTAAACTTTTGAATCAACATTCTCTTCAAGCATTATCGTTTGTAATTAAACAAACGATAAGATAAAAAGTCAATGGTTCGATTAGTACTGTTAAGCTAAACCCCTCACAGGGCTTACACACACAGCCTATCAATGTCCTAGTCTAGAACTGAACTCATAGGGATATCTTATCTTGTGACCAGCTTCCCGCTTAGATGCTTTCAGCGGTTATCTGTTCCGGACATAGCTACCCTGCGGTGCCGCTGGCGCGACAACAGGTACACCAGAGGTTCGTTCGACCCGGTCCTCTCGTACTAAGGTCAAGTTCACTCAAATATCCAACGCCCACGGTAGATAGGGACCTAACTGTCTCACGACGTTATTAACCCAACTCACGTACCGCTTTAAATGGCGAACAGCCATACCCTTGGGACCTGCTCCAGCCCCAGGATGCGATGAGTCGACATCGAGGTGCCAAACACTACCGTCGCTATGGACGCTTGGGTAGCATCAGCCTGTTATCCCTAGAGTAGCTTTTATCCGTGTGCGATGGCCCTTCCATGCGGAGCCACCGGGTCACTATGACCGACTTTCGTCTCTGCTCGGGGTGTCCCCCTTGCAGTCAGGCTTGCTTTTGCCATTGCACTCACCGGCTGATTTCCGACCAGCCTGAGCAAACCTTCGCGCGCCTCCGGTACACTTTGGGAGGCGACCACCCCAGTCAAACTGCCCATCACGCACTGTCCCCCGCCCTGCTTCAAGAACGCGGGTTAGACACTAAAACACATCAGGGTGGTATTTCACCAACCGCTCCATGCGAACCAAAATCCGCACTTCAAACGCGTCCCACCTATCCTACGCAAATGAGTCCTAGTGCCAGTACGAAACTGCAGTAAAGCTTCATAGGGTCTTTCCGTCTAGCCGCGGGTACCCGGCATTTTCACCGAGAATTCAATTTCGCTGAGTCTATGTTGGAGACAGTGTGGAGATCGTTACGCCATTCATGCGGGTCGGAACTTACCCGACAAGGAATTTCGCTACCTTAGGACCGTTAGAGTTACGGCCGCCGTTTACTGGGGCTTCATATCAGTGCTTGCACACCTCAATTTAACCTTCCAGCACTGGGCAGGCGTCAGTCCCTATACGTCATCTTATACGATTTAGCAGAGACCTGGGTTTTAAGTAAACAGTCGCCCCCACCTAGTTTGTGTCACCTGATTAAAGTTGCCTTGAAACAGGTCATCCTTATTCCGAAGTTACGGATGCATTTTGCCTAGTTCCTTCAACATAGTTCTCTCAACCGCCTTAGTCTACTCGACTCGAGCACCTGTGTTGGTTCTGGGTACGATCTATACGCTGGGGCTATTTCCTGGAACTACTTCACTGCCTGACCAATCCGATAAGGTCAAACAATTTACGCAATTCGTCACTCACCAGCAGGTCACGGAATATTAACCGTGTTCCCATCGACTACGCCTTTCGGCCTCGCCTTAGGGGTCGACTCACCCTACCCTGATTAACATTGGATAGGAACCCTTGCTCTTACGGCGTCAAGGTTTCTCACCTTGATTAGCTGCTACTCATGCCAACATTCGCGCTTCTGATACCTCCACCGTGGCTCACACCTTCGGCTTCACAGGCTTACAGAATGCTCCGCTACCGCGACACAAAACGTGCCACCCGCAACTTCGGTAAATGATTTTAGCCCCGTTACATTTTCGTTGCCGAAACTCTAATAGACCAGTGAGCTATTACGCTTTCTTTAAACGATGGCTGCTTCCAAGCCAACATCCTGGTTGTTTTGGAATCTCGACTCACTTTCCCACTTAATCATTATTTGGGGACCTTAGTTGGCGGTCTGGGCTGTTGCCCTCTCGTCCACCGACCTTAGCACCGATGGACTGTTTCCTGTGCTATAATTTGCTGGTATTCAGAGTTTGATATGGGTTGGTAAGATTTTACTCCCCCTAGCCATTTCAGTGCTTTACCCCCAGCAACGAACACACAAGACACTACCTCTATAGTTTTCGCGGAGAACCAGCTATAACGGTGTTCGATTGGCTTTTCACCCCTAGACACAAGTCATCCCCTAGTGTTGCCATACTAGTGGGTTCGGCCCTCCAGCGACTGTTACGCCGCTTTCAGCCTGCTCATACCTAGATCACACCGCTTCGGGTCTATTACTGCATACTCAAAACGCCCTATTCAGACTCGGTTTCCCTTCGCTTACACCTAACGGCTTAGGCTTGCATGCAATAATAACTCGTTGGCTCATTATACAAAAGGTACGCCATCACCGGAAAACCGGCTTTGACAGCTTGTAGGTATTCAGTTTCAGTGTCTATTTCACTCCCCCTTCGGGGTTCTTTTCACCTTTCCCTCACGGTACTTGTTCACTATCGGTCAATCAGGAGTATTTAGCCTTGGAGGAAGGTCCCCCCATGTTCAAACCGCATTTCGACGTGTACGGCTCTACTCTCGGGCCAAAATTCTAGTTTTCGCATACAGGACTATCACCTATTATTGTTGTGCTTTCCATCACATTTTGCTAACTAAAACCTCGGTCACTGGGCTGGTCCCGGTTCGCTCGCCACTACTAAGGGAATCGCTGTTGCTTTCTTTTCCTGCGGGTACTGAGATGTTTCACTTCTCCGCGTTTGCTTCTTTAACCTATGTATTCAGTCAAAGATAATCCATAAAGGATTGGGTTTCCCCATTCGGAAATCCCGGGGTCAAAGGATATTGACGCCTCACCCGGGCTTATCGCAGTCTTTCACGTCCTTCATCGCCTCTGATTGCCAAGGCATCCACTAAACACCCTTTGTTACTTTTTATCTTATGCTTGAAGAGAATGTCTTCAAACACTTAAAAATAACTTGAATGAGTTTTCTTTAAGCTTAGTTGATTCTTGCTTTCTTGCAAATTGAATTACCACATACGTGGTTATCCTTTGTTGTTAGAAAGATATTTTTGAGATTACGATGTACAACAAATTAAACTTTCGTTTAACTTGTGACATAAAAACCGATTAACAATGTATTGCTATAAAAGCAGATTCCATTGGATATTCATTGGAATATTTGGAATCAAAAATGATTTCTCATTTTTGATTTCAACCTCATCTAAAAAGTGGTGGGTCAGGAAGAACTCGAATCTTCGACCTTCGCTGTATCAGAGCGACATTCTAACCAACTGAACTACTGACCCATAAACCAACATTCTGATTTCAAGCCATAAGTTCTGCTGATACCAGAATCATCAAAAAGAGATATTCAGACAGTCGCATTTGGGTTGACCGTTTTCGTGAAAACGGTTTTCTCTATAAAGGAGGTGATCCAGCCGCACCTTCCGGTACTGCTACCTTGTTATGACTTAACCCCAATCACCAATTCCACCGTAGGCGGCGTCCTCTTGCGTTAAACTACCGACTTTGGGTGAAATCGACTCTCATGGTTTGACAGGCGGTGTGTACAAGACCCGGGAACGTATTCACCGCTGCATTCTGATCAGCGATTACTAGCGATTCCAGCTTCATGTCCTCGAGTTGCAGAGGGCAATCCGAACTGAGACGGCTTTTAAGGATTAGCTTTGCCTTGCAGCATTGCGACCCATTGTTGCCACCATTGTAGTACGTTTGTAGCCCGACCCGTAAGAACCATGATGACTTGACGTCATCCACACCTTCCTCCCGCTTGACGCGGGCAGTCCCCTAAGAGTTCCCGGCATTACCCGCTGGCAACATAGGGCGTGGGTTGCGCTCGTTGCAGGACTTAACCTAACATCTCACGACACGAGCTGACGACAGCCATGCAGCATCTGTCTTTGGTCCAACCGAATTGAAGAAATCCATCTCTGGAAATCGCGACCAAGATGTCAAGGGTCGGTAAGGTTTCTCGCGTAGCATCGAATTAAACAACATACTCCACCGCTTGTGCGGGTCCCCGTCAATTCCTTTAAGTTTTAATCTTGCGATCGTAGTCCCCAGGCGACCTGCTTAACGCGTTAGCTTCGTCACTGATTCCCCGAAGGAAACCAACAACAAGCAGGCATCGTTTAGGGCGTGGACTACCAGAGTATCTAATTCTGTTTGCTACCCACGCTTTCGTCCCTCAGTGTCAGCAACGATCCAGAAGACTGCCTTCGCCATTGGTGTTCTATCTGATATCTACGGATTTCACCCCTACACCAGATATTCCATCTTCCTCTATCGCGCTCCAGCTTGCCAGTATCAAAGGCAGTTCCAGGGTTGGGCCCTGGGATTTCACCCCTGACTTAACAAACCACCTACGGACGCTTTACGCCCAGTAAATCCGAACAACGCTTGCACCCTTCGTATTACCGCGGCTGCTGGCACGAAGTTAGCCGGTGCTTTTTCTATCGCTACTGTCATCATCTTCACGATTAAAAGAACTTTACAACCCGAAGGCCTTCTTCATTCACGCGGCATGGCTGGGTCAGAGTTTCCTCCATTGCCCAATATTCTTAGCTGCTGCCTCCCGTAGGAGTTTGGACCGTGTCTCAGTTCCAACGTGGCTGATCGTCCTCTCAGACCAGCTATGGATCATCGCCTTGGTAGGCCATTACCCCACCAACAAGCTAATCCAACGCGGGCACATCCACCACCGATAAATCTTTCCCGTTTCCGGCGTATGCGGTATTAGCGTTCGTTTCCAAACGTTATTCCCCAGTGGTGGGCAGTTTCCCACGCGTTACTCACTCGTGCGCCACTCGTTCCACAGAGCAAGCTCTGCTTCGCTCGTTCGACTTGCATGCCTAAGACCTGCCGCCAGCGTTCGTTCTGAGCCAGGATCAAACTCTCAAGTTCTAAAAAACTTGTAGTCATAAGTCCTGTGCATAATAAAACAAAGCTGACATAAATTCAGTTCGTCTTTACATATATATATTCGCAAGACAAGTTATTTTAACGAGGTTTAAATTAAAAACCTACTACCTGTCTTAAGATATGCACATTGACTTTGTCAAAGTTTGGATAATTCCAAATTCAACTGTCTGCATATCTCTTCTTGAACAATTTTTGATTGCATAAAAATACGCATCAAAAATCACATTTGATGAGCTGCTTTTATTAACAATGTTGCGATTTCAATATATTATCGCGAAATTTCATAGGTTGGGAAATTTTTGTCTCAACTTGAAAGCCCGCATAGTATGAATTGAAATAATAAAAAAGTCAAGTGTTTTTTAGAAAAAACTTTTACTTTTATTCAAACATTTTAAAAAACCGCAGAAATCTGCCAAAAAATTTTTTCAAAAAATTTAATTTTATTTTCTATTCCAGAACTAGTTTCTTGTTCAACGATTCGTAATTTATGCATTTTTCGATTCGTTATAAAAAATCGGGGCACACATGCACCCCGATTCGTTAACCACTAGAATCTGTACATAAAGCCCATCTTGACGATTGGGAAGAATTTGTATTTGTTTAATTCATCCCGTGCATCTTGTAATGTTTTATCTATATTCTCGTGCAAGGTGTTCTCTAAGGCAGGTGTATTGACTGGTTTCCATGAATTTGTTGAAGTATCCCAGTATTCCAAACCAGTACCCGCAACAGGAACATACATAGATAATTCTGCGGCCTTGTTTGTGAACACAACACCCATATCCATAAACATTTTGAACCCGCTGAATAAACCTATATCAAAACCGGTTCCTGCATATGGCCCTTTGATATCCCAATTGGCATTAGCAGTGCCATGAACATCGCCACCTGTATATTGGTATTTAGTTCCCCAGATTTCGAATTGTTTTCCTGCAAATTCCGCCAATCTGTCATCACTGCCGGTCAGCATGGCCTTGACATCCATTTTACCAAACATGTAACCACCAGTCAGACGCCAACCACCCAAGAACCAAGTATCACCAAATGGATAAATATCGATCAAAGCCGCCATATGATGAGATTTAATCTTGCCATCTGTAATTGTCAAATTGTCACCAATCTCGATTCCATCACCCATATATTTATCAACAAGGTTATCTATAAAAGATTTTACAGGTTTTGTTGATGCGAAATCAAAACGGAATCCTAATCTTTTCCACCAAAAAGAATCAAATTTTTTATTATTGTATCCGACAAACCCGTTCAGACCACTGGTTGCAGAAACACCGACACCAAATTGCATACCACGAGGAAATTTGATTTCGGGGTTGCTGGATTCATATTTTGTTGTTTCGGGAATTGGTGCAATCATTTCATTTTCGACATTTTGCATTCCATATTCATTTGACAATCCAGTAGTATCAGCAGTGTTTGTTTCTGCAAAAGCAGGCATTGTTAAAACAGCAGCCAATGTGAACACACAAGTTTTTTTCATTTTTTTCCTCTTGGTTATGAATTATATCCTAGATGGTAAAAAAATTTGCAAAATATCGCAACAATAAATTTTTATTTTAAAAAGCCCTATTTTGTGGTATAATTACGAGTATGAAACAACCAATATTTATTTTATCATCCCTGTTATGTATATGCATCGCACAACATGCATGGGCGTCTGACACTTTGGAAGAAGAAGAATTGGTCACACCAATTGTTGCCGAGGAACAGCCCGTCGTGGACAATGTCAAAATCAGCGAACAAGAATACATGACAGAAACCATGGATGAACTCGCCGCCATGCGTTTGCGTGTAGACGAATTACTTATCCCTTGCAAGTCAGTTCAAAATTTATGGACAGATGATGCTATTATTTCCAATAGCAGCGATGAACAATCTGTTATTTTGGCACCATTAAAGTTCCCAGATGTCGAATCCAAGAATATGAAAGCCAATAAAAAAGCCCATAAATTTAATCAGGCTGGATTTGAATTGGGTGAACAGAGTTATTATGGTGAAACAGTTTATATCATAAACAACTTTTTGTATGGTGATGCAGATAATGTATCTGAAACAGATGCTGAATTTTCTGAATCTGAAAGTGCTGCATTATCCAAATCTGCACAATACAGTGAATTTATGTATAAAAAATCATTGGCACATTCGCCCGAGGCAGAATGTCCTTTTGATACACCAAAAGAATGTGCTGTTTGGTTAAAAAAACCTGTTGTTTCTGAAACAGTTGCACCGCGCAGCAAGAAATTGCGTGCCAGTGTTATGAGCGAGATATCAGCCAAGATTCAAAGCAACCCAAATATTTCTGCAAATGACAAATCTATGTCACCATTGTTGAGCAGATATCGTACATTGATGCGCGCTTCGCAATCTTGCTGTACTGGTGGTATTACATACAAATTGAAAAAGGCGGGTGCATCCCAAGATTTAATTTATAAATTCTTGGCAGATGATGCCAACTTTTCTGGATTTGGCGCACGTTGTGTCGTTATGAGCGATGAAGAAATCGCAGGTACCCAGAAATACGAGGCCACATCTGCAACAGTTGCCGATGTCAGAAACAGTTGTATTTGTAAATCAAAATCAACAATACGTGCATTGTTGGCACCATTTGAACAACTGTACACAGAATATCCTGCATTTGCGAATGCACCATTTGAATACAAACATCATGATGGTTTGGGACGTTCGGTCACAGAATCTGTGAATATGGATGTTCAAAATGTTTTGGATCAGTTGGAAATGTGTCCATAATGACAACCAGTTAAAATAAAAAACGCCAGATTGGGCGTTTTTTTATCTGAATCAACATTTAACGAACCATTGCCTCGAGAGTTGATAACATAGTGTCCGTTGTATCACAAAGTTATAAAAACAACAATGTATTTAAGGGGTAAGGTCAGACCACTGATTTTTTTATTGCAAAAAGATTTTTAATAGTTATAATTTACGCGTCATTGGAGCGTCGTCTAATGGTAGGACAAGAGATTTTGGTTCTCTTTATCATGGTTCGAATCCGTGCGCTCCAACCAAAAATTCAACCGGCATTTGCCGGTTTTTTTATGCAAACATTTTATTAAATGTTTTATTACATTTTTCTAAACTTTCTTGCCATTCGCCATCATTACCTGTATCACTGATGTATTTATAGCAACGGAACGGTATTTTGTTTTCTTTGCACACCTTGGCGATTGCGAATGATTCCATATCTACAATTCCATAATCATTATTCCAATCAGTCACAAAACTGTCACCGGTATAGCAACTTTCTAAATCAACGGTTTCACTGATTACAATTTCCAATCTGGGCGCACTGGGGATATTCCAATCTCTGTCTATGACCCTGCCAATATTATACACACGTCCTGCACTCACTTTATTTGGATTTCCACCAGCCGTTCCAACATTTATAATTTCGTGAACATCATAATTATCTATCAGCCATTGGGTTGCCATTGCTGCATTTATTTTGCCAATTCCTGTGTACAACACATTATGTTTATCGGATGAAAATTCATCTTCTAATGCGACAACAAACCATGTTGAATCATTTTTATTTTTTACAGATACTTTCATTTTTGTTTCCTATTTATATTCACTGGTTATTATTATAATAAATAAGATATAAAAATAACACTAAAAATATAACAACAAAAATTCTGGATTTCTGCATATTTTATGCAATAATTTGAGCAGTATGTATAAACCAGATCAAGATTATCGTATCATAAATTCCAATACCCCTGTTTTATCCAGACAGGCGGATGGGCATTTTGAACTAACCGACTGTTATTTATTAGAATTTACTGTGAATACAGATAATGAAACAATAAAAAAGATTGCAAAACTTTGCATGCCATTTGATTTTAAAATAGCGGTTCCATTGGCTATTTCTAAACATCGTGCTTTTCCAAATAATATTCAAAGACTGTTTTTATTAGGTTCATCGGACATTATCAGTAATAAATTCCGAAACCCTGATGATTTTTTGGCATTTGCATTGTGTGATGATCGTAAGAAAAGAACTAAAATTCAATATTTCGAGGTAAATTATACTTTCAGACACAGTTATGAACCTGATCAAAAATTCATACGTGTCGGAACCAGCGCAGCAGACGCATTAAAAGAAATTTATAAAACACGCGAATTATACGGCAAAAGTGCCTCGGATGCTTTAAAATTCTGGTTAAAGAATGATTTTTTAATCGTGGATGAACGCAAACTGTATATTCGCTGGAATCAAAGATAGTTTCTTTGATTATTCTGGATACAACAATTAAATTGTTGACAATGATTTTATTTGTGCTATCTTGTGTCTTGAAACCAAAAAACTTATAAAGAGGTTAAAAATGTTTTTTAAAAATGTGCGTACCGCAATAAACAATCATATCGAAAGATACAAACTGTCTAATGCTTTATTAGAGGCAAAAAGTAATATCGTATTGGAAGTTTCCCAAGACGAACATCCTGATTTAGATTTGGACAATATGTTGCAAACAAAATACTGCGAAGTCAAATATTGTGCAGAGGATTGGTTAGGATCTTTACAACCAACAGATACATCCACAGTTACCCACAGCTGTCATCATTTTGCACGTGGCAGATGCCATAATCCAGAATGTCCGGTATATGCTGCTAACAAGGCATATTTCGAAGCACAAGATAAATACGAAGCCGCAAAGAAAAAACATATCGCTTCTGTGGATCGTATATTTGGTATAAATACTAAATAAAAATTTTTTTCATTTTTATAATACTTATCCTTTGGTTTTTGTTATAATGGAAATAAATTAACAAAATCCAAAGGAGTTTTTTATGTCTGTATCATTGAGTAATTTTTGGAAAACCGTCGAATTTCACCCTGGAACATATATTGCTGAACCTGATTACGAAATGTTGAAACAAGGTGGTGTTTTGATTTCAAAATTACCTGTATACAACAACAAAAACACCCTGTTGTATCAAGATTTGCCTTGTGAACCATTTATGGGCGATCTGCAAAATGCATCTGTATATATTGTGACATTAAATCCCGGCAGTGGCGAAGATGAACACACAAATTGGAAAAATCCTGATTTATTGAGATTATGGAAACAAAACTTATTACAACAAGATACAAAATATCCTTTTTATTATTTGAATCCTATATTGGCTGATACTGGGGGTGGAAAATGGTGGTTGGCTACTTCTAAATTGGCAAATATAATTGGGTATTTTACAGAAGTATTTGGCAATCGTGATAAAGCATTAGAATTTGTTGCTAAAAATATTTGCGATATTGAATTATGTCCTTATCATTCGGAATCTTGGAGTGATAAGCATAATAATGTCGTAAATAAAATTCCGTCTGTCCAAGCAACAATCGATTTTTTAAAAGACCATGTTATCCCAGGTGTTATTAACGGAACAAAAACTTTAATTGTTTTACGCAGAGTGTCTGAAATAAACAAATTATTATCAGGAGTAACATTTGATTATAATGGCAAAAAAATTAAATTTGATGATTTAGATAGATTGTTTCCTGACAGAGTAGTTTTTTACAGAACTCGCGGTTTGGCAACTGGTGCACATTTGAATCCCGAAGCCCCACAAGCTGTGGGAGGAAAATTATTATTAAATCGATTAAAAGAATTGATTTAAAAAACCGCCTGTTTGGCGGTTTTTTTATTTTCCGTTTTTATACACAGACCATAATTTTTCAAACATTTCTTTATCTGTATCAGGATTTGGAACAATCAATGTGGAATCCCAATCGATGATGCTTAATATATTTAACTTTTCATCCAATAATAAATTGCCAGCATTTAAATCACAATGTGCCAATACTGAACCCACGGCAACCGGTTTTGTTGCAGGCTTTTTGGCCTGTAATTTTACCGCAAATCGAATATTATCAGGAATTTCATCCACAGGTACACTTTGCAGTTGGGCGATTATGTCGAAAACTTGTTTTTTTACTTTCTTTTCATTTTTCAAAATCAATTCTTTATCAAAATCACACATATCGCGACCAGGCAAACGTTCTGCAACATACATTGGAATATGCTTTGCGACATAGACATCTGGGATTTTCACATTTAAATATGGTCTTATAAAATCCAATAAAAACTTGTATTCGTTTAATCTTTTTACTGATACAAATCTGAATACTTTGACATAATATTTGTCGTTCACAACACAGGTTACCCTTTTCATACTGATTTGGCGAATAAAACGAATTGTTTTTGTCTTTTCCCCGTATACACGTTTGATAAACAGCGCGATTGGTATGTAAAAGAAAAATTTGTTTATGTGCCCACGCACACGTCTTCTATTTTCACGACCTGGGACAAAGTAAGAGATAAATGTTCCAATAAAAAATGGTATTTTATACATATCACAACCTTTGTGTTCGCATATGGTTTTTATTATATTTATCAGGTATTAAATTGCAAGATTTTTTACCTATTGACAGCATCATTACCATTATACAAAGTTTTTATTTTCCTTGCTTTCTCGTCCTTTTTTTTCTAGGATAACATCATAGATTTATATGGAGTTTTATATGTACAAATACAGTAAATTTAAACAAATTTATTCTACTGTTGCTGGATTATTTGGCAAAACCAGAACGGCACGTCGTTTGAAACGCGACAAAATCAGATACCGCGGTTTGATTTCTACGATTGGGCAAAATATGATTCCACGTCAGAAATATCCAACAAAAATTCCTGTGGCATTTTGTTTTGATGCACGTGGATGTACCAAGGCCGCCGTGACAATTAAATCGCTGTTGATGGCATCCGATAAACGTTGTGATTACGATATTTACTGTGTTGTTACATCTGATGTTGATAAAGATATGGAAAATATTATTCGTGATGTTATCAAGGGAACTAAGTCCAAGGTTCATTTTGTTGTCGGCAATCACGACTTTGATGAATCCCCCAGGGGTAAATGGCCGGTTGCAATGTGGTACAGATTGATGTTACCAAAATTATTACCAAATGTATCACGTATTATTTATGCCGATATTGATATTATATTCTGTCGTGATTTGATTGATGTGTATGAATTAGATTTGGGTAAAAATGTTTTGGCGGCTGTGCCAACCAGAACAGATAAATATTTCAACTCTGGATTTTTACTTATGGATTTGGATAAAATTCGCAAAGAAAAGATTTATGAAAAATGGATTAAAGATTCAAAAACACACCAATATAAAAACCCAGACCAAGATGTGTTAAATTACACTTTGATTGGTCGTGTGTTGTTTTTACCTTTGCGTTACAATTTCCAACTTTCTCATGGTTCTCGTATTTTCAAAATATATACAGAAACCGAATTGGATGATTTGAAACATAACTTGGTCGTGTTGCATTATTCTGATTATATTAAACCATGGGGCAAACGCGGAGAAAGACCTGTGTTTTCTGAATTATGGTGGAATGTTGCAGATACAACTGGGTTATTTGACGGCGAAAAATAAATCAAGTTTATTGTAACGAGGCAATTATGCGACATTTTATATCTAATGTAGTTTCTGGACTGATACGCAAAAAATCTTTGCGAGATAAAGTAAGGACAGCCATTCGCTATCCCCAGGTTCATGATTACACAAAATTCGTCCGCAGAATTGCAAAAAATATGCCACACAGTAAAATCACAACTGCGGTTGGTTATGGTTGCAAAAACTGGATTGTTATTTTGAATAAAACACGTGTTTTTAAATTTCCTTTGTTAACTGATGGTAAAGAAATTGCATTGCGTGAAAAACGTATTACCGATGTGTTTTCTAAAATATCGCCTATTAAAATTCCAAAGATGAAAATATTGGAATACAATGGCATTTATGTTCGTGAATATGAATTTGCAACTGGTAAATTGTTAACTGATTTTCCACCACATGTTATATTGGCTCATTCAGAACATATTGCAAAACAGTTGGCAAACTTTTTATATGTAATTGGTCAATCTGATCCAAAAGAATTGCGTGATTTAAAACCAAATGCAAAAGCAAAACCTGGATTTTTATATGGCTGGTTCCAGGGTGATATTTGGCAGAATTTTATGTTGGATGAAAAAACTTTTAATATCAAATATTTCTTGGACTGGGAAGGTATGAATTTCGAAGATTTCAGGGTTTCTTTGCGTGTGGCTTCACACAACTGGGACAAATTTGGATATAAAGGTTTAATTGTTGATGTGATGAATGAATATGCAAAACTGTATTTAAAAAATTTGGATAAATAAATATGAAAAAATTACTGATAAATATTTTATGTGGGTTTATTCCTGGGCGAGCAACCAGAAATCGTGTTCGTATGAATTTAAATAATCCTATTCGTAAATACACAACATTTGCTAAATCATTCAGTAATAAAAAACATCCCTCTGTGCGATACACATACGGATATAGATGTGCGAACTTTGTCGTAACCATAGATAACAAGTTTGTATTTAAATTTCCTTTGCATAACAATGGTTGGGAAAAAGCAATTCGCGAACAAAGAATAACCGATGCATTGCGTCCAATATCACCAATTAAAATCCCAGATATGGAAATTATCGATTTTGATGGTTTGGCTGTTCGTAAATATGAATATATTGCCGGTGTCGGTTTTCATCACTTAAAAAAAGAAGTTAAAGAGATTGCTGTTCGTAAATTCGTTAAACAATTAGCAAACTTTTTATATATTGTTGGCAAGGCCGATCCAAAAGAAATTGCTGATTTAAAACCCAAAAAATCTGACAAGCCGTCTGTTATGCATGGATGGAATCAAAATGATTTATGGGATAATTTTATTTTAAACCCTAAAACTTTTGACATTGTTGGAATTATAGATTGGGAAGATGCGGCATTTACCGATTTTCATAAATGTTTTACCGATGGAACAGGATGCAGCGCCGCCAAAGTGGCATTGTTATATGAATATTCGGCTTTGTATTTTAACACAAAAAAACACCGGTAAATACCGGTGTTTTTTATTGTTTTTCTTTTAAATATTTATTCAAAGATTCTTGGGCGGCATTTATCAACCGTTTGTATTCAACAACCAGTTCTGTTGGTGCAATTGGAATTATTGTTCCACTCCATCTGAATAAAAACATCGCCATTTCACGCAATCCATCAGAACGCATTGTTATTGTCAAAGATCCGTCCGAATTTGGTTTTATTTTTTGTGTTTTATGAAAATGATATCTTTTTGCCTCGTCTGCGGATTCTGGCAACACCAACCATTTTACATTGTATGGTCCATGTTCCGAGTGGAATACACCAAATGATTTTTCTGAAAATTTGTGCAAATCAAAATTTTTCCGTTTGAATTTTTCCTGTTTTATTTTGATATTTTTTATTTTATCAATGACGTATGTTTTTGGTTTATAATGTTCTATGTACATATTTGCAGCCGCAACCAGATAGTTGTTCGTGTTTCCACATAATATTCCCAATGGGCATACAGTAAAAGGTTTGGGAAAATTCGCATATTCAATTTCTATATGATTACAATTCACTATTGCCTTTAACAATGTTTCTGTAATCTTTTTTTCCACTTTTATTTCTGCCTCGGGGCCGGCAATAGTATCAATAAATACCATTTTTGATTCCAAATCATCTGATTCTGGGGCCGTATTCCCAATTTTTGTTTTATTTTGTTTATATAATAACTTTTCTTCCAAATCACGCAGCGCATTTGTTAATGTTTGGTTTTTGATATGTTTTTTCGCGGCACTGAGTGCGATGATATCAAAATCTTCGATTGGTTTCAGCATCAGCCATTTTGGCATTTTCATATGAAACCGTTTTATTTTGTAATTTTCTAAATCACGTTCAATTTTAAATTCAGGATATGTGTTGGATAATTTTTTTACCACACGTTCTGCGGTTCTGCGATTACAGTTCAATATATCTTGAACATCTTGGTATGTCAGCCATTGACTGCGCAATACGGGTTCGCATAATTTTCTGATAAGGACCAGAAAACCGTTAAATTTTTTATAATCATCACGCATTTAATATCCCCATGGTTTGTTTGATTATAACACCCTGTTTTAAAAAAATCAATATCATACGACCATTTTTGGCATGTGATAGGATTACAATAATAAACGAATCGCAAAAACCCAGGAGCCAAATATGATTCAAAACAAAAAGATTATAAACGCATATTATTTAAAAAAGGTTATCAACAGCAACTTGAAACCTTTGACAGACAGCACTTTATTGTGTGGTATTGTACGTTATTTTGACGAACTGTTCGGCATTGATGTAAAACCGATGTTATGCTCTTTGCCGGACGACTTACCTGATGCCGAAAGAGTATCTATTTTACGCGATATATTAAATGGGGCCCAAGAACCCAGTTTTGAAAACATATCTGAATCTGCATTAAATCAAATCAAAGATATTTATAACAAGGTAAAAATCCCAGATATTACTGATTATAATTTTGATAAAAATTTGTCCTTTATTTTTGATGCGTTTGATTTATCTCAACCAAGTCGTGAATTATTGTTATGTTTTATGGCATTACAAAAAAATCCATTGTTGCGTGATATTTTGGATAATTACGACATTACTTTAACCCGCGAATATATTTCCGAAGACAATATCCCATTTTTTGAGGCAATGTGTGATATTTCTGAAGACGAAATCAAAAAATTATTATCACCAAACAGCATATTTTTTGAATCTAATATTTTGGTTCAAAGATTTGGTATCACCAGATTCACCGAACATTTTAACAATTTGTTGACCCAAACATTTAATAATGCCGACGAGGTTCGTAATGTATTACTGGGCGAAACAAATCATTGCCAACTGAGTGCTGAAAATTTTATGCATGTGTCCAGTGAATTTAATAACATAAAAAATTTATTAGAACATTCTAAAAACGAAAAAGGCATAAATATATTACTGTATGGTCAAGTTGGCGCTGGGAAAACATCATTTGCACACAGTGTTGTCAATGCCGCTGGATTAAAATTATATTCAATTTCATCCGAAGAAGGCAGCAGAACACCCAAAGAAAGACGCAACAGATTTTGCCAAACTTTGAAACTGTTAAATTCAAAACCTGATTCTGTAATATTATTTGATAATGCCGATGATATATTATGTTCAGACAGATTTGGTAGTGAAAGTTCTGATAAATTATTTGTTTATAATTTATTGGAAACCAATGACAAACCCGTAATTTGGATTGTGAATAGTGTACGGCATATTATTCCATCATTTATACGCAGATTCGCATTGACTGTTAAAATCAAATCACCTGATGCAAATTCTAAAAAAACATTATGGCAAGGCATTTTCAAAAAACATAATCTGGAATTTGATTATGAAAAATTTGCAGATTTGATAAACGATACTAATGTGCCTGTGGGTGTTTTGGATACCGCTGTTAAAAATGCCAAACTGACTGGCGATATGAATATGGTTCAATATACCATCCACAGTTTAGATAGTGCGGTACGCGGTGACGTTTCTGTTGAACCAACACCTGTAAAGAAAGCATTTAATACAAATTTATTAAATACTGATACTGATTTAAAACTTTTGGCCGACAGAATTGTTACAAAAAAACTGAATAAATTCTCGTTGTGTTTATATGGTGCACCGGGAACTGGAAAAACGGCTTTTGCTGACTATTTAGGTGACAGATTAAATATACCTGTCATAAAAAAACGTGCCAGTGATTTAAAAGGTGCGTATGTTGGCGAAACTGAAAAAAATATTGCTGCTGCTTTTGCCGAGGCAAAATCAAAAAAAGCAATGTTGGTATTTGACGAAGCAGACAGCTTTTTACAAGACCGAAATAAAGCACAACGTTCATGGGAAATCAGTTCCGTTAATGAAATGTTAACACAAATGGAATCTGCGGAATTTCCATTTATATGTACCACAAATTTAATGGATACATTGGATGCCGCATCATTACGCAGATTCACATTCAAAGTAAAATATGATTATTTAACTTTGCCCCAGGTTGTGTTGGCTTTTGATGAATTTTTTGGAATCAAAGTTTCTGAATCAGATGTCAATAAATGCACTTGTTTGGCACCAGGGGATTTTGTTGTTGTGAAAAACAAAGCAGACATTCTGGATATCCATGAAACCAAAGATTTAATAGATATGTTATTACAAGAACAATCTGTTAAATGTCATAACACACAAAAAATTGGTTTTTAAACAAAAAGGATAAAATATGGCATACGTTGTTACTTTTCGTGGAAATATTGTTGCTGGTCCCTTTCCAATCGAAGGCATGGCAATAAATGCACGGGTTAAAAAAGCCAAAGAACTGAATAACACATTTTCTGTTAGCGAGTTCCATATTAAAAAAATCTAAACTAAAAACATTTAACTCCTTTTGTTGTTGGTTTGGCTCAAAAAAAAGTCCCTTGGGGTTTTCCCAAGGGGCTTTTTTTATTCTTTTTCAAACACATATTCTGGATCAGACACATGACACAGCCCAACGATAAAATCAACAATCACCCAAATAACTGCGGCAATTCCTGGTAATATCAAAAACCACCCAATTGTTCCCATTAACAACATAACAATTCCAGAATTTGTTTTTCCAGCATAAAATCTATGAGCACCCAATATGCCAACGAACCAACATAACAATAAATATACAACGATTGATTTGTTATCAACCAATGTATTTATTTTCTTGCTTAAAGTTTCAGCAATCGGTGCACCGCATTTTGGGCAATTCTTTGCCTTGTCCGAGTGACGATATCCACATTCACGACAATAAATCATAGCCATATTAAATCCTTTTGTTTATATATCGATTATATTACGGAATATATTCTTATGCAAGGTTTATAAAAAAACACCCCGCAAATTGCGGGGCATTTTATTTTTAGAATTTATATTTAAGTTTCAAAGAACCTGTGTGTGATGTGTAATCTTTGTGCACATTCAAGTCATAGTTCAATGACACAGTTAAATAATAGTATTCTGCGGTTAAACCAACACCAAATTCACCGCCCAAACGAGACAAGTTTTCAGTTTCAACGGCATATGCTGCGGCACCTGGAATCATCACAACAGCAACATCAGAATCAGATACCATATCATATGTTGCGGCGATGTGTAATTCTGGATTCCAGAACACTGATGTATTTGGTGCAATCCATACATACTTGTAATCAACACCAGCGACACCGGTCAAGTATGTTGAATCTGTGGCGGCAACTCTGGCCAATCCGTTATTATATGAATCCGAATGGACATCTAAATAACGCAAGCCCAAAGTTGGTGTTATGCCATTATCAAAGTGATATCCACCCATGATTTGTTCAGACAAAGAATTTACATGATATGATGGAGAAAGGTTCAAACCAAATGCACTTTTATTCCAATCATATTTAGCCATTGTATAAGCAATAGTACCGTTTACAAACCAATCAGAATTTCTGTATTGTCCGTACACAAAGATTGTATTGCTATCGATGTCAACATCGTGTGAATGTAAATCAACATTTGTATCACCGAATGAATATCCAACACCCAAAATCACGCTGTGATTCAAATCTGTATCAAATCCGATTGAACCGCCCCATGTGTGTCCACTGAACACATCTTTATGTTTAGTGCTGTTATACATACCTTTGGCCCACAATCCTAAATCCGCCTTGATATCACCACCGCTGCGGCCTGTTAATGCCAAAGACATACGTTCACCAGCCGCTGTTAAAACTTGGTTTTGCAAATTCAAAGCAACAGATGTTGTAACAGGTGCTTTTTCTGGATTTAATTTTGCAGATTCTTGTTCGACATATTCAGTATCGCCACGTGCCAATGCATCTTGGGCAATCAAAGCGATATGATTTGCTATTTCGTTATCACTTTGTGCCAATGCAGACATTTGTTTTGCCGTATCATCAGACAAACCAGCACTGGACGCAATATCACTTGCAGATTTTGCAGTTGCTGTTATACGACCATTTGTATTAGCCAAGTCATATAACGGATTATCCAAATTCCATGCAAAGTCCGTTGTTGTTGTTCCAGCAGTTACAACATTATATGTACCTGCGGTTTTCACAGACATATTCAATGCGGCACCATTTGCATTTAATGTGTTAACAACCAATTTGCTGTATTCGTCTGGATTTTGCAACACAACATTTAATGTGTCATTTGCAGTCATCTTCAATGTATTCGCATTCAATGTAGATTTTGAATCCATATTGATTGTATGGAATTCATCAGCAATATTACCTGCGACATTTACTGTGGCATTATTGATGTTCATTGTTGTGTCACCTGCAACCTGATAAGCACGCAAATCACCACCAACATAAATATTTCCGCCACCATACATATTCAATACAGCATTACCTGTTACACTGCCATCATCAGGATTAGAATTTGGAACAACTATACTGTCGTTTGTTATTGTGCGTCTGTCACGACTGCCTAAATGAACAGTATCAGCGATTTTTATTGTGTTATTCGCACCGTTTGTATTCAAGTTTATTGTAGTGTTACCAACATGACTGGCATTTCTTTGTGCCCCAGCAATAATCCAACCATCAACACCACCGGCGACATTATCGTCTGTATCATATCCAACACGAGAATTACCAGTTACATTTATTGTAATATCACCTGCGGATATATAACCACCAACGGCGACAACCTCGTCTTCGACCAAAGAATTATTTATGTTTAATTCAATGTCACCCAACATAGCATTACCAGCGAGATATGCTGCAGTATCTTCGGTTACACCTTCGCCATTTCCACCACGCAAGTCACCCAAAACAACAGAATTATTCAATGTAACCGTTGTTTTTCCTTTGACACCCATTTCAATATCTGTATCTGGTAAAGCATTAACACCACTGGCACCAAACATAGTATAAAATGTTCCGAACACGTCGTGTTCTACGGTTGTATGATTTAATGTCATATTTAAATTACCAGAAACCAATGATGTCCAATTTCCATCTGTTAAATCTTGCTTTCTGACAACAGAATAATTCGCACGAGTTTCATTGTAATAACTGTTATAATAATTTACCCCACCAGGTGCAACCAATGATGCGTTACCATACACACCATTAATCCAATCTGTACCAGATATTGTAATAGGTGCATTTGCAGTCCCCAATAAATTTAATGTGACATTACCATTTACATTATTACCAAATGTATTTCCAACAACAGAATGTATATCAACCAAATCATCAGCGGTATAATTCGTTGCCATTGCGGGCATTACCAACAATGCTGGTAAAATAGAAATTCCGCCTACAAAAAATGATGAGATTTTTTTCATGGTGCCTCCTTGCTTCTTCTTATGCTTTTAAGTTAAAACATTATTTTTGATATTCAAGTTTTTTGTTGTATATACAATCTAAATTTATTAAAATTTTTGTGATGAAAAAATTTGTATTTATTCTTTTTTCTTTGGTTTTATGCGGGTGTGCAGGACATTATGATATGCCAAACGATTTTGAATATAAACCTATCACAACACAAAATCATACAATTGCAACATGGCAAAAAATTTCTGATAAAAAACAGCCAATTCACATATATATCGAGGGCGATGGCCATGCTTTTTATGCTAATGGATTACCAACAAATAATCCGACTCCATCAGATTCGTTTTTGCGAAATTTAGCATCATCCGATTCGCATAACAATGTTGTTTATATTGCCAGACCATGCCAATTTATTTTTGATTCGAATTGCGATATTTCTGATTGGACAATTGCACGTTTTTCACAAGACAATATCGATTCTGTGGCATACGTGATTAAACAAATCGCAAAATCCAGACCAATTGTTTTAATCGGGTATTCTGGTGGTGCATTGATGTCTGGTTTAATCATAGAGCAAAATCCAAATATACGGGTCAAAAAATGGATTACTGTGGCTGGGGTATTAAATCATCATGATTGGACCAGATATTTTGGTGATGCTGATTTAGATAAATCTGTGGATTTAGAAAAAATGCCCAATATTCCACAAATTCATTATGTCGGCGACAGGGACACTGTTGTTCCATTGGATTTAAGTAAAAAATGGGTAAAAAATGATAATTTGGAAGTTATTCCTGGGGCCAGCCATAACGATTTTCCGTCATTAGAAATTGATTTTAAATAATTTTTTGTTTTTATTAGGATTTTCTGCTATAATTAGATAATAGGAAAGAAGTTTTATTCGGGTATTTTTTGCACCCTGTTTTTTAGGACCAAGGAGAGAGATATTATGAAAAAAATTTTGGCCTGCACATCTTTGTTGGCATTGTGTGCTTGTGGCGGCGACTTTAAACCAGTCAGCGATACCATAACCCCAGACGAAATTCGTTCTGCGAACAATGTTGTTACACGTATGGATACGGTTACGGATATTGCTACATTGGACGAGGTTAAATTTAATATCGCAGACAGGGATTCTTATGTAAAATTCAGTTTGGATTCTGATGGTAAAATTGCCGGTGTAACTGAATATACCCGTGATGATAATTTTACTGGGGCACCAACATACGCGGCCAGCGAAAAAGGAACATTTGAACGCGTTGGTGACACAAATGTATTTACAAAAAAACTGTATGTGTATTCATTTGATTTGGACAATACCAGTATCCCAGATATCGCAAAAGAATATTTCGGTAATGTTTTATCATTCAAAGACGAATCAAATTCTTTGACTGCTAACCAAATCAAAGACAGATTAAAAGAAAAATTGTTACACGAAATCAATTATATCCGTTCATCTCAACCTGGGAACGATTTGGATTTGGATAA
This sequence comes from uncultured Alphaproteobacteria bacterium, assembly GCA_946188105.1. GTDB lineage: Bacteria > Pseudomonadota > Alphaproteobacteria > Rs-D84 > Rs-D84 > Enterousia. The sequence goes on along the minus strand of CAMHTQ010000002.1, from coordinate 98,306 downwards.
TGCTTTGGCAGAATACAGAAATCAAATCATGACAGCATTCGATTCTGGTAATACATTTTGGAGTCAGACATTTAATACCGAAAATTTAACTGTTACTGGGTTAAGACGCGGTTTGCGTTTTGCGGACTTTGGATTGGCTGAAATTTCTATCAAAGATGCAAATGGTGCAACATTAGAAGATGTTATCACACCTTATGCTGGGGGATATACATCACACGAGGTTGCAAATGTCACAACCAACACAACATTTAATGGTACAACAATTGCAAAGTTAACACGTGATATTACCACATCAGATAATTCAGTTTCTGAACACGAAGAAATGTTATTGCGTGATGACCACGCACGTTTGACGGTTAATACCGATGGATCAACAGCATTGGTTATGGAAAGTATGAATGCGGTTGACCCAGATCATGCTGGTAAATACTGGTACAATGTTACAGTCAGCACAGCCACAGACGGCAGTCCAACATTTCTTGTTGGTGGTGGTATAAATAATGCTGGTAATTTTGGTATCGCACCAGACACATATACATTTAGTGATACAGAATTCAAAGATTCCGATCAACAATATGTCCAGGTTAGCTCAAGTAGCGGTCCAGGACTTACCACAACCACCACAACAACTGGTAGTGTTGGTGTTAATATGTTCGGTGCCGATGCGATAACACCGTCCGAGGCAGTTTCTACATTTGGATTAAAGGTTGATACTCTCGTGGAAGAAGCCGGGGTTCAGACACATTCCGAGAGTTCTTTGTACGGTGCATTTGGTGGAACACACTAAACAAGTAAAAAAAGATTTATGGGAGAGAAATTATGAAACGCATTTTAATCTTTACATCTTTGTTGGCATTATGTGCATGTGGTGGTGGCGGACATTCTGGCATCACACAGCCACGCGCAGCAACCGCATTGGGTTCCACATATACGGTTGGTGAAAACACTGAAATTACACCAATGGCAACCGCGGTTATGGTTTCAGACGATTTATCATATGTTAATGTTGCACGTGAATCCACCGCACCCGACAATATGAGTTTTGATGGTTATACATTGTATAAATTAAACAATGTTGACTTTAAAATTATGGAAGATGCCACAAGTCAAACCGCAACATTCAGTTTCGGTGTTGGCAATGATGGACGTATCAAAAATGTACTTGCAACAATCAAAGATAAAGATTTTTATGCAGAACGTGGAACAGGTGATGATTCCGACAAATTATATGGTCGTGTATTTAGATTAATTGCCGCCGGTAATACCGAGGTTTTAACGATTCCTGACGATGGAAATATCACTCAACAAAACTTGGTTTCCGCAAAATACAACGCGATTATGGATGCGACTAATGCTGGGGACACAGATTGGGCCAACACAATAACTGCGGCTGTATGGGAATCAGACATCCAAGAATTCACTTTGGATCATTCAAATACAACCGAAGGTTTAACTTATTCTGATTTTGGTTTTGTTAATGTTGCTAATGTAAAACGCGATAACTCTGTTACAAACCCTGTAGAAACGAATGAAATAGATATACCACGCGAATCTGTGGTAAACGCCGTATTTGCAGGTGGATATGGTATTCCAAACACCCCAGTTGATGGTATGGAATTTACTGGCAAGGCCGTTGGTATTGTTACAACCAAAAACGCTGGTGTGCCTGACAAGGCAATATTGACAACACCATTTGCCAGATTGGTTTATAATAACAACAACGAAGTTTTATACATGCCATTTGCCAGCGATGGTGTCGCAAAAGATGCTAATAGTGGTGCGGCTGTTGGCTGGTACGATGTTCGTGTTACAAAAACGGGGGCAAATACTGCAAACTTTGAATTTATAACACCAACAGACACGAATATTACAACCCGTTTTGCACGTCCAGATGACACATTGCCTGGCACAACAATCAACACAACAGTTGATATGGGTTATTATGGCGTTGGCACACCGTCCGAGGCAACCGGTGCCGTTGAATATCTGCAACAACATACCAGTGGCGACGAATTCAGATTCCAAGCCGCGTATGGTTTGAAAAACTAATCAAAAATTATACCTATTTGCACCCCGAGTTTTCGGGGTGTTTTTGTATAAAAACTGTTGCATATATATGTATGTATATATTACAATGGGTTACGAGGATATAAAAAGGAGATTCCATGAAAAAAATTCTAGTTTATTCGTCTTTGCTGACATTATGCGCCTGTGGCGGTGGTGGTGGCGGTGGCAGTGGTGTATATACTGGCTCGGTCAGTGGTGATTCTTATTCAACCCCTGGTGCCGTTCGTTCTGCAAACTCTGCAGTAACAAGGATGGAAACATTTACCAGCAATGCTGATGAAATTGTTGCCGCTGTTGCGGGTGCAGGTATTGATTTAACAAATACTTCATCTTTGTCCACAGCACGTGTTGCGACACATCGTTCTGCAACAAGTGCGACATTGAATAGTGCATTTACTTCTTCGGCCACAACAGCGCAATCACGTGCAATTTCCGAATTAAAAAACATGTACGAAATTGTTACTGACGATGATGTTTTTGCAGCTGCATCTGAACAAGATTTGTTAAACGCATATAAATTGGCTGGTAATGATCCAGCAGGATTGAGTGCATATGATTTAACCGATGCAGGCGACAGAGCGGCTGTGCGTGCTGCAATTGCCGGTGGTGCTGATTATTCCACAATTGTTGCCATGGTTGATACAACATCATGGACACCTCATTTCAATACATTGGAAGATATTCAATTCCGTATGGGCAGTGAAGATTCTTTCGTAAACTTTGAATTAGATGACGAGGGTAAAATTATTGCATTGACCAAGAACGATTATAATCAAAGCACACACCAATATGTAGCAAGCGAAGAAGGTCGTTTTGCCAGATCATCAAATACAGGCAGTACTTTTGCTAAAAACTTGTATGTATATGGCTATGAATTGACTTTTGATCCTGCCTATGCTATTATAAATTCACATTTAGATAGCGATCATACATCATTTATGGATGATTCTGATTCATTATCTTTGGCTGATTTCAAGACAAAATTGATTGCCAAAATAGATGCCAGAATTGATAAAGTAAAAGCAAGTCAACCTGATACCAGTAATGATGCATTAATTGAAAGTGCAAGAACTGATTACAGAGCACAAATTAATGCTCTAACATCTTATGATGCACCGACAGAATTGTTTGCAACAGTTAATGTTGGCAGTGCTAATGCTGGGTTGAAATATGCTGACTTTGGTTTTGCAGAATTGACACTTGTGAATACTGCGAATCAAAATGAAACAGAACACTCATTCACACCATATGTTGGTGGATATGATTCACACGAAGTTCCTGTTGCAACAGTATCAAACAAAACATTCAATGGTGTTGCAATTGCCGGTATCGATCACAAACAAAAATATAAAGATACCAATGAACAATTTCATAAAATTGAAGATGGTATGTTAGTTCGCGATAACAACGCACGTTTAGTGTTTGATAATTCTGGTAATGCAAAATTGACTATGAATAACTTGGTTGGAACTGACACAGCACATGCTGGCAAACGTTGGTACAATGTTGTTATGGATGTTGATGCAGGCAGTGATGCACCAAAATACACAATTACAGGTTCAACAAATGCCACAGGATTTGAATTACCAAGCATGACTGGATCAACACCTTTGGTAGTAGATTTCGCTAATGATCCAAATGCCCGTTATGATAGTCACGAGGCCCAATATGTTATCAACAATGATGCTGGTGGTAATGGTACTCGTTTTGGCGGTATGGTTGAAATCAATACATATGGTCCAACCAGCACCAATGCAACCGAGGCAACATCTCGCTTTGGTTTCAGCAACGAAGTCCATGCTAATGATGGTACTTATAACGAAGTTGCAATCTATGGTGCATTTGGTGGAAAAAAATAATGAAACACAAATTGTAAAAAAATTTCCCCGAACTTGGTTTCGGGGAATTTTTTTATAGATATTTTTTCTTTTTCAGTTATCATTCTTTAATGTGTCGGGAAGGTTTTTATGAAATACTGGATTTTGCTTTTTTCATTGTTGGTTATGCCTGTGTATGCCGTTGATAACACACAAAGTGATGCGCCCGTTACCACACAACAACCAACAACCGATGCCACACATGATACTGGGGATAAACCACAAAAAACAGTTACTATGTCGGCATTGGATGCGGTTAAATTGGCTGGACAAATGATTGATATGGGTGATTATGCCCAGGCAAAACATATTCTGACACAAATGCCACAAACTAATAATTTGCCTGTGGAAATTGAACGGTGGTATTTGATTGCTCAAATGGCACAGAGGCAAGGCGATTATGATACGGCTATAAAAATATATCGTAAAATTTTAGACGATCAGCCAGATTTGGTTAAAATACGTTATGAATTGGCATTATGCTATATGGCATTGGGACAATGGTATCGTGCAGATTATCATTTGCGTTTGGCTATGGCGGGACATGATATTCCTCCACAAATAAAACAGCAGATGATGTATTATCGTTGGATTGCGCGTCAAAATAAAACATGGAATGTATGGTTTAATTTCGGTGCGGCTCCGGATACTAATATTAACCAAGCATCAGGTGTTCAATTATGCGGTATATGGAACGGTATGTTCCAAGGTTGTTCTAATACTGTAAAACCAGAAAAAGCCATTGGGTACAATTTGATGCTGGGCGGGAACTATGAATTCCGTATGTCTGAACATTGGCGTTGGAAAAACGAAGGAAATATTTATACCAGTATTTATGATAAACATATTTACGATGATTTATACCTATCTGGTGCAACTGGCCCACGTTATGTGTGGAGTGATGGTGATGTATGGCTGGCTGGGATTGCTACACGTCGTTGGTATGGTTGGGACAAATATAATAAATCTTTTGGGTCTAAATTAGATATAAACTATGACTGGACACGCAAATTATCAACTGGGTTATCTTTACGTGTGATGGATAATATATATGACGATTATGATAATTATGGCTTTGCTTTGGATGGACAGACATATTCAGCAAACACACGCGTATCTTACTCTTTGGATGCAACAAAATACATAATCTTGCGCAATGGTATTGATCGGGATACCGCCAAAGACGATGGTTGGGCCAGTTGGCGATATAATGCTGGGATTGGGTTTGGCTCGGAATTGCCATGGGGATTTAATATCTATTTAGAACCCTATTTTACATGGACAAATTATGATGCACCACGTCGATTTGTTGTGTCTGAAAATAATACTGTATTCCAAAAAATGATAACTGAACGCGATTTTATACAAAGATATGCAATATCTTTATCTAATAATAAATTTGATATTTGGGGATTTGTGCCGACATTGACGTTCAGTTATACTAAACGCGATTCCAATGTAAAAACTCGTGAATACGATAAAATGACGGTCGAATTTACTATGCAGCAAAGATTTTAATTTTCTCGATTTTTATTGACATATTTTTGTTTTAGTGTAAAAATATATCTTTGAACAAAAAAGGTTTTGTTAAATTATGAAAAAGAATAGATTGCCAAATTCATTAAGAATTAGACGCGGTTATTTGGGTTTGTGCTGTATTTTGCCATTGTTGGTTACTACTTGTCGTGAACACGAAAAAAGAGACCAAATTGCAAAATTGGACAATGAAATATCCAGTTTGGATAAAAAAATTGACGATGCACGTGATTTGCGCACTGCAAATGTGCCAAGCAATTTACGTGCAACCCAGGCAAGATACGCAATGGCATCTGATTCTTTGGATAAAAATTTAGATACATTGGAAACATGTATCATGAATAACGAAATGTTATTCTCAATCGCTTTTAATAATTATGCAACACGCATTGGCAACGATTTCAAAATATCAAAGTTTTTATCAAAAAATGATATCGCCGTTTTCAAAACCCAGGTTGCAAGTTTAGATACTATGGAATATATCCAAGAAATGGCAAGACAACGCATTTTAAAAGACAATGGATCTTTGAATGATTTGTCTTATTTCTTTGAAATGTTTGATTTAGATTCTGTGAATCAAGTATTAGATAACAAATTAGATTGGATGTTTTTTGATGCGGAAACACCTGATACAAATGATATAGATGTAACGGGTATTTTAACATTTGAAAACCCAGAATTAACTAATGCATTAAAAACAGAACAAAATATATTAAATCGTGCATGGGGCGAAAATGCATTGAAATCTGAATTAGGGGAAACCGATTCTTTGCGTATGGCAGAATTATCTGTGCCTAATGATTCTGTGATGTGTGATCAAATAAATGCGAAATATGATTCTGTGCAACGCAAAACTTTGGATGATTTTGCAAATAAAAATGTTACAGAAAACACACCTAATTTCACTATTCCTGAATTTGATTCTATACGCACAAAATATATGAAAAACGACAGTTTAATTCGTGTGTATAATAAAACTTTTTCTGATATGATGGATGCCGAAGATTCATTAAATCAATACAGACAAAAAATGATAAAGACCAGAGATTCTCTGATTGAAAAAAGATCAGAATTACAAAAATAATTTATTGATTGTCCAATAATTGTTTTGCCGTTTTCAAAAAATCCATTGCTGTATCAATTGCATCGTTCACAGATGTATCATCTGAATTTTTTATCGACATTTTTGGCATAGTTGGACCAACACCCGATGGTTGATATTCCGCCGCCGCACGTGGCATTTTTCCATCGTGTATCAACTTTTTTACACCAGCAATTGTCAATCCGTTTTTGTACAGCAAATCACGAATAACGATTAATTTTTCCAATGTTTCAGGACGGTAATAACGACGACCACCCGCACCTGTTATTGGACGAATTGCGGTTGGAAATTGTTTTTCCCAATAACGCAAAGTGTGTGCAGGCACAGACAACCTTTTTGCAACATCATTAATAGATACAAAATATTCGTTATCCATGCCTGCGTCCCTCCTAACCTATTATTCTGCAACCGTATCAGTTGTGGCCACGTTTTCTTCTTCATCACCTTCGGCAACAATAGAAATTGCAGATACAACCTTTTCATTTTCAGCGGTACGGAACAATGTTACCCCAGCCGTTGAACGACCCGCAATACGAACATCTGCAACAGGTGTTCTGATAATCTTGCCACCATCAGTTACCATGATAATATCTTGGTCATCTGTTACAGGGAAAGATCCAGCAACCGCGGTGTTTTTACCGCCCAATTTAATGTTGGTAAATCCATTTCCACCACGATGTGTTGTGCGGTATTCATATGAAGATGTGCGTTTTCCAAAACCGTTTTCAGAAACCGTTAAAATAAATTCTTCGGTTGCTGCCATTTGTGACATTTGTTCTGGGGTTAATACCAAATCTGTTACTTCTTCGTCAGTATCACCTGCCTCTTCTTCGATACCAGTTGCCAAACGTCTGGCGGCACGAGATTGTTTGATATATGCGGCACGTACCGTTGCATCACTTTCACCATGATTCAACATTGCCATACCGATAATTTTATCATTCTTTTGTAAAGATAATCCGCGAACACCAGTTGAATTACGTCCTGCAAATACACGAATTTCATTTACAGGGAAACGGATGCAACGACCCCGATATGTTGTTAAAAACACATCTTGCTCTTCGTTACATGGCAATACAGAAATCAAACTGTCGCCATCATCCAATTTCATAGCAATTTTTCCGTTTGCACGAATAGAATCAAAATCAGACATACGATTACGACGAACCGTTCCACTGGCAGTCGCAAACATCAAGAAATGTTCTTTGCCAGATTCTTGCACACGTTGTACGTCCTCGTCAGACACTGGTAAAATTGCGGTGATAACCTCGTCTTTTTCCAAAGGCAACAAATTAACCAATGGACGACCTTTGCCTGCGGCAGTTGCCTCAGGCAATTTGTATGTTTTTAATTTATAACATAATCCCTTGGACGAGAAGAACAATAATGGTGTATGAGTATTTGCAACAAATACATTTACAACATAATCGTCTTCTTTGGTTGTCATTGCATTGCGTCCTTTGCCACCACGTTTTTGAGCACGATATGTATCCAGCGCAACGCGTTTGATATAACCAGTATTAGATACTGTTACAACCATATCTTCACGAGCAATCAAATCTTCGATATCAATATCAACTGATGCTTCGGAAATTTCTGTTCGGCGTGCCGAAGACCAATTATCACGAACCGCAGTTGTTTCATCACGAATGATTTGAACAATACGTTCATGACTGCCAAGAATATCCAACAAATCTTTGATGGTTGCACCCAATTCAACCAAATCAGCATGCAATTTATCACGTTCCAAGCCTGTCAATCTGTGCAGTTGCAATTCCAAAATTGCACGTGCCTGGTCATCGGACATATAAAACATTCCGTCTTTGTATTCTGTGTTTGGATCGTCAATCAATTCAATATAGTTTTGAATGTCTGCTGCAGGCCATCCACGTGATACCAATGCGGTGCGAGCATCGTCTGGATTGGCACTGGATTTAATTAACTGTATAACCTCGTCCAAATTACCAACAGCAACAGACAATCCTAACAATGTATGTGCACGATTACGTGCCTTGTTCAAATCAAAGATTGTTCGACGACGAATAACTTCTTCACGGAATTCAATAAACGAATCCAGCACACCACGAATATTGAATAACATTGGACGACCACGATTCAATGCCATCATATTCACAGGGAAATTTGTTTGCATTTCTGTGAATTGGAACAAGTGATTCAATACCACATCAGGAATCGCATCACGTTTCAATTCGATAACAATACGCAAACCTTCTTTGGATGATTCATCACGAATTTCAGCAATACCTTCAATTTTTTTATCCTTGGCCAATTCTGCGATTTTCACAATCATTTGTGCCTTGTTCACTTGGTAAGGAATTTCATCAACAACGATAGCCTCGTGATCGTGAATATTTTCGTTATGTGTTTTTGCACGAACAATGATTGAACCACGACCAGTTGTGTGTGCCTTGTAAGCACCGGCACGTCCCATAATTATTGCACCAGTTGGAAAATCTGGTCCTGGGATAATATCAAACAATTCATCGTCAGAAATATTATGATTATCCAAAATTGCCAAAATACCGTTGCAAACCTCGCCCAAATTATATGTTGGAACATTTGTTGCCATACCAACCGCAATACCAGAACCACCATTTACCAAAAAGTTTGGGAATTTAGTTGGCAAAACAACTGGCTCTTGTAATGTGCCGTCAAAGTTTGGTTGCCAATCGACAGTATCTTTATCCATATCCTCCATCAATGATGCACCCAATTTGGAAAGGCGTGCCTCGGTATAACGCATAGCAGCAGGTTTATCACCGTCACGCGAACCAAAGTTACCTTGGCCTTGGACCAGAGTTTCGCCCATCGAAAAGTCTTGGGCCATACGAGCCATTGCCTCGTAAATTGAACTGTCTCCGTGTGGGTGATATTTACCCATAACATCACCGACAATACGTGCAGATTTCACAGTTGATTTTGTTGCAGGCGCCACATCATTCATAACGTATAAAATACGACGATGCACAGGTTTACAACCGTCTCTGACATCAGGTAATGCACGATCAACAATAACAGACATTGCATAATCCAAAAACGATGTCCGCATTTCATGTTCCAATGAAGATTGTGGAATTTTTATTTCTTTTATTTCATTTTCTGACATACTTTATTTTCCCCTATTTATCACAGATTTAGAATAGCAAATTTTTGCTTTCTAGGTCAAGAAATAATACCAAAAAAACACATTGACAAATGACTTGTTTGTATTATAATATGACCGTATAAACAACGAGGTAAATAACATGTATGACAAGGTTATGGTTTCTTTAACAAATTTATTTTTAGCCATTTTTATATGGTATTTACTGACAGAAATACTTAGTAAAATCGGCTTACTTCCGGCAAAATCTAAATAATTAAATAAAATTGTTGCGTTTTTATAAAAATATGTTTAAATATAGGGGCAAAAGGATTTAATTATGGCAACTAAAAGAACTTATCAACCATCGAAAACTCGTCGTGTAAAGACACACGGATTTCGTGAAAAAATGGCAACTAAAAGCGGACGCGATGTATTGAATCGTCGTCGTGCTAAGGGTCGTACCCGTTTGGCAGTTTCCGCAATCAATTAAAAAACCCGGCGATTGCCGGTTTTTTTATTTTTTGTTCCAAATATCATCATGTACTTTTTGTTGCATTTCTTTACGAGACCTATCCTTTTCTTTCTTAGTTTTTTCTATCAACAATCTGTAATATTCCAAAGCAAAGTTTGAACACCTTATTTGACATATTTTGTTAAACCTTTGATCAACATGAGAAACAACATTTTTACGACAAACATTCATCAAATCTCGCACAGAAAAAGGTATCACTATTTCTTTATTCATAAAAGAGTTTATAAGATCGTATGGATCACAGTCATAATTATGAAAATTTTGTTCTAACCGTGCATCATACAAAGCATCTGTATCCAGAGGTAAAAACTTTTTGTCTAAAGTCTCCGAAGAAGACATTACAACACTGGAATATGGTACATCAGCAAACCCAGAACATGGCACAAATAATATTGCGAATATCAATAAAAACTTTTTCATTATTTTAATGCCTCCTCGCACTCTTCGGCTATTGTTACAACATCTTTGATTTTTTTAATTTGTGTTGCATTTAGCACGGTTCCAGTTAATGATGTTACCGCAGTTACACCACCCAATATATTACTTGCAACGTTAACACCTTCTTGCTTGTTCATTTCTTTTGCAGCATTTTCTGATTTTAAATCTATATCTGACAACTTATTTGTTGTGCCAGCAATACTGGTTGCCGTTGCAGCCGCACCCGTTACACCACCCAATGCACCAGTTATCGTTGCACCCTTGGCCAATTTATTAAATGCAGATGTATCCACATTGTTATATTTATTGCATTTATCCAATATATTTTGTGCCTGGGACATCAGAGTAGCATTCGCATTTTCGCCATCTTCGACACGAACACGGGTTCTGGCTTTTTCTAATGCTGTCAGGCTATCAACACATGCCTGTATTTTATTTTTTAAATCCCCACTCATACCTGTTTTCGAAGACACGATTGCACCTGCAATACTGGTTGCAGTATTGGTTGCAAACAAACCTGTTCTGATATTTCCATACATATCAGATTGTTTTTGGTTTTCATCTATTCTTGCTTGGGCAGCTGCCTCTTTGGCATCCAATTCTTTCAATACATTATCTTTGCTTTGTGAATCTTGTTTATCAAACTCTTCTGACAATTTATTTAATCCTGCCTCTATCTCGGTCCAATTTACATTTGTATCATAATCTTGAAATCGTTTTAACGCGGCCTGGTTTTCTGGGGATAATTCTTTATCTTTTAATTTTTCTTTTATCACTTCGATACTGTATTTTTCACCCATTGATGTAGCAACATTTTTATCTTTTTCATATTTTGCAATACCACTGGCAACACCACCGGCACCAGCAAGTGTTCCCACAGCATTGACCGCAGTTCCAATTCCAGCCATTTTCTTTAATGGTTCCAGTTCTGCGGAAATATTTCTACATTGCATGCGAACTTTATTAAAAGCACCAGTTAATTCGATTTCTGCATCGGTTGCCGCCATTGCAGAAAACGGTAATAACGTAAGTATAAAAGCAATTTTTTTCATTTAAAAACCCTATATTCTCATATAGGGTATTTTATCATATTTTAGGTACAAATTCAAACCTTACATTATTTTGTTTTCCACCGGCATACAACCGTTGCGTGTTGTGTGTCACCAGTCATAATTTTATGATACGAAACAGATGGTTCTAATTTAACTTGAATCTGAACCTCTGGTGTATCGGCACTGATTTCATGTTCAAAATAAATTTCTATACCTGTTAATTCGTGTGTGTTACGAAATTCAAAACCAACACTTTCTGTTGCCCAAACAGCGTATACCGCATTATTAATATGCTGATTTACATCAACATCATCAAACCGACATTTTACAACATGTGTTTTTGTTGCATCAAATTTTGGTGCCTTGTTAAATGCTGTATCCCATACACGTTCATCAATACTACCCCAATCTGGTAATTCTTCATTTAATCGCAACAAACGACGCGTATTCAGATTTATCAACACCCATTGCGATGTTGCACGAATCATTAAACGACCATCCTCCTTGTTTCTGATTTCGAAATCACGATACGAACGCAGACCATTATGCATTGAAGGCCATGTTTTCAACACAACCATATCCTTGAATTTCGGCAATTCAATAATATCAATCATATAATGCGTAACAACCCATGCAATATTATGTGCCTCGCAATATGTACGCCCAGCACCCAATTCATCAGCATGTGTTGCAGCCGCGCCTTGCAAGAAATTCATTAACATAATTGGGCGCAAATAACCGTATCTGTCACATTGGTATGATTTAACCAATATATTTTGTGTATGTTTTGTTATCTCCATTATTTTCCCTCTGTATTTTCAGCAACAATAAAATCTATTGTGTCACCCAATACGATATTGTTAGCACGTGCCGCAGATTTAATCAAGCCATGCAAAACAGGATTTGTATCCTGTGGGATTGTTAATGTTTCAAGTTTTGCACCATTACCAATCTTTCTGTCGGTACGCAATCCACGAACGGATTTTAATATATCCAATGCAGCTTGCATTTCACTAACATCTGTGTCGTATTCAGCATTAACCTCGGGATACTTTGTTAAATGCAATGTTTCGCCACCCTCGATATCTTTATAAATCTTTTGCCACAATTCTTCGGTCACAAATGGAATAAATGGTGCATACAAACCAATTATCGCACGCAATACTGTGTATAATGTCCATTGTGCAGACAATTTTGATTCGGCACTATATTTTTCAGGTGACCAGAATCTGTCTTTGATAAATTCCAAATATTGATCGCAGAATATTTCCCAGAAAAATGTATCAATTGCACTGCGCGCATTGTAATTGAAATATTTATCTAAATTCTTGCGAGTATCATCAATTGCCTTATTCAATTCATTTAACACCCAACGATCTTCGATAAATCTTTCACTAACCTTGATTTCCTTGGCTGTTTTTGGATCAAAATCTGTTAAATTCATCAAAACATATTTCGATGCGTTCCATAATTTTGTTAGTAATTTAGAGCCACGTTTAACTTCATCTTCATTATATGGCAAATTTGTTCCAATTGGTGCAGTTGCCACCCAGTAACGAATTGCATCCACACCGAATTTATCAATCGCATCCAGTGGGTCTGTTCCGTTGCCTTTACTTTTTGACATTTTTTTACCAAATTTATCAACAACCATGCCGTGCATATAAACAGTCTTAAATGGAACCTCGCCTGTTGCATACAGTGACATCATTATCATACGTGCAACCCAAAAGAATATTAAATCAAATCCAGTGCACAGATAATCTGTTGGATAATATTTTTTGAATTCAGGTGTATCATATGGCCAATCCAATGTTGCAAATGGCCATTGACCTGATGAAAACCATGTATCCAATGTATCTGGATCACGTGTCAATGTTTTACCACCAGATTGTTTTATGGCCTCTTGTTCTGTTTCTGCAACATAGACATTACCCGCTTCGTCATACCATGCTGGGATATGATGTCCCCACCATAATTGACGTGAAATATTCCATGGACGAATATTTTTCATCCATGCCATAAACAAGTTATATCTGTGTTCAGGCATAAATTTGATTTTGCCTTCTTCCACTGCCTTGATTGCAGGGATTGCTAATTTTTCAGCGTCCACGAACCATTGTGTTGTTATCATTGGTTCAACCGGCACACCACCACGTTCAGAATATGGTGTTGGAATAACCTTGTCTTCAATCTTAGTCATAAGTCCCGCGGCTTCGATATCTTCGATAATTGCTTTACGCGCAACATATCTGTCCATACCACGATATTTTTCAGGAACCTCTGCTGCATCATTCAATTTTGCATCTTTTGTTAAAATACACAATGGTTCCAAGTTATGACGCTGACCAACCTCCCAGTCATCAAAGTCGTGGGCCGGTGTAATTTTAACCGCACCTGTTCCTTTTTCTGGATCAGCATGCTCATCCGCGATAATTGGAATTTCAATATCTGTTAAAGGAATAATTGCTTTTTTTCCAATCAAATGTTTTAACTTTTCATTTTCTGGATGAATTGCGATCGCCTTATCTCCGAATAAAGTTTCGGGACGTGTTGTTGCAATTTCAATAAATCCGCCATCTTTCAAAGGATAATTGAAATAGTAAAACTTACCGTGTTCTTCGCGTGTTTCAATTTCCAAATCAGACACAGTTGTTTGTTGTTTTGGACACCAATTTACCATACGTTCTGCACGATAGATTAAACCATCTTTATACATTTTAACGAACAATCTGGTCACATTGTCAGACAAACCTTTGTCCATTGTAAATCTTTCGCGGCGCCAAACAGGTGTCGCACCCAAGATATGTAATTGTTTTATAATCTGACCGCCGTATTCTTTTGTCCAATTCCATGCTGCATTTAATTTTTCATCCAATGTCAAAGAATTTGGATTTATACCGCGCTTGGACAAATCACGTTCAATCAATAATTGAGTCGCAATAGCCGCATGGTCGGTTCCGGGCTGCCACAAAACATCGAACCCCGCCATACGTTTATAACGACAAATAATATCAGTCAGCACGTTATCCAGCGCGTGTCCCATATGCAAATTACCGGTAACATTTGGTGGAGGCATCATTACACAAAATGATTTTTTATTGGAATTTACATCATTATCCCAAAAATTATTCTTATCCCAGAATTCTTGAATTCTGGTTTCCAAATCACGTGTTTCATTTTTTCCAAGTTCTATATTCATTTATGACACCCTATTTTTATGCGAATTATTGCGAATTGAATTTTACACTAAATAAAAGCAAAATCAAGTATTTCGACAAATTTTATAATGCACGAACAACCCTGCAGAATGACACGCCCGATACCGATGCCGCACCGGCCTGCATCAGCACACGATGTAATTCTGAAAAAGTCGCCCCAGATGTCATAACATCATCAACCAATAAAATGTGTTTTCCGCGGATTTTATCCGGATTTTTAACCGTAAAAACACCACGAATATTCTTGGCACGTTGTGCCGATGTTTTATGCCCCATATCCTGACGATACTTTCTGTGCACAGAATCATAATCAATACCGACACCCATTGCATGTGCGATTGGACGTGCCAATAATGATGCCTGGTTATATCCACGATGAAACAATCTGCGCCAAGCAAGTGGTACCGGCATAACAACATCTATGTTATGTGTATCTATATCTCGCAAAGCCCAAATCATTGCGTTTGCCATAAAACGTGCATATTTTATTTTTCCACAATGTTTGAATGGCAACATTATCTGTTTTGATGCATCGTCATAAACACAGGCGCTGCGAATCCAATCCAGTTCATTTTTACCAGATGCACATATTGGGCATAATGTATCTTTATCAAAATCATATCCTGCGATAAACGGATAACCACAGCAAGAGCATTTTGGACCATCTATCCAATTCACCGCGGTCCAACAATCTGCACATAAAACACCATGTTCAGACACAGGCGCATTACACAATGGACACACTGGTGGATATACAAAATTTAAAATATTTTGGAAAATTTTGCGAAAACTTACCACGTCAAACTTTTATATGTTTTATTGGTAGTTTTACCGTTTTTACCACGTTGTTGCTTGGTAAGTATTTCATACTGGCTGTTATCAATATTACGCAACACCAAACCACCATCATCGTCACGATTAGATAACACAGGCAAAATACGTTGTTCTGGGACACCGGTATCACGCAAAACCTGTTCAACAATTGCCAATCTGCGTGCGGTTAATTTACGGGTATCAGCATCCGTTGTTGCATCATTTGGGATTAAAACCTGGACGGCACGTTTTGGATCATTTACAACAATCCCAGCAAATGTTGTCAGCAATGTATAATTTTCACGAGATAATGCAGAATCAAAATTACGGAAACTGATTTTTATTTCAAATGGACGAATACCACTGCCCATTTCTGATAAATTGCTTTCCGCGGTAAAACCACCAGATTCCATAGATATCATTTCATTATCATCATATTCATCTGCGTATGTATCACGCATAGCAGACAAATGTTTGTTTTCTGATAAAAATGTTTTACGGAATGCCTGACGTAATTCAGATGGACTTAAACCAGCCAAACTGTTTTTTGGTTCAGATGTTTTTTTAGCATTAACCGTATGTTTTTCAACACTGCGCACCAAAACATCAGGTTCGTTCATAGGAACAATTGTGCGCGAAATTTTCACAGGTTCCGCATCCACAGACTTTGCATAATCATTTTGAGAATTATGTTGTTTTACACTGTTTGTCGCACGACGTTGCAATTCAGCCAACTTTGCCATTTTGGCATCAATTTCAGCCATACGATTCATTCTGGATTCTAATTCGCGTATCACTTGTTCGTGATTTTCGATTGAATCATCGTGTGCCATTGCAACAGTTTCCAATTTTTCACCTGGTAATTCCACATCATTGTCCAGAACAACAATTTCATCCATTCTGGGCATACGTAATGGTGTATCAACCTGAACTGAATTTTCAGCCCATAAATTTGAACTGGGTAAATTTGGAGACAAAATATCCGAATCAGATTTTTTTGCAATTTGTTTTACACTTGTGTTTTTAGCATTGGTACTGCGCGCGACAACATTACGCACCGGTGCCACAGAAACATCATTTGTTACATAATCACCAAATGCAGAACGTGCAGAAACACCATTTCCACTGATATTTACCACAGGCAAGTTCACCGCACCAAATGCCGGAAAAACCGCCAAAAAACCAAGCATAGACACAAGTCTTAAACGCATAATTCCTTTCCTTCCTGATTATATCATAGAACAATTTATAAAATTCACGCAAGCACAAAATGTATATTAAAAATCCCCGGTATTAACCGGGGAATATTTTTACTTTTTACGACGCATTATTTTTGGCATTTTGATTTGTAAATGCAATTTTTTGCGCATTGATGTTCTGGCATTTTCCATTGCAAAGAATAATGCTGGGGTTAGTGTAAATGTTAAAACCAAACTCGCAAACATTCCACCAATCATAACCGCCGCCATACCTGTTTTCATACCATCAGATGACCATAATTGTGGCAACATTCCAGCCATAACAGCAATGGATGTCATCAAAACCATATTACGTTTAGACATCAATTCTGTCCATAATGCATCGTATGGTTTTTCGCCATTACGAACACGTTTTACGGTTGGTTCCAAAACCAAAATGTTATTGTTCACAACCAAACCCACCAACATAACGAATGCTAACATAGCACCAACATTCATAGATGCCCCTGACAAGAACAACAATATAAACACACCAATAAAACTGGTAATAATAGATGTTGCAATTGTCAATGGATGTGTCAACGAATTCAAAATTGCAGCCAATAACATAAATGTCAAAACAGACGCCAAAATAAATGCCATTCCAATTTCGTTTGTGGATTCACTTTGGATTTCTGACATACCTGCAAATTTTGCACTGTATCCTGGTTTCCATTCCATTTTAGCAATTTCTGATTCTATTTGAGCCTGGACAGGACCAACTGTTGATTTACCAATATTGATATCAATTTCGGTGACTCTGGATTTATCCAAACGACTGATGTTTGGTGTTGATGGCACATTTTGAATTTCACCCAATTCAGATAATGCAACCATACCACGTGGAGAATTTACAAATACACTGTTAAACATAAAGTTTGTTTTAAACGGACGTGCAAATTCCAAAACAATTGGATATTCTTTGCCGTTTTCTTTGTATTTGTATGTATCATTTCCATAAATAGCTGTACGTAATACGGAACCTGCATAAGAATTTTTAATTCCCCAAGAACTCATTTGTTCTTGATTTGGAACAAAACGAATTTCGTTATTTGGTTTTTGTTGTGCCAATACCGCACTTTGCACTTCGGAAATAACATTTATACGATTTACTAATTCGTTTGCATATTGTTCACGCAAAGTATCATCATCGCCATACACATTTAACACCATATCTGATGATATACCACCATTGACGGTTTCACCTGCACGAATTTGAATTTCTGCATCTGCGACATTTGATAAACGTTGCAATATTTGTTGTGCTAACTTTTTATCAGATACATTACGTTTTGTTCTATCTACCAAATTCGTAGTAATTGTTATATTTTGTAATCCACGTTCACCAATTTTTACAATTGTAGATTCCACCTCTGGAAATTCATGAATAACTTTATCTATGTTTGCAGCAACCTCGGATGACTTTTCATATGTTGCACCCATCGGAGCACGTACAGTTAATGTTATTTTATTTGCATCAGTTGATGGTTGGAATTCGTTACCAATGAATTTTGTTAATTGTGCAGCACCAACTAAAACAACAATTCCTAATAAAATAACACGACCAGCATGAGCAAATTGATAATCGTACCATTTACGCAATCTGGTATGTGTTTCTTCTTTCTTTTCAATACGTTGTTGTGCCGCGTATTCACGTTTATTTGTTAAACGCAAAATTTTAGCAATCATCATTGGGGTTAATGTGAAAGAAAATATCAATGACAATAATGTTAAATACACAACTGTCATACCGAATTGCACCATAAACTGACCGACAATACCGCCCATAAATGCCAACGGCAAGAACACCACAACGTTTGTTCCAACACCCGCCAACACAGATACAGCAACACGTTTTGTTCCGTCAATTGCGGCATCTTCGGGATTTTTACCAGCATGCATTTCTTGTAATGCTGATTCAATCAAAATAATTGCGTTCGACACCAATGTTCCTAATGCCGAAGAATATGCCAACAATGTCATTGCGTTTATTGTAAATCCACTGAAACTTACAAAGAACAACCCAGCAACCAAGCATGCTGGAATCACGACACCTGCAATAATTGTTGAACGCCAATTACGTGTAAATATCAACAAAATGATAACTGTTAAAACGATACCCAGGATAATTCCGTTGATTGTATCAAATGTATCTTTGGACACCGTTGTAGAAGAATCTGCAACGATTTCCATTTGTGCACCACTGAATTTAGTTTGCATTTCTGTCTGTAATTCAGGCAATGCTTTACGCAATGCATTTGATATTTTAATTGCATTACCGTCAGACGATTTAATAACAGATGCAACAATAACATCTTTACCATTATATTTTGCACCCTTTTCTATATCACGTGCAGAATCATGAACTGATGCCACATCTGATAATTTAAAATTTTGTCCTTCGGATGTTACAATTTGCAAATTTTCAATTTCATCAACACTTGCAAACTCACCAACAAAACGAACATTTGATGAACCAGAACCAGTTTCGATTTTTCCGCCTGGGACATTCAAATTTTTATTTCCCAGTGCCGACACCACATCAACAATTGTTACACCACGTGCAGCCATTTCATCAGGCGACATTTCAATACGAATAGCACGTTTTAATCCGCCAAATACATTCACACTCGCCACACCCTTGATAGATGTAATTTTGTTTGCCAATGTGTCTGTGGTATATTCATATAAATCACGAGCATTATCACCATAAATTGCAATATCAATCACCGATTGTTGCAATGGATTTAATTTTTCAACAACAGGTTGCTTCATATCATCTGGGAATTGAGAAGACAATGCATCCAATTTTGCTTTCACCTCGGATGCTTTATCATTTACATTCACACCCAAATTAAATTCAGCCATTACATAGCCACCATTTTCATATGCTTGGGATGTAATTTTCTTTAACCCTGCAACTTCGGACATGGCATCTTCGGCCTTTTTCAAAACCTGGGTTTCTATTTCGGATGGTGCCGCCCCAGGATATATAAATGATGCAGTTACATAAGGAAAGTCCAATGCAGGCGTGCGTTCAATATTCATTCCAGAAAAGGAATATAATCCCAACACAACCCAAAACAAAACAAACATAATTGTTGTAACTGGTCTGCGAACAAAAAACTTTAACATCTGGACACTCCCTTATTTTTCATTTGATTCGGTAACGCGAACCATTTCCCCTGCTGATACCTTGGACAATATAACAATGTCGCCATCGTGCAATCCTTGGGTTATCAATGCGACATCGGCATCACTGTGTGCGACAATAACTTTGCGTAATGTTGCGACACCGTTTTCAGATACAAACACATTACCATCAACAACTGCATATACTGGCACAAAATAACCATTACGAGTGTATTCTACATACTGTAACCCATCGGGAACATTTTTTGTTTTTATCACATACATACCTGTATCTAAATCTATATTTTGAGAAACAGATGCGATTTTACCGTCACCAATTTTTTGTCCTGTACGGAATAATCCAACGCGATTCCCAGTTACATAGGCACGATTTTTTTCAATGGTTATTGGTTCATGTAAAACCCCAGATGCATTTTTTGCAACAATCACCTGTACGGGTGTTCCATTTTCTTGGACATCACGTGCCATATTAAACACTTGTTGATTGTTTTGCATAACCAATGCATTGATTCTGAAACCAATCCAAAACAGCAATCCGAAAACACCCAGAATATAAAATAATGTTTTAATTCTTTTAGGATTTTTTATCATTTTATTTCCCTTTATTTACCCAATTTTTTCACAGCTTCTGCAGACATCAAAATTTTGTATTTTGCATTTAACAAGCCCATATCTAACTGATACAGACCGGATGCAACCTCGGCCAATTCAACAGCCGATGTTTGACCAGAACCAAATCTGCTTTGTGAAAACTGGTATGCCTTGGCCGCCAAATCACGTGCGTTTTTCATATTATCCAAATTATCACGCAAATGATTATATTGACGGATAGCGGTGTTATATTTTTCTGATGTTATTTTTTTTGCTTTGTCTAAATCTTGGCGAGCAGCTTCGGCATTCATTGCATCAACCGTTGCATTTGCACGATTTAAACCACCTGTGAAAATTGGCACTTGAAGCGCAACACCCCAATAAGCCGATTGCGCACCTTGTTTTGCAAACACATTACTGACATCAGTACCCATTGTTACATAATCATAAGAACCCACAGCAGCCAAAGTTGGATAACCATTTGCACGTTTAGATGATGCCGATGCTTCGTACATTTTCACCTGTTCTTGCAATACATCCCATTGAGGTGTCGAAGTCAACTTTTTTTCCTGCATTGCTGGGAATTCGTTTGGAAATTCGTCTGTTAAATTCAGCGGTTCATCCATATCAATTCCTGCAAAGATTTTCAACATACTGTGTGCAGTATCACGATTAAATTCTGCATCAGATAAATTGATTTCTTTGGATGCAATATCTGTTTCAATCTTTACCAAATTGCCACGATTTGCACGACCGGTCGCGGTCAATTTAGATTTTGATGCCTTGGTATTATCCAAATCTTTTTGTGCCAATTTTACAATTTCATCTGTCATTTTTGCGGTCCAATATAAATCGGCCGCACTGTATGCAACCTCGCGTCTGGTAAGTTCACGATTTGTTCTGGACATTTTGATAGCACTGCGAACACTGTCAACGGCATTACCAATTTTACCAAATGTATAAATTGGTTGAGATACAGATACACCCGCCATAAATATATTATCTGGGATTTGATTATAACCAGTCATTTGAGTCAAATATCCGCCAAATGCAGGTGGTAATTTAACACCTTGGTCACTGGTTGGATCTTCGACATTTACCATATTGATATATGATGCGGTTGCTTTGACATTTACCCAACGATTTGCATTTACAGCATCCAATTGTGCCTTGGCCTGTTTCACATTTGCCTCGGCCTTTTTAACATCGTTTGATTCGGACATAATTTTAGATACGGCATCATTTAACGATAAATCCATAGCATTCGCATTATTTATCAACAAAGCCCCACATAATACTGCAAAAACTATTCTGATTTTACGCATTTTTATTCTCCACATTTTTTAAAATTTTATTCATAAATGTTATGCATTCAGTCAATTTTTTCTCTTCGGTGGCGGTCAATCCACTAAAGAAAGATTCGATAGTATTCAACACTTCTTGTTTGAATTGATTTGTGATTTTTTGTCCCTTGGCCGTCAAAGAATACCAAGTATTACGACGATCTTGTTCATCGACCGTACGCGCAATTAAACCCTCGCTCTCTAATTTTCTGAACATAATGCATAAATTTGGTGTAGGCATGCATTGACGATGAGCAATTTCTTTTAACTTTGATTTTCCAGATATTAACAAATCGCACAATATGATTAATTGTTGGCGACTGTATCCAACGGTTTGAGATGGATATTGTTGAACACTGGATAACAAACGTTCCAAAATCATACCATTTTCTTCGATTAAAGATATGTATTCTTTTTGAGCCATGATTGTTCCTTTTAAAAAATCGTTAAAAACTTTAATGATTATATATATAAACTTTTAAATTGCAAGTGTTATTATCAAAAATTTTTTTATTTTATTTCTTGATTATTAAAAATAAAGTGGCAAAGGACAAAAAGTATGGTAAATAATTTGACATTTGCATAAAGTTTGAGTATTGTAGTTCGCGTGCAGTTTTGGTCCCATCGTCTAGCGGTCCAGGACATCGGATTCTCATTCCGGTAACATGGGTTCGATTCCCATTGGGACTGCCAAAATTAAAAATCACCCGTTTGGGTGATTTTGTTTTATATGATTAACTTAATTATATATTTATTTTTTATATTCACTGGCTAATTTAGAAAACACAGCAAATGTTTCCCACTCTTGCATATAATCGTTAAAGTGCGCATCTCTTTCTATTCCGTCTTTTGTTAAACCCATTTTTTTAAGTGTTCCGCAACTGGCTTTGTTTTTCACATTTGCTTTGGCGGATAATTTATGAAAGCCCATTTGAAAAAAGTATTCTTCCAGTGCTTTTGTACCCTCGGTCGCAAAACCTTGGTGTGCAAATTTTTTACGAACCCATGCGCCAAATACACCAGATTCATGTTTCCATGAAATACTGTGAACACTGACTATGCCAACAAATTCGTTTGTGGACTTTAAATACATTGGGTATGATACCGCTTTGCCGGATTCTGCATTTTGTTTACCTAAAACCAAAAAATCGTATTCTTCTTCGGGCTTTTTTACCGATGCAAATGGCATAAATTTAAAAAATTCACGATTGTTTGATATTTCATCATATAACTCTTGGGCAAATTTGAAACTGGGTTCTATGAATTTCAAATTTAACCTTTTTGTTGTGATAAGTTTTTTGAATTTTTGTTGTTTCATTTTTATGCCTTTTGGTAATTGTTATTTATAATAAATTATACCATAAAATTGGACAAACCTCAAAAACCATATGATTTTTATTGTATTTGGTTTTCGTTATGATAATATTTTATTGAAAAGGGAAAATAGCATGGTTTCATTTGTTCAAGATATTGGTGGTGGTAATAAACTGGTTTGGAATTTGGATGATCCCAAAGATGCCGAGGCGTTGACCGCTGTGTTTGCAACGATTATAGTATTGGGTGTAATTGCATTGATTGGATTTGGGATTTATTATCTGTTCTTTTAATAAAAAACCGCCAAAATGGCGGATTTTTTATTTTTTCTTATGTTTTATAGCATTATAAAACCAATAAGTACACCAACCGACAACAGCCCACATAAATTCAAATGCATCTATCCATACCTCTTTTTGCAACAGGTTGTTTTCCACTATGTAATTTGAAAAGACAAAAATACCACATATCAATATAGCATTTGCCCATAAATAAAACTTGTTCATATGTATCCCTTTTATTTTGTGACTGTATCAGCTATTTTTTGTGCAGCCAAGTTTTCAACCAATGATTTTTCAGCCATTTTTTCCAATCTGGCTGGGTTTTCAAATAATTCGGTCAATGTTGCCGCCAACCATTTTTCTGTGAATTTAGATTGTTCTATGGCGAATCCACCACCTAATTTTGCGAACGCAGCCGCATTTGCCGCCTGGTCTGGATTTATATTCAATGGAACCAATATCGCAGGACGTCCAACAGTTTCTAATTCTATTACTGTGCTGGCACCACTGCGTCCGATTACCAAATCAGCATCCTTTATAGCGGTTGCCATATCACGAATAAATGATAATACATTTGCATGAATTTTATTTTCTGCATAAAATCTTTGCAATTTTTCAACATTTTCTGGACGTGTTTGATGTGTCACAAACAATTTCTTGTTTTTCATATTTGCTATGGCAACGGGAACAATATCATCCAATATTTGTGCGCCCAATGATCCACCTGTGACCAGTAAATGATTTTTGTTTGGAATTTTTGTTCCTGCAACATTCAAGAAATCAGAACGCACTGGCAAACCTGTATAAACAACCTGGGTTGCCGTTTTTGGCATTCCAGATACCGTTGGAAAACTGGTCATCAATGTTTTTACCCAACGCATCGCAAATTTATTCGCACGACCGATTGCCGCATTTTGTTCATGTAAATATGTTGGTATTTTCCAAACGTGTGCAGCAAATACAACCGGCACAGATGCATATCCACCAAATGCAACAACTCTGTTTGGACGGAATAATATAAATCTGAGTATTAAACCACACGCAGAAACACCTATTTTAAACAAAGCATATATTTGGTTCAGGCGACTTTTTGCACCAACCCCAGATGCCCAAATATGCACAATGCGACTTTTTTTAGGTGCAGAATCACGAACCATTTTATCTGTGCGACCATCACATGATATTGTTATTTTATGCCCACGTGATGCCAATTCAGATGCCACCGCCATTGCTGGAAATACATGTCCCCCAGTACCACCTGTTGCAATCCATATTTTCATTTTACCCACCTTTTTTATTTCCATTTATCTTCACGTATCAATGCCATTGTCAATCCGAACAATAAACAAAATCCCAAGAACGATGTTCTGCCAAATGAAATAAATGGCAATGTCATCCCTTTTGGAGGAATTATATGTAATGTTGTTGCCAAATTCAAACATATCTGGACAGCAAACAATGCGACCGTTCCTGTTATTACGTATAATACAAATTTATCGTGTGCCTGTTTTGCGGCATTAACCAGTTGTCTGATTACCAATACAAATATCAACAATAATATGCCACCAAATACTGCACCAAAATCTTCGACCAGCGCAGCATATACAAAGTCGTCCTCGGCCATTGGTAAATTTTCTGCAACAAATGCCTCGTCACCCATACCCAGTAATCCACCTTGTTTAATTGCATTTACCGCAAAACCAACCTGACTACGTGGATCTAATGGTCCAAAGAATTCAAGTATTCGGTTATGCACGTGTGGATGGAATAAAAATGCACCAAATCCACCACCAACAAAAATACCGCCCAATATTGCACAAATCTTTTTAGGCAATCCAGCAACATATAACATGATGCCCAACACCACACAATACAATATTGTTGTTCCTACGTCTGGCTGTTTAAACATTATGCCGACCACCATACAGAACACGATTAAATATGGCCACCAAGACCGCAGGTTAAATTTCAATGCCTCTTTACTGAACATATTACTGCCGAATTTGTTCTTCATATAATTCAAAAACCATGCCGTTATAATTACAAATCCAGGCTTCATAATATCCGCAGGCATCAATCTAAATCCACCCAGCACAATCCATCTGGCAGAACCATTTACCACATTTAAACGGAATAATGTTACAAATAACAACGGCAAACATATTACCAAGTTTAACCAGGCAAGTTTCAGTACCCATTTTTTATTTAACATGCTGGTACCAACTAAAACACCAAAACCGCCTATGTAAAACGGCAACATTTTTATAAAAAAGTAATACCAAGATAGTTTTCCATGTGTACGAATGGCATTTGCACTGCCGGTTGAAAACGATGCAACAATACCGATAGTAATCATTATTATCAAAAACACCAACAGCCATCTGTCTATGCCAAAATACCAATCTGTCAGTTGACTGTCATCTGTACGTTTTGCAACCTCTTGTATAACCGCCATTTCACATCACCCTTTTATGCAAATTTTAACAATATTAAAGCAATGCCTGAAAACAAAATAGACACAATAAAGAACCGTTCAACTATCTTGGTTTCAGTCCAACCTAATTCTTCAAAATGATGATGTAATGGAGCGCACAAAAACACACGTTTTCCAGTTCCTGTCATTTTACGAGTAATTTTGAAAACCATTGTTTGTATAAATGATGATAACAAAATCAAAACCATCATACCAGCCGCAATGCCCATTATGATTTCTGATTTTAACAACATTGCCACAGTTCCCATAAATCCGCCTAATGCTAATGATCCAACGTCACCCATGAAAATAGATGCTGGCTTCGAGTTATACCATAAAAATCCCAGCACAGCACCAGCCATAGCACCCAATGGAGCATACAAACTGCTGGTCTCGGGCAAGAACACAACACTGTCCATAAAACCTATTCTGGTGGCACCATATAATGCAACAACCAATACAATCAATACTGGCAAATATAATTTAGATAACATACCGTCCAACCCGTCTGTGATATTTGTTGCGTTGGCACTGCCGCAGATAACAAAATATCCAAACACATAATATAAAAATCCTAATGTAACAGGTATTCCAAATACACTGCCCAATGTCCAAGAATTTAATGGCAGGAATATAGAAGATCCAATTATAATCGACAAATCCGGCACATATGGTGGCATTGTTTTATTGATTAAATAAACCAATATAACAACAAATATTGCCTCGGTTGCTAATCTAAAAGATGGGGATAAACCATTTGCTGCCTTTTTAGATTGGGATGTAACTTTTTTATAATCGTCTGCAAACCCCAGACACCCAAACATAAACATTGCCAATAATGCAACCCAACCTGCTTGGTTTGACATAGGCATAAATAATACAGATGCAACCAATACAGCAAATATAATCAATATACCACCCATTGTTGGAGTGCCAGCCTTGGCACGATGTGTTTCAGGCACATTTTCGCTGATTGGCTGACCCTTTTTCTGCCACAAGTGCATTAAATTTATAAACTTGCGCCCACAAAATAGCATTATTAAAAATGCAAAACCAAAGGCCGCAGCGAACTGAGCCCAGCCACTTGCAAAAAAATACGCACCATGTGTTAAAAAATAATCTGCCAGCATGAAATTTCTCCTTATACACTGACATTTTATCACAAAATATGTGCTTTACAAAATTATTTACAGAAAAAATAAATTAAAATACACCACCGACCTGGGGGGCAGATTGTTTTACCTGTTCGCCATCGCTGTTTATAATGATAACATCAGGTTCAGATGGAACATTTGGGCCTTGGTTTGCCTTGAATGCCTCGGTAATAATAGTTCCATTTGGGTCACGCGTGGCTGCAACACCATTTGCACGATTTACACGCACAAAATGTAATCCATCAGGAACCGAGAAAGGTTGATTTTTTTGATTTGCCAATGCAACCGTCATAAAATCAGAAAACACATGTGCCGCAGTATATGAACCAGTACCTTTGCCCAAAGATTTTGGTGTATCATATCCCAAATATACACCGGCAATCAAATTTTTAGAAAATCCGACAAACCATGCATCTTTGACATCATTTGTTGTACCGGTTTTTCCAGCAATTGTGTGGCCTGGGACCATTGCCTGACGACCTGTGCCACGTTCAACGGCACCCTGTAATATAGAAATCAACTGATATAAACTTTGTGGATCGGATAATGCCTCGCCCAGATCATCGTTTTCTGGGGGCAACATATCATCAGTCCATTTTTCGATTTTTGTGGTTTTGCCATTGATTGTGCGGCCATATCTGTCTTGGATATAATCAACCAGTTGTGGCTTTATTACATGGCCGCCATTTACAAATGCTGCATACCCAGACACCAAATTCTGTAATGTTGTTTCACCAGATCCCAATGCCATAGATAAATTCATATCACGCAAAGTTTCTGGATAAACACCAAATCGCTTTGCAACATCGATTGCATCTTTGACACCGATTTGTTCCACCAACCGCACCGTTGGGACATTACGAGATGTTTCCAAAGAAAAACGCAACGGCACATCCCCCAGGAATTTTTTATCATTATTTTCAGGTTTCCATTCTGTTTCGGCATCTTTCCAACCAACAATTGGAGCATCCAGCAAAATTGCCTCGGGCGACATACCCTTTTCCAATGCAGCCAAATAAACAAATGGTTTTATCGTACTGCCAATTTGACGCATTGCCTGGGTTGCACGATTAAACGAACTCTCTGCAAAGGAACGACCACCCGCCATAGCCAAAACGCGTCCTGTGTATGGATTCATAACGATAATTGCACCCTGTAATTTTTCAGTTCCGCCACGCCCCTGGTTATATGTGTCCAAAGTTTTGTTCAAAGCGGCACTGGCGGCACGTTGTAATTCTGGGACGATTGTTGTTTTGATATATAAACCTTGGTTATACAATTCCTCGCGACCGATAGTATCCAGTAATTGACGGCGAACCTCTTCGGCAAAGTATTGGAATGTATCCTCCATTTGTGCGGTAAATCCGCTGTTGATATTTAATTCTTCGGCAGCAGCGGCATCGGCCTGTTCTTTTGTGATATAGCCCTCGTCCAGCATACGTTTCAGCACATAATTACGTCTGTCTATGGCCTTGTCCCTGTTATTTGGTGCCTTGGGCAAGGATGCCAAAAATGCACATTCAGACAATGTTAAATCTTTAACAGGCTTGTTAAAATACATCAATGCCGCAGAACCAACACCGTATGCACGCGCGCCCAAGAATATTTGGTTCAAATACAGTGTCATGATATGCTGTTTAGAAAATGAACGTTCCAAACGCAATGCCAATATTGCCTCTTTGACCTTGCGCGAGATGGTGCGGTCAGATGATAGGAAAAAATTCTTGGCGACCTGTTGTGTGATTGTTGAAGCACCAGAAAATTTAGTATTAAATCCAAAAGTATGCATAACATTATTCATCGATGCACGCAAAATACCCTGGACATCGATTCCAGGATGAGTCCAAAAGTTTTGATCCTCGGCCGCGACAAATGCATTAACCAGTTGTGGTGGCATATCAGCAAAATCGATAAAAACGCGACGTTCTTCGGCATATTCTATCAACAAACTGCCATCTGATGCATACAGGCGGGTTGCAACCGGCGGTGCATATGTTGCCAATTTTTTATAATCAGGCAAATCATTACCATAAATAAACACCAATGCCGCCAATGCAGCAATCATTCCGGTAAAGCACCAGAATATAATGTTCAAGAAAATGCGTAAAATTTTTTTAAATTTCATAATTATAATTATATTATATGATTTTCAATTTTGCAATTTTTTGTATAAAAAAATGTCAGCCGTCGGCTGAGCATTTAATTTTTTATGTTATATGTAAGATTACAATTCCACATGGCCATTGGTTGCAACCAATTCGGCACCCATGGATATTTTGCCACCTGCCTCGCGAACAATCAATTCGCCAGCGGCAATTTCGGCATAATCCAATGGATCAGACACGAACGCGTCCAATTTGCCCGATGCAACACCCGCCAAATCCAATGCGGGACAACCAGAAATACGAACATCACCAATTTTTTTCGCATTATCTGATGTGTTATAAGCAATCATCAAATCATCAGGTTCTGACAAAGAAGATGTACGGATTCTGGTGGAATGGAAAGCGGTGAACATACATGCACCGGCACCGGCCTCGGCATAGTATAATTTATCCAAAATTGGTGCATAAATCAGTGCAATTTTTGTCTCGCCATTTGAACGCAAAGCCAAAGATATTGCAAAATTTGGATTTGCACGAACGAAATTTGCGGCACCCGATATCGCCAAAACAAATTCGTCCCGACCGTCGCCATCACGTTGCATATTTGGAGTCAACAAACCCGCAGCCGGACGCACCAATAACAAATCGTTTAATATGCTTTCTTCGATTCTGGTGGCCGCCTTGGATACAAAATCACGAGCCCCACGCAATGACTGTTGCAGGTTTTCAACCTCGCCAAAATCGTGTCGCAGACCACTGGCCGTTTTATCCAATGCTGCGAACATTTTGTTTAATTCGGTTGAGCCCTTGATAAGTAAATCCATTTTTGTCCCCCAAGTCAAAAAAGCGATTAAACTTAAAATTTAAATCCAGCAAATTTGCTTTTGAAATCAGCGGCACGTTGACCTTTGGTATCAACATTGCTGCGTTGACCAGTCCATGCAGGATGATTCAAATTATCGGTTGATAAAACCAAATCTTTTTTAACTGATGAAAACATTTTCACAGTTTTACCATCTGTCATGGTAACATTGATTTCATGATATTCTGGATGAATTCCTTGTTTCATTGTTTTTACCCTTTTATTTGTAATAAGCCCAAAAATTATACATTGTATTTTTTGAAAAGCAAGTTTTAATTGCAATAATAATGTTATTCTGAGCAGAGCAAAATAATACAGGTATTAGAGATGTGTCGGCAGTACCGACGGCTTTTATTGACACCTGGATTGCCACGCGGGTTGCGGTGCAACCGCTCAGTATGACAAATAGGAATGATTATCACAATTACCCCGTCATCCTGCGGATGCCACCCCTTCTTTCCTAAAGAAGGGGACAAACATAGGTGGAATTAAAAAACCACCCGTGGGGGTGGTTTTTTGTTGTTTTTGTATTGGATTATTTATCCTCGGGGGTCAATGCCACGGTAGTACCAAAGTCAGCGACCATATCACCACCGACATAGCATTGAATCTTGGAACCGATATCTTCCATCCATTTCTTGACGGCTTCTTTTTCGGCACCCTCGTATTGTGCTTCTTGGATCTTTCTGACAGCCAAGTGTGTAACACCACCGACCGCAGCAGCACCGATAACACCGCCAGCAACATCAATCCATGCACGTTGTGATTTACCGTCTTTGGTATCGTCTGCATCCTCGAGTTTCTCTCTCAACTTTGTTATTGCACCGCTCAATTCAGTAACATCTGATGAATTCCATGTTGATGATGCATCTCTCTTGGCAGATGTTTCAGAACTTGTTAAGGTCATGTTCTCAACATCGTTACATACTCTAATAACATTTTCTTTAAATGCTTTCTTTTTAACATCAGTACCTGGCTTTTTAAATTGATCGTATTGCTTTAAAGAGTCGTTACAAATACCCTGCAATGTAGTTTTTACCTGAGTATTACTTCCAGCTCCTGTAATAGTTCCATTTAAATAAGCCTGTGCAACCTGAATATTATTACAAGCACCTTTGGCATTTGGATTTGCGTCTGCATACTCCTTGCAATATCCATCTATTTGGTTTATTAAACTTTGGGCTTGTTCTTTTTGGCCATCAGCATAACCGTATATTGCGGCTGCGGCTTCTGTTGTGTCTGTTTTGACAGTTGGAATTGTTGGCAAACCTTCAATACCAGCTTCTTCCAATTTCTTCTTTGCCTCTTTGGCCTTGGAAATTGCTGTGGTCATAGCAGACTTTCCTTTGGATGGACCATCATTTACAGCCTGACTCAATTTCTTTTCAGCCTCGTCAATTGCGTCTTTTGCTGCCTCACGAGCTTTATTCTTGGTCAAGTTTGGATTCAACAATCCACCCAAACTGCCGGTTTGCAATTTGTCGGCTGCAAATGCACCCAGTCCGCCACCCAAAACGGTACCGCCCAATGTTGCGAACAATCTGGTGTTCTTGTCGGCTTGGGAACCTTCGCCTGCTTCTTTACGTGCGGCATCACCAACTTTTTGGGTTATTGTTTCCAATGCCTTGGCATTCATCCATGAACCGCATGTAAATGGATCGCCCATTGCAAAGTATGCACTTTCACCACCAGCCGCAGACAATGCATTTTGAACATCTTTATCATTGGATCTTAAAACAACCTTGATACGACAGAATGACCCGTACAAGTTGTTACTTTCCTTGGAGTTATTTCCCAATCCTTTGGATGTATATTCGTCTGGCAATGCTCTGTTTGGTGTTGTCAATTCAGCCCAAACATATGCTTTGTCTGGATTTGAACCATTGTTTTGTGCCAAACAAATATTTTGTTCCTTGGTCAATTTTGCCTTGTACTGGGCCTGGGCCTCTAACTCGACATCGAACAAGACGTCTTGGAACACGTTGGTTACGACCGTTTTATCAATCATAACACCCTGGGATACCATGCTTTGTTCCATACAATCCAGGTCACCACCACCTTCGAATCCGCAAATGTTTTTACCACCGGATTTACATTTACACAACTTTCTGCCGTTATCGTCTTCTTCGGCAACCATATCGTTGCTGTATCCGACACGTGCAGTTGAACGCCATGCAGATGAAATTGTTTTGTCGTTTGCACCCCATTTTGCAGTTACGTCACTGGCACCTTCGACAACACCCAATTTGTGAATTGCCAAACTTTCGGCACAGGCATCTGTGTTTTTAACAGTTGATGTGCATAAACCTTGGATAATTGTGTAATCCAAAATTCCACCGATTTTGTTCATGGAATTATCAAAATCAGCATTGCCAGTAGCATATGTAGCCAAATAAATATCATTACGGTTACGATAACAATTCTGGTAATCTTTACCGCACATTGATTTCACACAATTTGCAACAACGTTTTGACATTGTTTCTTCATGCCTTCGATTGCAGCATCATTATATGTTGTAGCCAAATCAGCATTTAATGCGGCAACCGCAGGATAGTTTTTGGTTTCTGGGTTAGCATCATCATATTTTGGGAACAACAGGTCAAATGCCTCGTCATTGCTGAATGAATAAGTATATACGTTGTTGTCTTTGTTTTGTGTTGCAGCCATATAACGACAATTTACATCGGTATTTACAACCGCAGCACAACCACGTGCAACATCTTCGTATGCGGCATTATTGATTGAATTGCTTAAATCTTGGTTTTTGCCGAATACTTTATAATAACATGCGGCACCAGAACCACCACCACATGAACGAACCGCACAAGATTTAAATGTTTCAATACATTTATTCTTGGCCGTTGTATCAAATTTTTCAACCATGGTTGTAACCTTGGTACCCAAAATATCTTTTTTATTACGGGTTGCATATGCCTCGTCAAAGATTTCCTCGCGAGTATCAGCATCGGTCAAATCTTTTTTAGATGGTGTTTTTTCTTTGAATGTCATATAGCAATATTTATTAGAGCCAATTGTGTCTTGGCATGCAGCACGATAGAATTTACGAACGGTGCTGGCTGTCTGGGTTTCTGTGGACATATCCGCAGTTGCATCAGCAGATGTTTCTGGGGTTTTGTTTTCAGCAACGAAATCAGCACTGTTCAAAACATCAAAGTTTATACCCTCGACACAACGGTATGGGTTTTTGGCACATGCGTTGATAAAGCAGCTGTCGACAACCTTGTAACATGTGTTCACAGCATTTGCAGCCGCCAATGAAGCACCATCGTCCATCCATTTTTTAGTGTCACCATCGTTTGGTTTCAAAGCATTACCCGCAGGTTTCATTGTTTGCTTTTCACCAAATAATTGTTGGAAACCCTCTTTCTGACAACGTGCCAATGTGGAATCGCACATAACTGCCTGTTTTTTAAATTCATCTGTTGTTGTGCAAAGTTCGAAATCTTCGCCACAAACATTATCTTTGGTTAAGCAGTTTTTATATTTCTTTACACAGTCAGCAGTTGATAATTTGTTACGAGTTGCAGCACCGATAATATCCATACCCATAATGGAGCCGTCAGTTGGGTATGCATAGCGGGCAACCTCGGTATTTTTGGTTCCTTCGACATAGGAATCAACGTCCGACAAGGCAGACAAGTTGTTTGTACCAACCAATTTTTCAATAGCATCAGGAGAACATTGATATAATGTGCTGTAACATTCAGACATACGACCATGGAATAATACATTTGTTGTGCATTCTTCGAAATCAGAACCGCAGGCATTATCAGATTTCATACATTCACGATAGTTTTCAAAACATTCTGTGTCTGATAACAATCCCGTACCAGTTGTTGCATCACTGGATGAACTGGCCAATGTTGCCGTTGCACTGGTAGATGAACTGGCAGACTTCATCGTAACATTCGACAAAGATGGCAAACGACGCATCACAGTTGCATTAGTTACAACCCCAACACGTGCCGGTGCCACAGCCGCCAAAGCCACACCAAATACGGACATTACCGCGATAAAACTGACTGAATTTTTAAAAAAATGCATCTCCATTCTCCTATTTTATACAAGTTATTTTATCATATATTTGCACAAAATAAAAGAAAAAAGAATAAGTTAAGGTTATAAATTTTCTAATATTTCACGTAATGTTTGCATATCGTCAGGTAATGGTGCCTTGAAACTGACATTTTCGCCAGTTATCGGGTGTTTGAACGATAAATATGACGCGTGCAACATTTGACCGTTGTGGGTTTTCAAAAATTCTAGTAATTCTGGATTTTTAACACTGCCAAATCGAGATGTGCCATGTCCGTACGTCGGATCACATAAAACTGGAAATCCATGGGCAGATAAATGAACCCTGATTTGATGGGTGCGACCAGTCAACAAATTGCATTTGAACCAAGACACCCCAGCATTCGACCAAGCATCGATAACTTGGACCTGGGTCGTGGCGGGTTTGCCACCGGATTTTACCATTGTCATTTTTTGACGATTGCGTGAAGAACGGGCAATGTTGCCAGTTATTGTCGCACTTTCCCAATTCGGAACACCCCAAACAAATGCATCGTATTTGCGGGTTAAATCATGATTTGAGAAAATTTTAACCAATTCGCGATAGGCGGCATCTGATTTTGCAAAAACCATAACACCCGATGTATCCTTGTCCAAACGATGAACAACCCCTGGGCGAATATCACCACCCAATGACGACAATGATGTATAACACAATAAATTCTGAACCAATGTTCCAGTTTTATTCCCAGCCGATGGATACATAACAACACCACGCGGTTTGTTTATCACGATAATATCATCGTCTTGGTATAAAATATCCAAATCAAAATCACATGATTTATTGTCTGCGGCCGCAGTATTTTTAGGGGTGTCTGGGACAACAACGATATACATTTCGCCCAAACGCACCTTGTCAGAAAATTTTACAGATGTGCCACCACGTGATACGATAAATTTTTGAATTTCACTCCGCGAAAATTCAGGCATTTGTGCCGCCAGAAATTTGTCCAGACGTATTCCAACATCACTTTCAGATACAATAAACTCTCGTTGCATAATATTCCTTGAAACCTTATTTATATTCCTTCCAATCTGGGCCTTTCTCGCATTTTGATAAATCAATTTTTAATTCATAATCGCCGTCCACCGGGCAAACCAATAATCCGGTGGTTTCTGCCTGTTCGGCATCCTGGGGGGCATTACGCCATGCAAATTTTAATTCTTTGGGTGGATATATACATACCAATCTTAACTTGCCCACAGCATCACCGTTTGGGGATATCCAGACACGAACACTGTCGGCCTCGCCATAACAGGGAAATGAATCCAGATAATATAAAATTAAACCGTTTTTCAATAAATTCCTATCATAACCAGAAAATTCACCTGTATATTGCGAAAGTGATAAACCTGTTACACCATGCCAATCAACAGTTGTTGAAAATAAACTGACCCTGGGGGCGACAGAAGGTGTCGTTGATGAACTGTCGTCTGCAAAGGCAGAGCAACAAAACAGAACAGATAACAAGGCAATTATTCTCTTCATTTTTCAAACTCCCCCAATTTTACCACAATCTTTTTAACACCCAATGATGGTGCACGCAAAGTATAAACAAATCCAGCACGCGCCCCCGCATCCAATAATGTGACCGGTGGATTAAATTGCTCAGCCGAATTGACCTGATTTCCTTTTTCATCGTATGTAAAAAGTAATATATTTGGCGCACTGTAAATTGAATCACTGTGGTTTTCAACAATCCCAGATACAATAAAATGATTTACACCGTTACCGTCTGGGGCTAATTCTGTTTTTATGATTGATGCGACCAATGGAGATTTGCTTTCTTTATTTGCCTGATGCTTTTTTATAACAACCGCAGAAAAGATTATAACGACAATCAATGCACATAATGCAGCCAAAAATTTACACCATACCTGACGTCTGGATGGGGTTTTTACAAACCAAGTGTGACCGCATATCGCACACCGAACAGGCGTTGCAGGTATCTTGCTGAGTGTATATTCTGTCTTACAAAAATCACATTTTATTTTCATGTCATCTCCATATATAGCACATTTTATTGCAATTTCAACAAACTATATTTTGCCCTTATTTCTGCTGCCACACTGTTCAATGCATTCAGGTAATCTGAAACTGTCGCATTGGCATTACTGGCAATCGCACTGATTTTACGACCAGCCGATGTTGTTGTATCAAATTCTGAGCGTGGTAAATAACTTATCATGCGGTTTAAATCCCCCAGGTATAAATCTGAAAAACTGGCACTGGATTGTGCAACATCCCAAAAATAGTGCGAATTTGATGTGTCGGTTATTTTGTTGGTAACCGTCAATCGTGGTGTAATAGATCCCGCGTAACCAACCGTTACATTTAATGCGGTAATACTGCCGTATGTCATTTTCAAAGAACCATTCACAGTTAAAATAACAGGTTCATTATCAGGATTTTCTATGCTTAAACTGGGTAATGTTAAATTCGTTACAAACAAATCGTTTGTTGTGAAAGATGAAAATTTACCAGTATCTGTCAAAGATAAACGACCAGATATTTCCAAACTGCGCGAATCCGCCGTCAAAGAACCAGATACGGTTGCACTTTTGGTCGTGAATACACTGTCTATGGTTGTGCGATTATCAAAAATTAAATTACGCGTTACTATTTTTTCTGCATCTAAAAATTCATCGAACGAACCTGATACAAATCCAATATTTGCAACATTTGATACATCGTGTCCGCCCAGATTCAAAGATGCACGCATTGTCGCATCATCTTCGTTATTCGTAGGAACGCGCCATAAATACAATGCATTGTCACGACTGATTGTTGTGGTGCTGACAATACCAGAACCAGAATTTATTCCCAAAGCCGCAACATCTGCATTCCATGTTCCATTTACACCGTATGCACGTTTACCTTCGATAAAACCAACGTGTCCGCCTGCCAAGTTCACAATTTGACGGGTCCGAAACGGTGTTATTTTATCAGATTCATATACGACAACACCTTGTAATGTTGATTGCCCATTAAAATCTTTGGACTTTAACACCCTTAACTGATATTTGTTATCTGGGTTGTTTATTATTCCGTCATTTAATCCATATTTGCCCAGTTCTGATATTTCAACACGAACAATATTTTTTCCCAATGGTTTTAATAATGCCTCGCGGTTCTCTATGACATACCGTTCCAGCGCACCTTGGATATCAGCCATTTGACGTGTTACCTCGATATTTTCACGACGTTCAACTGCATTGCGTTGATATTTAAAAACAAAAGGTATTATCAACATCGCCAAAGCAACACTTAATAATAATTCAACCAGCATACTGCCGCTTTGTTGTTTTGATAAAAATTTATTTTGTTTTTTCATCCTAGTGTTCCACACTTTCTTTTATTTGCCAATCTGATGACATAATTGCATCAAATTCAGATTTATCTGGGGTTTCGTTTATCTTGGCACGTCC
This sequence comes from uncultured Alphaproteobacteria bacterium, assembly GCA_946188105.1. Lineage (GTDB taxonomy): Bacteria > Pseudomonadota > Alphaproteobacteria > Rs-D84 > Rs-D84 > Enterousia. Next base: position 60,523 of record CAMHTQ010000002.1, on the reverse strand, counting down.
TAATTTAAATTCAGAAAATTTTGGCATTTGACTGGATGGGAATGTCCAACTGCCAATTTTTATTGGTGCAATTTGTGACATCAATAATTCACCAGAAACCGTTAACCCAAAATCACCATAAAACACCATATCTGTCGCAGAAACATAAGGTGTCGAAACTGTGTTTGATGATATAGCGGTAAATGCACTGATTGTTCTGTTGCTGGACGAACGTAATTTGAATAAATTTCCAATTCTGACCGAACGTTTTATTGTTGCACGGTCAGCAATAATTGCACCTGAATTACTGAAATTATTTCCGTTTAAATTGTTGGCGGTAATACTGCGAAATCCACTGATATCGCCCAATGCACGTATTGTATCAATTATAGCATCATTACCCTGTAAATTTGCACCAGATGAAAAATACACAGCATCCGCATCAACATCTTGGGCTTTTACAAATGTGGCATTTATGTTTTTTACACTTACATTTTCTGCATCCAATGTTCCAACATTTAATAAATCTTTGCCGCCCATATTTAAATTACGCAACATAGCATTTAAATTTTCCAATGCTGCATTTTTTTCTGTATCAGAATCAGATGTTGTCTTTTTGTTTTTAGAATTTTTTTGTTTTACAGCCGCAGTATCAGATGCCCCACGATGCAAGAAATTCGTTCTGTCTTGGGTTGCGAAATTATGTGAAATTTTATATATCAAATACCCAGGTTTAAAATCTGGACTGGATACGGCCCAGGAACTGCCGTATGCCACACCATTTTCATCGACAACCGCGGCATCTGTGCCGATTTGTTTTGCAATTTGATTCGTTCTGACCAAAGAATCAGATAAATCAAATGCCAAATATATATCAGTTATCGATGTTCCACGATATTTACGTTTATCAATAATTCCACCCATTACATATGGAGATATTTCTTGTAATTCTTGTTCTGTTAAATGTATTTCTGCCTCGTCAGGCCAATTTTCTTGGTTCAAACGAACAAAATTTAATGCACTGTCTTGGATATCAACAATGTTTTGTGCCACAGTGACATTTTCAATATCACTGTATGTGTTTTGCATTTGTTTATACATAAATGGTGTTGCCACAGCGACAATCGCCAACGCCAAGATAACCTCTATCAGCGAAGCACCACGCGATGTATTATCAAAAATTTTCGTTTTAGATACAGTCACTGCCACCTGCCATTAAACATTGTTTCGCGTTTATTCTTTGTTCCAATCTTTCCCAGAATAAATATTCGCATACTATGTGTTGTGCCAAAGAATTAGTGTTATATGTTTCACCCAATTGTGCTATAACCTCGCGACAGGTCATTGTGTCGCCATCGTCTTTCTTTGGATTTTTTAATATTGCAAAACCATCGTTGTTCAGGCCTGCAACTTGGACATCTGGTAATACGGTTGTACTGGCCGGACGAATATCGATAATCACAGCACCACTTTCGCCAGCATTTAATGCCTTGGACGTTTGGTCACGCAATGTTATATGCGATGCAGTCAAAGAACCAACAGAAATTCCACTGGATGTGTTATAAGATAAATCACCAGATGCACTGGACACATACACATCTTGACCACTGCTGACGTTCAGATATGAACCGACCTCTAATCTTTCGACACCCAATGCGATATGTTCTGTTTCTATATTTCCACGAACATCCCATGTCACAGGCCCACTAAATCCTGTACGACCTGCCGTCATATCAAACGAGTATACCGATGCAGAATCAGATTCAAAAAGCCCCGTAGAACCATACTGGGCAATTGTTTTTCCAAAAACATTTTTCGCCTTTAACGAACCACGTGTCAAAGCCAATGCAGAACCACCTGATTTTGATTGAAAAATACTTCTGTTAGAATTTAATACTTTGATTTTATTTTTAGAATTTCTTTCTGTTTCATTTCCAACAATCGACAATGTGTCAAAGTCCGCAGTTTTAGAAACCAAATTATGTCCTAGGACACTGTCTGTACTTTCTATGTTAAATTTATTCATATCCAAATCTGTTAAAAACATAGAATCGTTTATATCTGTTTCATTACGACGAACCACGTCTTGATACAATGTATTTAACGGAACACCAATTGCCAAACCCGCCTCGGTACGACCGGCATAAAATCCAATTCTGCGAATCATTTCGGCAATTTGGACATCAGTTAATTTGCCACCTTCGACAAACAATGTGCCACCAACACCCGTTTCATCCTTGTCTACGATTAAATATATATCTTGGTTAAATGCGGTTTTTGGGACATATCCCAATGGTAATCCGTATGGTTCCAAAACATCTGCAAAATCATTACCGCGTATTGTTGTTTTTCCATAAGGCAATGCATCAACATTTTCACGAATAAAAATACGAGATGCTGTTTGTGCCATATCAATTTGATGCACCGCAGAATACATTTTAGAATCTGTGTCGTTCACAACCAGTCGTTTTGTTAATACGGGTATAAAAACAAATAGCAATGATATTGCTAGTAATGCTTGTAATAAAAAGTTCCCCCGTTCCTTGAACAATTATTCTCTCTTTATATGTAAATAGCTTAGCAATAGAAAAAAGATATTGCAATCAGTTTTAAGATGATTTATATTGTTTATCGGTTTGGCTGATTTTGATAAACGACAGCCATGTGTTTTGATTAAAAAAATAAAGAAAAAATATGCAAAATAAAAAAAACCAGTCTTCTGTTGGATTGATGATTCAACGTTGCCACAAGTGGCGTGTTAAACGTAAACAACTGATTGACCAGGCACGTGTTACAAATGATGAAATTGAACGCGAACGTTTGTTACAGGCCGCAGAACATTGCGTGCGTATGACAAATGCAGAACAAGAAAAAATTGATTCTATTCGTGACACCAAGGAAAAGGCCGCTGCTGTGGCCGAGGCCGAGGCCGAAGTTGCTGCCGAAGAAAAAAATGCTGAATCTGATTCTGCAATCAAGACAGATAGCGATGAAGACATGGGCTTTCCTGACTTTATCACAAATCTGAATTAAAACTATTTTATTTGTTGAAATTTTCCTTTTGTTTGGTATTCTTTTTGCCAAAGGAAAGTATTATTATGGACAACACTTATACAGTATTGGCACGCAAATATCGTAGTCAAGATTTTAACTCTTTGATTGGACAGGATGTTTTAGTAAAAACATTAACAACGGCTATTAACACCGGACGCATTGCACACGCATATATTTTTACCGGAATTCGCGGAACTGGTAAAACCAGTACGGCACGTATTTTGGCCAAGGCATTAAATTGCCTGTCATCTGACGGCCCAACCGCAACACCTTGTGGGGTTTGTGAAAATTGTCGTGCAATTGCCGCAGGTCAACATATTGATGTTATGGAAATCGATGCTGCATCACATACCGGGGTTGATAACATTCGTGATATTTTGGATGCGGCACAATACCGTCCAACAAATGGTCGTTACAAAGTTTATATCATCGACGAAGTTCATATGTTATCTACGGCCGCATTTAATGCGTTGCTGAAAACATTAGAAGAACCACCTGCACATGTTATATTTATTTTAGCAACAACCGAAATTCGCAGGGTTCCTGTTACTATTTTATCCAGATGCCAAAGATTTGATTTGGTTCGTGTTCCAGTTGACACATTAAAAAGTCATTTTGCATGGATTGCAAATCAGGAAAAAATTGATTTGTCTGATGCTGCAAATGAATTATTGGCACGTGCCGCAGACGGTTCTGTTCGTGATGGATTATCTTTGTTGGATCAGGCAATTGCACAAACAGGCGGTCATGTTGATGAACAGGCGGTTATGAGCATGTTAAAACGTGCCGATCGTAATGTTGTTGTGGACTTTATGGATGTTATTTTATCTGGTGATACAGCCAAGGCATTAGATATGATTGATTCCATCTATACAAATGGTGCCGATTTAACAATGTTATTGTCTGATATGATGGAATGGACACATTGGGCAACACGTATGCACCAATCTGTGAACAGTGGTGACGGATCTAATTCGCCATATACCGCAGATCAACGTGAAAGAATTAAAAAGATTGATGCCCGCATATCTTTGAACACTTTATCCAGAATTTGGCAGGTTATGGTTGCGGCTGTTTCTGAAATGCAGATGTCTGGGAATCAAAAACAATGTTTTGATATGTTGGTTGTTCGTATGATGCATATTGCCGATATGCCATCTATTCCTGATATATTAAAAAACAATACTGTGCAACCTGCGGCTCAACCAATTGTTAAACCCGCAGAACAAACCACCCCACAAACAAAAACCATTGCGACCGCTGATGAATTGGCCAAGGCAATGCAATCAGACAAACAAATTTTGTTATTCTCGTATTTTTCTGAAAATGTAGAAGTATGCGAAATCCAAGACGGAAAATTAAATTATTTTGATCGTGGTAATGACAAAGATTTTTCCAGAAAATTGTCTGATTGGTTAGAAAAATATACTGGGCATAAATGGAATTTGGTTCGTTCCACAGAATCTTGTAATGTTCCAACTGCATCAGAACACCAACAACAAGAATTGGCAAAAGATCCAATGATGGCAAGTGCAATGGGACTTTTCGAGGGTGCTGAAATTGTTGAAGTTTCAAAATAAAAATATAAGGAGAGAATGTATGAAAGCAGAATATGGACGTTCTTTGATTGAAATGCTGGGTGTGTTGACAATTGGATTGATAATGACTGCTGCGGCATATAAAACATTTGCTATGTTACGCACAAATCAAATTCGTAATTTTGCATTGTCTGAAATGGAACAAATTGCACGCGATACAAAAACATTGTTGGAAACAGGTGGCGATTACACCGGTGTATCCATAGATTATTTAATCAAATCTGGGGCAATGACAAAATCGTCTGCACCAATTGGTGGCGAAGATTGGTCTATTACTGCGGGAATTGATGGTCAAACATTTGCCTTTAACCTTACCAATATCAGCAACAGTGATTGTTCTTATTTTGCAACAAAAAGAATCAGTTGGGCGGAATCTGTGGTTGTAAATAAAATACCAAATGCTGGTGCTGAAAGTTGCGTTAGCGGACAAAGAAATTACATATCTATTATTGTAAGATAAATGAAAATAAAATTGTTTCTTGTATGTTTATTGCTAGCTGGATGTATGCATTACACCAGTCCGGAACGTGACACATGGAAATATTATCTGAACGATGCTAGTTTTATGGATATGACAGAAACTTCTAAAATTGCCAAACGTCCCGTATATTTGGGCAAAGGTGGAAAATTATTAGATACAACTGCTAATAATTCTGCAAAATTAGAATATGGCGACAAGGTTGCAAATGACAATATGGTCAGTGTTGCATATATGGCTCGTTTAGAAAATGATTTATATGATGCATTACGAACATCGGGTGTTTCTGTGGAACGTGCAGGTTCGGATGTTGTTGTGATTTTGGTGCGTAATGCGATTATGCGTCCAGACATCGCAGATATTTCTGAAAATGGCGAAGGTATATTAAATACTGTTGCCAGAATTTTACGCAAATACGATTCAACATATTTAGAAATCGCAGGATACACTGATGCAATGCGTGATACAAATGCCGCCAAGGCAATGTCTTTGGATATGGCAGAACGTGTTGGTGTATTTTTATCACGCAAGGAAATAAAACCCAGTCGTATGTTTATCGTTGGACGTGGCAGCGCCCGTCCTATTGCCTCCCAAGATAGCATTGGCAGATTGACAAATCGCAGAATCGAAATTCGTATTGCACCGGCACGTTAAATACAACATATTTTTACCCATAATTTTTTTCAATATTTCTCTTTTATTTTATATTTTTTATTGCTATACTAGGCACGAACAAAACAACAAAAGGAAGGTTAAAATGGTAAAAACAAACGATATTACTATCATTAAAAACTATAAAAAATCTGGCATTATCGCTGCTGTGGTCATTGTTGTCGCTGCATTAGGCATTTGGGCTATTGCGGGTCATCATCACGAGGTTACAGTTGACGAAGCAATTGCCGAGGTTTCTGATAAAGCAATGTCTGGTGCTGAAATGCGTATTGCTGTTATCAACATGGACAAAGTTACTGCTAATGCTGTATCTTTTAAAAGCATCCAAGATCAACGCGAAAACTATGAAAAGAAATTGCGTGATGAATTAACAAAAGAACAAAAAGCATTGGAAAAAGAAAAATCAGAAATTGAAAAATCTCAAGATGTTTTGTCCCAAGATGCTTTGCAACGTCGTGTTGTCGATTATCAAAAACGTGTTACAAATTTGCAACGCACTTTGAACGAACGCGCACAAAGTATTGCTGAATCTTCTCAAAAAGCATTGGAAGAATTGCAAAAGAAACACCTGGATCCTGTGATTGATGGCATCATTGCTAAAAAGAATTTGTCTTTGGTAATTGATGGCCGTATTGCAAAAACAGGTGCAGATGCTGGTGCTTTGGATATTACTGACGAAGTTGTTAATGCTTTGAATAAAAAAGTATCCAACATCAAATTAGCAACTCCAAAAGGTTTCTAACAAATACCCACAAAATTCTTTTGGAATTTTGCGGGGCCCGTTAAAAACCATTGTGATTTTAGTTAAAAAAATACCGGCATTCGCCGGTGTTTTTATTTTTGTCTTTTATTTTTTTCTATTACGGAAATTACATTCCATAAACGTTGTAAATCATGGAAGTTTATATCAATTTCTCTCAATTCATTAGGATTAACATCCAATAACATTCTGCTTTTCAGCACATGTTTTGCATCAATACCATGATAAAGACCACGAGGGCTGTTATCCCGTATAAAAATAGAATAAGGGACTTTACGAAAGTCGCTTGTTAATCTGATTAAACAAGCCCCCTTAAACCTTGCATCTGGAAATGTTGGAAATACAACACATTGATCACCATGAACAGCACAAGGAGCTGTTTCCTTAATCAATACCGTGTTATATGTGCCATTTTCGATTTTATTTATTATATCTGTAACCAAATCTGCCATTTAACACCCCTTTTGATGTCCAAAATACCACAAAACCACACATTGTCAAGCATACACATAAAAAAATCCCGCAGAATTATAAGGTTCTGCGGAATTATATTTACTCTTCTGTTTTTTCTTCTGTCGGGACAATTTCATCTTCGGGTTTGGGTTCTGCCGACAGATATTGTTCCAACCAATGATTATCAAAATTCAATTGTCTGAAATCACGATTGTTTAACAATTTTTTGTGAAGTGGAATCGTGGTTTTTACACCCTCGATTACAAATTCTTCCAGCGCACGTGTTGCACGCATAATGCACGTTGCACGCGATGTGTTATGAACAATCAATTTCGCAATCATAGAATCGTATGTTGGTGGAATTGTATATCCAGTATATGCTGCTGAATCCACACGTACACCCAATCCACCGGACGGTGCATACAATGATATTGTTCCTGGGTTTGGTGTAAAGTTTTCAGGATCTTCGGCATTTATACGGAATTCAATTGCGTGACCATGTGGCACGATATTTGCCTGGGAATATCCCAAACGTTCGCCAGATGCGATACGAATTTGTTCACGCACCAAATCGATTCCATAAACCATTTCAGTTACAGGGTGTTCAACTTGCAAACGCGTGTTCGTTTCCAGAAAATAGAACTTTCCATCCTCGTACATAAATTCAAATGTACCAGTGCTGAAATATCCCATTTTTTTAGCGGCGGTTTTACAAACCTCTATCATATCATCACGTTGTTTTTGTGATAATATAGCAGCCGGACATTCTTCGATAACCTTTTGGTTTTTGCGTTGTAATGAACAATCACGTTCGCCCAATACAACAACATTACCATGTTTATCACCCAAAATTTGAAATTCTATGTGACGTGGATGCAGTAATAATTTTTCCATGTATAATGTTTCATCACCGAATCCAGATTTTGCCTCGGCACGTGTAGTTGCGAATGCCTCGGCTAAATCTTCGGCACGCATCACCGCACGAATACCACGACCGCCACCACCAGATGCCGCCTTTAACATAACAGGATATCCGATTTTTTCGGCACAGGCCTTGGCCTCGTCCAATGTTTTTACCGCACCGTCAGAACCCGGCACAACTGGTAACCCACATGCAATTGCGGTCTTTTTCGCATTAACCTTGTCACCCATACGAACAATCATATCTGGGCTGGGTCCAATCCAAATCATACCATGGGATTCAACCTTGCGCGCGAATCCTGCATTTTCAGATAAAAATCCATAGCCCGGATGAATTGCATCAGAATTTGTTAATAATGCAGCCGTCAAAATCGCAGATTCATTAAGGTAAGAATCACGAGATGGAGCCGGTCCGATACAAACACTTTCGTCTGCCAATTGTGTGTGCATCGCATTACGGTCAGCCGTAGAATATACCGCAACCGTACGAATGCCCATATCACGACATGCACGAATAATACGCAGTGCAATTTCACCACGATTTGCAATTAAAACTTTTTTAATTTGAGACATAATAATTACTCGATAACAATCAATGGTTGATCAAATTCAACAGCCTGGGCATCGGTAACCAAAATTTCTTTGACAACACCATCGGACGTTGCCTTAATCGGATTAAATGTTTTCATTGCCTCGACCAATGCGACTGTATCACCGGCATGAACGGTATCACCCACTTTGACGAATGGTTTTGCCCCAGGTTCAGTTGCCAAATATACAACACCAACCATTGGTGATTTTAATGCGTTTTTATATTCCTTGGCGACACCATTTGCACCAGTTGACGCATTTTTTATACTGGTATCCACAGGGAAAGATGGCATAGCCACAGTTGTTCCTTTGGATAAATGAATGTGTTTACGATAAACGCCAAATAAAAACTGACGTTCTAAATCAAGTTCTGTAATCCCCATATCATCCATGATTTTCGACATAGATTCAACGGTTGCACGAAATGACATTTTTCAAATCCTTTATAATTTATTATACGTTTTTATTAAAATTTTACCATAAACACACCAAAAGTCAAGGCACCGGGTCATATCCGCATCCACCACCTGGGCGACAACGGGCAATTCTGTGCATTCCCATCCAAACCCCGCGAAAAAAGCCGTATTTTTCAATTGCGGTTGCCGTATATTCGCTGCATGTGGGAATAAATCTGCACGCACAACGGCCACCAATAAATGGAGATATACATGATTGATAGCAACGCACTAACCGAATTCCGATTGTTTGCATAAATGATTTATTTTGATTGTGGAACATTGTTTTTTCTGATTTTTTGTAATGCATCCACCATAGTTTTGCGACCAATATCACGTGTTACATCATCGTTCAAAATGGCAACACGAGCAAAAAAAACATAATCCAGGTCTGGACACATATAATCACTGGCAAAAGCAATCCAATCACGCAACAACCTTTTTACACGATTACGTTTAACCGCAAAACGAAAGTTGCGTTTGCTGACGACCAGGCCATATCTGGCATCATTTGGAAATTTTGCTTTTTTAGTACGAATCGAGAACAGAGTGGTTGCTACGGATGGACAATCACTGTCTGTTTGGAAATCGTTATGACTTTTTATTGTGTTTCTCATACCTTTTATCATATCAAATTATACAGGAAATCAAATAAAAACATTTTTTCGTTGCTTCACTTGATTTTTTGCATATCTCGTTTTATAGTTTTTTGGAAAATAATCTGCAGCAAGGGGAATAAAATGTATAACTGGCTTATGAAATTCTTTTCCGCTGATATGGCGATTGATTTAGGAACTGCTAATACTCTGATTTATGTAAAGGGACGCGGAATTGTTTTGAACGAACCATCCGTTGTTGCGGTTGCTGAAAACAGATTATTAGGACGCAAAGAAATTTTGGCTGTGGGTGCCGAGGCAAAAAAGATGTTTGGCCGTACACCTGGAACCATTTCTGCAATTCGTCCATTACGCGACGGTGTTATCGCTGACTTTGAAGTTGCAGAAGAAATGATTAAATATTTTATTCGTAAAATTCATCATCGTAATTTATTGGCTGCACCATTGATTATTATTTGCGTGCCATCATGCGCAACCCAGGTGGAACGTCGTGCTATTCAAGAGGCCGCAGATGCCGCAGGTGCGCGCAAGGTTTATATTGTTGAAGAATCCACTGCTGCTGCTATTGGTGCGGGATTGCCGGTTGAAAAACCTGTGGGATCCATGGTTTTAGATATCGGTGGTGGAACCAGCGAGGTTGCCGTTATGTCATTGGGTGGAATTGTGTATTCTAATGCTGTTAGAACTGCTGGCGACCAAATGGATTTAGATATTATCGATTTCGTTCGTAAAAATAAAAATTTGTTAATCGGTGAAAATACTGCCGAAGATATCAAGAAAACTATTGGTTGTGCAATTGCACCAAAAGATAAAACAAACGAAATGTCTATGAAAATCAAAGGACGCGATTTGTTATCTGGAACACCACGTGAAACCGTTGTTACAGAATCTGAAATTGCATCTGCATTGGCACAAACCGTTGCCAAGATTATTGATACAGTGCGTTTAGCATTGGCATCAACACCGGCTGAATTGTCTGCTGATATTGCAGATTTAGGTATCGCTATGACTGGCGGTGGTTCATTATTACGCAATTTGGATGTCGCAATTCGTGCTGCAACTGGATTGCCTGTGTTCTTGGTTGATCAACCTCTTGGTTGTGTTGCCCGTGGCAGTGGTAAAATGTTATCCAGCCTGGACAAAACCCAACACATGTTACAGACAATGTATTAATCCGTCTTTGTTTGGAATTCGAGAAGAAACATCGGCAAGCACCGATGTTTTTTTACTATAAACAAATTGACAATGTTTTATTTTGTGTTATTCTTCTCACAAAACACATGGTTATTATGACAGTTGCAAATACTAAAAAAGTTTATAATAAATTAAAAAAGCAAAACGGTGAAGGGGTTGCCCGTACCATCCGTGGTGCTGGCTTGTTAAATTTACCCGATATTGTACCAATGCTGGAATTCGCTGGAAATGATCCCAAACGAATAAATTTGTTATTGCCAGTTATTGAGGCAAAATACAACCTGCCACACAAACGAACAAATTCTGATAAAAATCCTTTTCAATTATTGGATATGGCTGGATATGACTCGTTTTATGTAACATCATTAGAACAGCAAAATTCTATTAGAAAATTCTTTCGGCATGATGAAGAATTATGCACTTTTAATGACGAATATCGTTTTCAAAACAATTATACTATACATGCAATTAAACGCGGGGCTGATAAAATAAAACCCGCACAAAACCCAGCACGCGAAGACGAATATGGGACATCGGTTATATCAATCCAAATAAACAAGCAAACAGGTTATTTATCCATTAAAAACAGGTATAACCATACCGTCAGTTGCCCAGATTCCACATTTAACAACAATCCTGATAATATTATTCCAGGATTAACTATGTCGCTGGCCAGATATTTCAAAATTCCTTTGAATTCAACAAATATGCCAGATCACTTTGCATGGATGAATAACAAATTTATGTTGTATGACCATGAAATCCAAGGTCAAATGTTTGGCAAAAATTGGTACACAGATAGACGTGGTAATGTTATAAAAGTTGATACAAATTCTGAATTAATGTTTGATTGTATGTTATTGGATTTAAAAACCAAGAAATTTCGTATGTTAAATAGTTTTTTTAGTGAAAATTGTCAAGAATTTCAGATATTAAAAAATTTATTCAAAAATGGAAAAATACAAATTCAAGCAAATCCTAAAAACAAAAAACAAAGATTATTATCTGTAAATGGTCAACATATTGCAACATTGCAAGATGGTTATATGGTTGAATTAACATTGGCAAATATTACAGAGATAAGAACTGATATGGCAATATTTTTCAAATTAAAAAAAATAAATTTACCAGATACAGAATTTATATGGGATAACTTTTTCTCCAAGGTAATGAGTGGCAGAACATTAAAAACTGTAAATATCCCAAAAGCAATACATTTAGGACATGGTTTTTTATTTGGATGCACACATGTGACAACATTAAATGCACCAATGGTAAAAACTGTGGGTTGGCAGGCATTACAATACAACAATGTATTAAAAAAATTGTATATGCCGAACCTGGAGCATATTGGAGAAACCAATGACAATACGAAAGAATATGATTGGTGTAATCAGATTCTGAATAGCAATGAAGTTTTAACATATGCATATGTTCCAAAACTAAAAAAAACTATGCCACATGAATATGCCAGATTACACAAAATCGTTACACAAAACACCCAGAAAAATTTAATTGCTCAGCAATCTAAAAATCACATTCGTGGCGCATAAAATAATTTAATTAAATTTGTTGAAAGTTTGCTTTTTATCGTGTATTTTTGATTCTGAAACTTAGAGGATGAAAAAATGGCTGAAAAAGACGAAAAAAAACTGACTTTCGAAGAAGCATATAAACAACTTACCGAATTGGTTAAAAAAATGGAATCTGGCGAATTGCCTTTGGCGGATTCGGTTGCTGCATACGAACAAGGTATCAAATTAAAAGCATACTGTGAACAATTGTTAAAAGAAGCCGAATTGAAAATTGAAACTTTGAAAATTTCAGAGTAAGGATTATATCGTGGCGTCAAAGGAAAAATTATCCCCGGTTATGCAACAATATCTGGATATGAAATCTGAAAATCCAGACGCTCTGCTTTTGTTTCGTTTAGGTGATTTTTACGAGGCATTTTTTGATGATGCCAAGGTTATCAGCGAAAGTTTAAGTTTGGTTTTAACAAAACGCGGAACCGATGGGGACGGCGAAAATATTCCAATGTGTGGAATTCCATGGCATGCGGCTGATAATTATTTTGGACGACTGGTTAAAAATGGATTCAAAGTCGCATTGGTTGAACAAATGGAAACCCCAGCCCAAGCCAAAGAACGTGGCCACAAATTTATTGAACGCAAAATTGTGCGTGTTTTGACACCTGGAACATTGACAGATGAAAATTTATTAAATCCAAAATCGTCTAATTTTTTGGTTGCAATTGTTCCAATTCAAAATTCTGGATTTGATGTTGCGGGTTGTGATATTTCAACTGGTGAATTCTTTGTCGGAAATTGCACAAATATAATTGATGATTTGGTCAGATTAAATCCAGCCGAGGTTATTTATCCTGCATCATACGCGGAACACGACACTATATTCCATTTAAGAACGATTTTCAAAACAACACCTGTATATGAAAAATTATATATTCGTTCAGATATCGCACAAATCGTTGAACGCGTTTTTGGTAATGCGGTGAATTCTGTGCAATCTGAAAACATGGATAATGCAACATATTTGCTGGCGGGATATTTATTTAATACAGGTCGTGGTGCAACAACAACTTTCCGCGCCCCCAGACAATTAAAATCAGATTCGCAATTATTGATTGATTCTGCCACTTGGAAAAGTTTAGAAATTGATGCACCAATAAATGCTGGTGGTGCATGTTTAATTGATGTTTTGGATAAAACTAAAACTGCGGCTGGGGCACGTAAATTGCGTTCTTATATGCGGACATTGACTGGCAGTATTGATGAAATAAATTTAAGACAAATGCACATTTCACATTTTATCAATAATCGTGATGTTATGATGCAGGTTGCACGTGAATTATCATCTATGCCGGATGTTGGACGCAGTTTGGCACGTATAACATCGGGACGTGGAACACCACGTGATTTGGCACATATCAAAGATTTTATTTTAAATTTGCCAAATGCAAAAATGATGGCACAATCTTTGGACGATGATTTTTCTGTGCGTTTGGGAGGTATAAAAACTCACGATGAATTGGCTGCAAAATTAAAGCAAGCATTGGCTGATGAATTACCTACATTTTTCCGAGACGGCAATGTTATTCGTGATGGTTTTGATTTGGCTTTGGATAAAATGCGTGAATTGTCACATGGCGCCAGAAATACTATTGCTGGATTACAGGCACAATATATCGATCAAACTGGTATTCATACATTAAAAATAAAATACAATAATATTTTGGGATATTTTATAGAGGTTCCATCAACACGTGCCGATGATTTAATGAAACCTGATTCTGGATTTATACACAGACAAACATTGACCGGGAATGTCCGTTTTACTACGGCACCATTGATTGATTTAGATAATGATATTCGCAGTGCATCAGAAAAAGCGACTGGAATCGAGGATGAAATTATATCTGGGTTTATTTCTGATATTCGTGATATTGCAGACGATTTATTGACAACGGCTGATTTGTTGGCTGATTTGGATGTATGGTTATCATTGGCATTATGTGCAATTGAATATGATTGGGTATGTCCAAAGATTACAAATGATACGGAATTTTGTGTTCATGGCGGCAGACATCCTGTTATCGAATCTGTGTTAAAAGTGCATGGCGATAATTTTGTTAAAAACGATTGCGAATTATCTGTTAAAAAAATTGCATTGTTGACTGGTCCAAATATGGCTGGTAAATCAACATATTTGCGTCAAAATGCTTTGATTGTTGTTTTGGCTCATTTGGGGTCTTATGTTCCAGCCAGGGACGCCGTAATTGGTGTATGCGATCAGTTATTCAGTCGCGTTGGTGCATCTGATAATTTGGCGGCTGGTCAATCTACATTTATGGTAGAAATGAGCGAGACCGCAAACATTCTTCGTCGTGCAACAAATCGTTCTTTTATTATCTTTGATGAAATTGGACGCGGAACAGCCACATACGATGGTATGGCGATTGCCCAGGCCGTTTTAGAGTTTTTAAACGATTTAAAACCACGCACTTTGTTCGCGACACATTATCATGAATTAACATCTTTATCACATGATAATAACGGTGGTTTACAAAATGTTTCTTGTTTAACAATCGATGTTCGCGAATACAATAACGAAATTATATTTATGCATAAAATTATTCCGGGTGTTGCAAATCGTTCGTACGGTATCCATGTCGCAAAAATGGCGGGTATGCCAGAAACGGTCGTTGCACGCGCAGAAACAGTATTGTCTGGATTGGAAAATAACGGTGTTAAAACTGTTGAAATTAAAAAAGCAACATCAAAGCCTAAATCAAAATTACAGGTCAATGATGATACACCACAATTATCTTTGTTCGGGTTATAGGTTATGTTTGGTTGGATTATTTTAGATAAAGCAACAGGTTTATTCAGCAGAACAGCTTCTAATAAAGTTGCCAGATTGTTTGGGATGAAAAAATCTGGGCATATTGGAACACTGGATCCAATGGCGACTGGGGTTTTGCCTATTGCTATTGGTGATGCTACAAAAATGATTCCTTTTATAGAACAGGCAAATAACGGCATAAAAGAATATTTGTTTTCTTGCCAATTTGGAATCGATACTGACACATTAGACATTACTGGGACGGTGGTCACAAAGAGTGATATTATTCCAACAGACGAACAAATAAATGATGCGTTATCACACTTTATTGGCGACATTGAACAAATTCCACCTTTATACAGTGCAATTCATATCAACGGGCAACGGGCTTATAAAATTGCACGCAGCGGAAATCAGGTCGAAATTCAGCCCAGAAAAATTCATATTTTTGACCTGAAATACAATGGTTTTAACGGCACCAGTTGGGAATTTTATGTAAAATGCAGTACCGGAACATACGTTCGCAGCATTGCACGGGATATCGCAAAAATATGTGGTACGGTGGCCGCGGTTGATATGATAAGACGCATTTCTACAAATGGTTTTGATATAAAAAATGCCGTAACACTTGATTTTTTGGAAAATCTGGTTAATAATGGTGCGGACATCGAAAAATATTTGATGCCATTGGATTCTGGACTGGGGGACATTCCGGTTTTGAATCTGGATGATAAAGACACTAAATTTTATAAAAATGGTGGATTTATCAGAACCGCAATGCATGACGGCGTTTTCAGGGTTTATAACAACAATGAATTTGTCGGAATTGGTATTGTAAAAGATAAACAATTGCGTCCAAAACGCACAATATAAAGGAAAATGTAATGTCCATTACAAAAACAAAAAAAACTGAATTGATTAAAGAATTCAAAGTGTCTGAAAATGATAACGGTGGCAGTGCTGCATCCCAAGTTGCAGTTTTAACTGAACGTATCCGTAATTTGACAGAACACATGAAACAAAATCACAAAGACGAACACAGTAAACGTGGTTTGTTGTTGATGGTGAATCGTCGTAAGAAATTATTGGCCTATATCAAACGTCGTAGCGAATCTGATTACGAAGCTTTGATCAAGAAATTAGGTTTGAGAAAATAATAATTTCTGAAATATTTTGCACCGCCGAATTTGGCGGTGTTTTTTTATAAAAAAAGCACCAACAAAAGTTGGTGCTGGGATTACCATGATTTGTTTTTATGCACGAACACTGGTTGTATCAACAAGTTCTGCTGTTTCTGGTTGTGCATTTTCAACTGCCGGAGCGGGTTCAGTTGCAGGTTCTTGAACAGGTTCTGGCAATGGTTCAACAGTAACTGGTTCAACAGGTGCCTCGGCAACTGGGGCTGGGGCATCGGTCACAGGTTGTGCATCTGCTTGGATAGAATTACGCAAATCAGAAATCAATGTTTCCAAATGATTTACTGTATCTGTATCATTCAATGCAATTGCGATTTGGTATGCACCCTCCAAGTTTGCCAATGCAGATTCTTTGTTATTTAATTTCAAATACAAAGCTGCACTCTTTTCAGCATACAACATAACATCACGAGATAATTTTTCGCCCTTGGCTATATCTGTGATGCCTGTCAATTGTTCTTTGGCAACCTGCATAGCAGATGCATAATCGGTAATTGCCTCGGCATAATTACCCTTGGCTGTGTATGCCTCGGCACGTTCAGCATATACGTTTGGAGAAACAGTACCGTCTGGGCGAGCCAAAGAATTGGTATAGTCAGCAATTGCACCATCCCAATTTTGTTGCCACAAATTCAACTGGCCACGTTTTGCATACAAATCACGAACAGGAACAGCGGAGCCGGAACTGGATGCAGCAACTACTAATGCGTTGTTTATATCAATCATCGCAGCATCGTAATCTTCCATACGCATTTCCAACAATGCCTTTTCATAATATGCCAAAACATTTGTTGAATCATGTTCGATTGCAGATTTGAAATCAGCCATTGCTTTTTTATAATCGCCCAATGCCAAATATGCATCACCACGTGCAATATATGCATTGCCAGATACAACACCAGAATTCACAACCGCTGTTAAATCAGCAATTGCACCTTCGATGTCGCCGGCTTTTAATTTTTCTTGGCTGGCATTATAATAATCTGTGGCCTGCATCAAAACTTCTTCATTTAATGTAGCAGGATTGTGAATCATTCCATGACTGCGTCCCAAAATATAAAATGTCGCAGCAATAAAGAATAAAATTATAAACCAATAAACATATATTGGTGTTGTCCACGAAGAAGCACCAATTTTCTTGGTTTTCTCGATATTTTTATCTGTTTTTTTTGTGATGATTTTACGCATTAGAGCCCCCCTTGATTATTCTCTCAATATCAATATTAAAGAGTTTTAACAAGTTCGTCAATATCTTTCTGCGATAGTTTTATTATTTTTCCTTGTGCTAAATTTCCCAATTTTATATTTCCAAAAGATTCACGATGTAATTTTTGCACCGGCGCCCCACATGCGCGTAGCACAATTCTGATTTCGTTCTTTTTACCCTCGGTTACGGTCACACGAATTTTTCCATTTCCCAGTTCAACAATTTCCATTGGGCGATATTTTATTCCATCAACCGTTATACCACGTCTGGCACTATCAAAATTTTGTTTTGTTCCGCCCACCCTGGCAAGATATGTACGCGGTATTTTATTTGTTGGCAAAGTTAATTGTCTTGCAAAATCGCCATCATTTGTCATTAACAATAATCCAGTTGTTTTATAATCCAACCTGCCAACATAACGCAAATTTTTATATTCATCTGGCAATACATCATAGATTGTTTTGCGACCATTTGGGTCACGCACAGTTGTCATTGTATTTAATGGTTTATTGAACATATATAATTCTGTTTCAGATTGGTTTTGAATCTGTTTACCATTAACCATAATCACATCTGTATCATCAACCAATGTTGCAGGACTGTCTATTACAACACCGTTTACAGATACCACCCCAGTAGATATCAATTTTTCTGCATCACGGCGTGATGCCAATCCTGAATGTGCGATAACTTTTGCGATTCTTGTTGTCATTAAATTACCTTGGCCAATGCGATTGGTGCAGCTAATTCTGCACGTAAAATTGTTTTTCCCAAAGATATACCACGAACATTGTTTTTATCCAATGTTTCAAATTCAGAATCTGAAAAACCACCCTCGGGTCCTATTAAAATTGATTTAACATTTTTATATTCTTTTGGCATTTCACGTCCGTATGCGGCACGTTCATCTGCAAAAATCAAATCAGCAAATGGTAAATCATTAAATTTTATTGGCGATGTGATATCTGGCACACTGTTACGGTTTGATTGTTCGGCGGCCTCGACAACTATTTTTTTCATACGTTCCCAATTTATGTGATTTGCAACCGTACGTTCAGTTATCACAGGAACAAATTTTGCAACTCCCATTTGTGTCGCCATATTTAACATATCGTCCAATCGCTTTATCGGGGCAAAATACAATGTAATGTCGCCAGATGGGTCATTATGTTCAGTTTTATTTCCAACCGTTAATGTTTTTCCGTCTGGATTTAATGTGGCGTTATATTCATATCCATCGCCAAAAACCAAGCAATCGTTACGTCTCATAACATGCCCCAGGTAATGTGCCACAGATTTTTCAACCGGTATTATTTTACCGTTTTCGATATTGGTGCCTATAAAAATTCTTGGTATATTTTTCATAATATTTTAATTTCGTGATTTATCTGAAACCTTTTTTCTGTTATAATAATAACACCATGGCTGAGAAATTCAATATTTTATCTGCGGGCGGTTCGTCAAAAGGTTTGAATATATTCAAATCATCTGCGTATAAAGAACACGAAGTCGGCCCGATGGCACAAATGTTTTGGATATTCCGTTGGAATTCCATAATATGGATTATTTGTGCCGTGGCTTTTGCTTTGGCTTTTGTTATAGAACATGTATTACGTTACGGATGGTCACCTGCATCTGCACATTGGTCTTCTTTATTTTTGATGCAGGCATTACAAACATTTGGCATGTCTGTTGTGGCCGAGGTTCCATATTGGCTGGGACGTTCTTTGATGCGACCTGATTTTTATTGTATTGTTCCAATTATACCGTTTATTGCGTTTTATTTTATGGCGGATGATACACTTACCAAGGAATTTAACCCTTATGGCAAGGATATTTATGACGAAAAATCTTCCCGTAAAGCAACTGCTGATGACATCAGAAAAATGAAACAAGATTGGAAAAACAAGGATGGTTTATTCAGTGGTTTTATGATGGTATTGGGATATTTCAAGGACGGCAAAAAAACAAAACCATTGATGTTGGACGAAACATTATCTGTGTTATGCGTGGCACCTCCGGGGGCTGGTAAAACTGCGGGCGTCGTTATTCCGACTATTGTTGAATGTGATAATGTTTCAATGATTATCAACGACCCAAAACCTGAATTAAAACAAAAAACGTCTGCGTATCGTGCGAATATTGGCCCTGTGTTTATTATGAACTGGGCGGGGCAAGACGATCCTGAACGCGGTATTTATTATCCGTCATGGAACCCATTATCCCCAGAACACGTTCCATTTGAAACAGAACAACGCGATTTGTATGTCGATACAATTTGCAAGGTGTTGGTACCTGATGCGGGTGGCACATCGGCGGACCCACACTGGTCAATTTCTGGACGTGCTGGACTATCTGGATTTATACAATATATCGTTTCAAAAATAGAACGCGCCAAGGCCGATGATTATTTCTATGACAAATTAAAATCCGGGGAATTTAATCAAGAAGATGCCAATATTTTGATGGATTATTACCTGTCTATGTCCAGTAACCCAAATGCGTATGCGGCATTGGGATTGTTACAACGTGGTGAATTAAATACAATGAACTATGTCCATGTTGGAACATGGAAAAATATTCCAGATGCTTGGGTTGGCAAAGAGGCGTCATTGTCCATGATTTTGGATTGGTTAAATGCATCCCAGTTGGCAAATGCCGCAGAATTAGAAGAAAGACGCAGACAAGGTGATCAAATGGTTGCCTTGGCGGATCCGATGAAGGATGTTTTGGAAAATGCCGTGAACGAGGCAGTTGAATTTGCATACGCTCATCGTGCGGTATTGGAATTAACACAATTGGCAAATACACCAGACAAGGAACGCGGATCTATTTTATCAACAATTATGGCTGGATTGGGTGTATTCCGTAATGCCGCTGTGCGTAACAGAACGTCCCATTCAGATTTCCATTTCGAAGATTTGCGTGGAATGATTGACCCACGTGATGGCAAAATGAAACCTGTATCTGTTTATTTATCAATCAATATGGTTGATGCCCAGGCGTTAAATCCAATTACAGGTATATTTATTGAATTGATGTCTAATTATTTGTTGGTAAATACACCAAATGTTATTAGTACATCTGGAAAACAATTGGGACCATACCCAGTATTATTCGTATTGGACGAAATGCCAAAAATGCAAAAATTAGATGCTGTTATCCAAGGACCAGATTTGGGACGTGGTCAAAAGATTTCATATCTGATTATTGGTCAGGACATTCACCAAATTCAAGAAAAGTATGGTGCGGATGCGGCAGCAACAATTATTTCAACAACTGCGGGTAAGGTTATTATGCGTCAAAATGACCCAGAAACCGCAGATCGTTTCTCGAAAATGATTGGTAATGAAATAAAGAAGAAAAAGAAAATAGATAAAACAACCAAAGAAGAAAGTGAAGAAACCGAGGCACCCAAACCGCTTTATTCACCTATGGATATTATGACATTAGGGGAAGGCAAACAAATTATATTGTATCAAGGTTTTTATCATAGACCTATTGAAGCAACACAGGAAAGATACTTTTTACAGAAAAACGATATTCAAAAGAGTTTATACAATAAGGTTATGATGGGTGAAAGTGCGCCTATGCCAGAATTTTTGGTACCACAACATTGTCAAGCAATGGGGTACAAAGGACAAATTCGTTTCATGGACCCACAAACCAAAGTTATTAAAATTTTAGCTGAATAATTTTATGAAAAAATTTATATCTTGTTTTATTTGCTTGTCGATTTTGTGTGGATGTGCCAGTATCGCAACCCGCGAGTTAAATCAGGCACGCACAGGTTTCGCAAATGACGATTTTGTTGCTGCGGCTGATAAATATGCCGGTGAAAAAAGTATCCAGGATCAAAATAGTTTGCAATTACTGATGACTGGGTTAGCACATTTTCAGGCCAAGAATTACAAACAAAGTGATGATGCGTTTGAAGAATTTAATAAACGCAATTATGACACAATCGGTGGCAGCATAATGTACGAAACTACAAGTTTGTTGGGCGGACAAATGGCCAGCGAATATAAACCGTCTATGATGGATTCTTTGTTTGTTTCATATTATCAAATCTGGGATGCTATTGGAGAAAACAGAAAAAATGATGTCCGGGTTATTATCAATCAATCGTATGCCAGACAACAAGATATGTCGATTGCCTATGCAGATTTAGTCAAAAAAAATTCAGAACGGATAAATAATGAAAAAACCAGTGAATTGATGACTGAATTGCAAAAACAAAATTCTATGTGGACTGCATATACCGATATTATGAATCCTGCGTTGATGTATTTGTCTGGAATTTGGTTTTTAACGCATGGCGATTTCAGTGATGCCAGAACGTATTTAAATCGTGCTTCTGGGATGGTTCCAGAAAATTCATTTATAACAGCCGATTTAAATTTGGTTGAAAAAAAATCAAAACCCAAAAATACAACATGGGTGTTTATTGAATCTGGATTTGCACCAACATTACAAGAAAAAGAATTATCTTTGCCGGTGCTGACTGGGAATGGTGCTATTGTGGTGTCAATTGCGGTGGCAGAGCCAGTGTTTTGGAACGGCAAAACAACCGTATCCAATGCACAACCATTGGCCGATGTTAATGCTATGTTTATGACAGAATTTAACCAATATCGTGTAAATGATGCTTTACGTTCTTTCAGTGCTGCATCTGCACGTGCAATTGCCCAAGCATTGGCCTATAATTCTAATAGCAAATATTCTGGTTTGTTGGGATTGGGTGCAACATTGTTTTCTGTAACAACCACCAGTGCCGAGGTGCGCACATGGGTTACATTGCCTGAAAGCATCAGTGTTTTAAGGTTAAATACTGCTGACTTGATTGATTCAAATTTAAGTGCTATTATTAGTTCAGAAACAAGTTTACCAAAGTCGGGAAATCATTTAATTTATGTACGTTTAACAGAAAATAAACCTGTGGTACATATATTCAAAATATAAAGGAGAAAACATGAAAAAATTATTACCAGTGGCTTTGTGTGCTGTACTTGCGGGATGCGGTGGAACACATGTCGTTGATTTAGAAAATGAACGCGAAGTAACAGCAATGCAAGATGTTATGGAATTAGAATATCGTGATTGGGAAAAAACAGCCGCTAAAATGACTGATTCTATGTTGAAAAGTAATGCTTTGACTGGTGTTTCCAAACCTGTAATTGCTGTGGCCGATATCAAAAACGATACAATGCAAAGATTTGATACAGATATATTGGTTAAAAAAATCCGCACAACTGTACTAAAATCGGGTCGTGCACAAATTGCAACTAACTTTACTGGCGAAGACACAACCAGCAATAAAACACGCAACATTCGTGGTAATGACGAATACAATCAATCCACTTTTGCACAAAAAGGAACATTGGTTGCACCAAACATGTCATTGTCTGGTAAAATGATTCAACGCAATTTGAAATTAAGTTCTGGTTGGTTTTCTTCCACAGATACACGTGTAGAATATTATCTGCAATTGACATTGACAGATTTGAAAACAGGTTTGTCCGTATGGGAAGATGAACAACCAATCGTCAAAGAAGGCGATCACGCACCAACATGGTAATCTGGTTGTAATATGGCAATATAAAACACCGACATTTCTGTCGGTGTTTTTTTGTGACGGATAGATTTTGATTAATGTTTCCACTAATCAAACGGATTTTCTGACTTTTCGTATTCTATTACAATTGGTAAGTGTTCCCATTCCAGTGCCTTGGCAATTCCGCGCCTTAGGTACCGGGTATATGATTCAGGAATATCAGATGCACCCCCAACATTTATCAATATACGCATTGGGTGACGACCAGTTTGTCTGGCAAACTTAATACGCATTGCACGTTTTAACCGCGACATTGGTGGTTGGCGATCAGCAACCAATTTTTCAACAATTCTATTTAACAAACTGGTTGGTACAGATGCGGTGGAAATATCCCATTGTTGATAAATACGTTTGAACATATTTTGAACACCAGTGCCTGTTTCCGCAGATATTGCTAAAATCATTGGCTTTATAATCTGGTGAAAAGAATTTGTAAATTGGTGTTTTAATTTCAGTAATTTTTCATCCCTGATTTCAGGTTCTACCAAATCCCATTTATTCAATGCGACACATAAAATTTTACCCGCATCATATACACGTGCGGCAATACCCAACGCCTGATTTTCTATATTTTTAGTTGCATCAACAACCAATATTATCACATCTGCCTTGTCAATTGCATCCAATGCCTTTAACGCAGACAATGTTTCAACATCATCGGTTACACCGGCCTTGCGGCGAAGTCCCGCGGTATCCATCAACACAATATCACGACCATAAAATCTTGTTGGGATTTTTACAGTGTCACGTGTGATGCCTGGGGCATCCATTACAATTTGTCGTTTTTCACCCAACACCCTATTTACAAATGTTGATTTTCCAACATTTGGTTGACCCAACACAGCAATTTTTAACCGATTATCTGGGGCATCTTCTGCGACATCGGTATTTATCTTTTTTTCTGTTGCGATTTTATCCAAAAATTCAAAAATTTCGTCAAATCCGCGTTTATGTTCTGCAGAAATCATAACTGGTTCGCCACAGCCCAATTTATAAAAATCATTTATATCAGCAACACGTTTTAATGATTCTGATTTATTCACCAATAATAAAATTGGGGCACGTGTTTTACGATGAATCAATTTAGCCCATTCTAAATCCATAGGTGCCAAACCGACACGGCCATCCACAACAAACAAAACCGCATCCGCAGATGCAATTGCATTTACAGCCATATCAGTTGAATCAGCCGCAATACCATTTTTGGCATTTTCCAAACCCGCGGTATCAAAAACCTGTATTGCCCTGCCCTTGATTGTTCCGCTGACAACATCACGTGTAACACCGGGGCGATCATGCACCAGCGCATCACGTGTTCCAGTTAACGCGTTAAACAGTGTCGATTTGCCTGTATTTGGTCGGCCTGCAATAATTACTTTCATCATTGTTTTTTTCCATTGCTTTTTTGTTATTATAAAGCAAAAATATAAATAAGCAAATAAAGAGGAATAAAAATGCATTATAAAACAAAACGTTTATTGAATAATATTCGCGATGCTATTATAAATCCAAAAAGTTTCTTTAAAAAGATTGTCGCAGACGGTGATTTAGAAGAATCTATGTTGATGGCATTTATTTACGGTTTGGTTGGTGGTGGCTTTGTTTTATTTTTGCGTTTGATTGGTGGTGCAACCATAACTATTGGATCGGTATTTACTGCACTGATTATTGTTCCAGTATTGGCGGTTGCATTATTATTCTTGATGGGCGGATTATTGATGCTGATATCTGAAATAACTGGGGGTGAACGTGATTGGGAAATCGCGATAAAGGGTTTGGCAGCAATATTCTTTTTATACCCAGCAATATTGATATTAAATTCTATTGCTTTTAATTGTTGGTCTATGTGGGTTATCAGTTTGTTTGTTGACGCGTGGGTTTTATATATGCTGTATTGTTTGGCTGTATACTGCATGCATGGAAACAAAACAAATGTTATTATTATCATCAGTGTTTTGGCTGTGTTTATTTTAACAGTATATGTTTCTGATTACAGGGTTGGTTGGTTTATGCTGAAAAATGCATCAGCAACATTGTCTTGTTTGTTATAAATTACTTACAGTTTTGCATAATTTAGGAAAAACGGCATTTGCCGTTTTTTTGTATAAAAAATTTGCAAATGATTAATTTAATCTCTATAATATGACTGGTTCGCGGAGGGGAATTGTTCATTTTTACACTTTTTCTTGGAAAAAGTCCCACCGTTCAGAGTGTAAAAACGAATAATTTTCTCCGCAAAATAAAATAACTTTTAACAAAAAATGGAGAAAACTATGTTATTTGGTTTATTTAATAAAAATGAAAAGGATGCTGCACATCCTTTGAATCATCCTGTCGCTGTTGAAATCAAGTATGGTGATGAAACATTGCGTTTGGAAACTGGTCGTATGGCCAAACAAGCAAACGGTGCCGTATTGGCCACAATGGGTGGCACAATGGTTTTGGCAACTGTGTGTGCTGAAAAAGAAGCAGTCGAAGGTCAAGATTTCTTTCCTTTGACAGTTGATTATCAAGAAAAATTCGCGTCCGCTGGTCGTATTCCAGGATCCCGCGACAGACGTGAAGGCAAGGCATCTGTTTCTGAAACATTGATTGCTCGTTTGATTGATCGTCCTATTCGTCCTTTGTTTCCTGAAACATTCAAAAACAAAGTTCAAATTATTGCCCAGGTGTTTTCTTATGATAAAAAGAATCAACCTGATATCGTTGCAATGATTGCATCATCCGCTGCATTGGCATTGTCTGGGGTTCCTTTTGCTGGCCCAGTTGGTGCTGCACGTGTTGGATATATCGATGGCAAATATGTTTTGAATCCTTCTAAATCCGATGTTGATACAAAATCTGAAATGGATTTGGTTGTATCTGCAACCAAAGACGGTGTTTTGATGGTTGAATCTGAAATCGGTGAATTGGATGAAGAAACAACTTTGGGTGCTGTGAAATTCGGTTTTGATGCACAACAGGCAGTTATCAATGCTATCAATGAATTGACAGAAAATGCTGGCAAAGAACGTTGGGCAACACCTGAAAACACAGAAGAATACAAGGCAATGGAAAAAGATTTTGCTGGATTTGAACAACAAATCACTGATGCTTTGTTGATTAAAGAAAAATTGGAAAGATTGGGAACATTGGCAGATATTCATGCCCAGGCAAAAGCCAGAATTCCTGAATTATTCAATGACACAACAACTGCCACATCCACATTGGAATCTTGGGCAGATGAAATTATCGAAGGTTTAACTGCAAAAATTATGCGCAGCAATATTTTGGCTGGAAAACCACGTATCGATGGCAGAGATACCAAGACCGTTCGTCCAATCGAAATTGAATTGGGTGTATTGCCACGCGCACATGGTTCTGCATTGTTCACACGTGGTGAAACACAGGCTTTGGTTTCATTGACATTGGGTGGTAGCAAAGATGCGTTACCAATTGAATCTTTGGACGGTGCTGATGAACGTGATTTCATTTTGAACTATAACTTTCCTGGATATTCAGTTGGTGAAGCAAAGGGTTTGAAATCACCTGGTCGTCGTGAATTAGGACATGGTAATTTGGCATGGCGTGCATTGCATCCAATGATGCCAAGTCGCGAAAAATTCGATTATGTTGTTCGTGTATGTTCTGATATTTTAGAATCAAATGGTTCTTCATCTATGGCAACAACATGCGGTGCAACATTGGCTATGATGGACGGTGGTGTACCACTTACACGTCCTGTTGCAGGTATCGCAATGGGTTTAATCAAAGAAGGTGATGATTATGCCATTTTGACAGATATCTTGGGTGACGAAGACCACTTGGGCGATATGGATTTCAAAGTAACAGGTACAAAACAAGGTATTACTGCTTTGCAGATGGATATTAAAATCACATCTATTACTTTTGAAATTATGAAGCATGCTTTGGAACAAGCAAAAGACGGCCGTATGCACATTTTGGGCAAAATCGAAGGTGCAATCAAGGCCCCACGTGCATCTGTTTCTGAATATGCTCCACAAATGTATCAAATGAAAATCAATCCAGATAAGGTTCGCGATGTTATTGGCAAGGGTGGTGTTGTTATCCAAGCACTTGTTCGCGAAACAAACACAACGATTGATTTAGAAGATGATGGCACAGTTAAAATTATGGCCACATCCAAAGAAGATGCCGATAATGCTATCGCACGCATCAAAGAAATTGTCGCAGAACCCGAGGTTGGCGAAATTTACAAAGGTGTTGTGTCTGGCATCAAAGATTTTGGTTTGTTTGTAAAGATTTTGAACGGTTTTGAATCTATGGTTCATATTTCTGAAATCACAGGCGAACGTTTGAATAAAATCGAAGATGCCAAAATCAAAGAAGGCGATACTGTTTATGTAAGATATCTGGGCATGGATAAACGCGGTAAAACACGTATGTCTATGGTTGGTATCGACCAAAAAACAGGCGAAGAAGTTAAAAAGTAATGTTAGAAACAGCCCTGGAAACAGGGCTGTTTTAAGGGTTTTGTAACAATGATAAATAAACGCACTAGAAATACTCTTGCTGCAAAATGGGCACAATCCTATAATTGTAGTGTTCACAAGGCAATTATTTATCGCCACAAATTGAAAAAACACATTAAATTTGGTTATTTTGAAACAGACCCCCAAGATACTTTTTTAACCTGTTTGGCGGTACCACACTATTATTTTGCAGTATATCAAATGAATAATGGAAAATGGGAATTGTATGGCATAAATGATCATTGGGCTTTTGAGAACCCCGAAGAAGTTGCGGACTTTGGTAATAAAAATTTAATACCGTTTTATTGTCTGACAGACGAGGTTGCCAAAGAATTTGGTGTTCCAAATGATGCTGTACAATTACTGATGATGAATAAAAAAAGGGTAAAGTAATGAATTTAAAAGATGTTGATACACGTTTATATGATGCAGCACAACATTGGTCTGATGCTCAGTGGGCACGTTTTTTAAGATGCGATAAAAAAGAAATTCCATCTATCCGCAGATATATGTTGGGCAAAGATAGTCGAGGCAGATGTAAATGTTTATCTGGGGTATTTATTGAACCGCATGATTCTTGTTATGATTGGTGGTTCCATTTTGCTAATTTTTATTGTTACAGCACCCAACAACCATTTGCAAGCTATGATGAAGCATTGGATTTTTCTAAAAGATATTTGATTGCATGTAATTTTAATAAATTTCAACAAGATTTATTTGATGTTCCACGCTATGCAGCAATGATGATGAAAATACATGGAGAAAGATAATGGATTTAAGTGAAATGATGGCCCAGGCCAAAGAATTGCAAGCCAAAGTTAGTGCCGTTCAGGATTCTTTGGGTGATATTTTGGTCAAGGGTTTGGCTGGTAACGGTGCGGTTATTGTTGAAATGACTGGCAAATATGATATTAAACAGGTAATTATTTCTGATGCCGCAATGAAATATTCCGCATCAGAGCTATCTAAAATCGTCCGTGACGCGTTTTTAGATGCAAAAGGTAAAGCAGACACCATTATTGATGAAAAGATGTCTCGGGCCACCGCAGGCGTAAATTTACCGTTTTAATAAAAATGGATAAAAAAAATGCCCGATTGGGCATTTTTTTTATATCTATTTTGCTTTTACCGGGGCAACAACGATGGATTTTGTTCTTTCATCCGGTTTGGATTTCGATTCCAATGTTCCACGTTCCCCAATTATTTCCATAATATGAGCAAATAATTCTGGGATTGCCTCGCGTCCTTGGGCCAGAACACGTTTTGAACCCTTGGTCATGACGGAAATTTTAACCTTGTCCCCGTTATCCAAGAATTCAAAAACCTTTTTCATTTTGATTTTTAAATCGTTTTCTTCGATAAATGGTTTTACCCATACATCACGCATACCGACATTTTTCTGGTTTTTCTTGGCCTCGGATGCACGTTTCTTTTGTTCATATTTATACTTACCATAGTCCATAATTTTGACAATTGGTGTATCGGTTGAACTGTTTATTTCGACCAAATCCATCCCAGCATTTGATGCCAATTCCAATGCCTCGGCTGTTGGCATAACGCCCATATTTTGACCATCAAAGTTAATTACCTGAACAGATTTTGCAAAAATCCTATTATTCATGCGTGGACCGTTATCACGCTTGTTATCACGGTTATTCATATTTGGTTTAATTGTCGGCTCCTTTGTAATTACCTGGGGTAATTATTGAATATATTTATTGGTTTTTCAACAATTTTTGCAATTCTTGTAAAGAATTCCAAACATCACGTTTAGCCGATGGTTTTAATATCAAATAATTTGGATGGTAAATTGACATTACATCAATTCCTGAATCTGTTTTATTTACCGTCCCATGAGCATGCGATAATTGTATTTTTGCAATTTCTTGGGCGGGGGTTGCCCCCAATGTCAGAATCATTTTAGGGTTCAAAAATTCAATAAAACGATTCACAAATGGCATTGATAAACTTAACTCTTGTTCGGTTGGTGTTCTGCCACCGGGGGTTCGCCAGAATATAATTGGGATTATAGATACATTATCACGATTCATACCAATCGCAGCCAGCATTTTATCCAATAAATCCCCTGCCCCACCTGATAAAATTTTTCCAGACGCATCATCATCGGCACCGGGGACATCTGTTACTATGACCAGACCATTTGGATCCTTGGCAATATTGGGCATAACCGCCTGGGTTACGGCACTGCGTAATGGGTGATTAAATTCACCAACCATACGAATCAATGTTTCAATGTCAGATGGGCGTTCCGCCATAGAAATTGCCGTTTCTGGACTGACAGTCGCAACAGGCGCGATTGGTGGCACAACGGTAACCTTGGGCGATTCGCCATTTTGTTGTGGATTATTTTGTTGTGTGGCCTGATTTTCACCGTTCCATTTTGCACGCAAAGCAAGTGGAATATCGGCTATTTCCCAGCGTACACCAGCCAATTCTAAATCTTGTATATTGTATTTATTCATTTTTTTTGTGTTTCCCCTTGCTTTTACGATTCTTTTGATATAGAATAATTCACGAGTAACAAAAACTCAA
The DNA here is from genome assembly GCA_946188105.1 of uncultured Alphaproteobacteria bacterium. GTDB lineage: Bacteria > Pseudomonadota > Alphaproteobacteria > Rs-D84 > Rs-D84 > Enterousia. Next base: position 30,326 of record CAMHTQ010000002.1, on the reverse strand, counting down.
GGGAGTATTTTCATGAAAGTAAAAAACTTTGTGTTGTTAGCAGGTGTTTCTGGCATGTTGGCCGCTTGTGGTGGTTCCAGTGTCGTTGAACCAGCTGACTTGAATAATCAACGCGTTTTCTTCGCATTTAACTCTTCTGAAATTTCTGAAGAAGCAAACAACAACTTGTTGGGTCAATCTTTGTATATGAAAAATCACGAAGATGTTAAAATCCAAATCGCTGGTAATTGCGACGAACGTGGTTCTACAGAATACAACTTGGCATTGGGTGCCCGTCGTGCAAACGCTGCTAAATCAGTGTTAGTCAAAGACGGTATCGATGCAAAACGTATTTCTACAATTTCCTATGGTAAAGAACGTCCTTTGGTAAAAGGTACAGGCGAAGCCGTTTGGAAAATGAACCGTAACGCAACAACAACTGTTAAAAAATAATAGTTTGTTGAAAAATTCTGAAAGAGGCGCGGGCGATTGTTCGCGTTTCTTTTTTTATAACAAAAATGCAAAAAAATACCGGTAAACACCGGTATTTTTTAACAATTTTATTTGGTTAGTTTTTCCACCAATTCGTTCATTTCAATACGGGTATTGAATTTTAGTATAATCTGCCCTGCTCCGCCACGACGTTCTATGATTTTTGCCGTAACTTTTAATGCCTTTTTAATATCAGATTCGATTTTTTTGATATCATTGGCAGATATTGTTTTGTTTGTAAAACCTCGGCTTTTGCCGGCTCTTTTTACATTTTTTACACGCGATGCGGTATCTGATACCGACATTTTATTTTGAACAATTTCTTGGGCCAATTGTTCTGGATTATCTGCAACCGCGATTGTACGCGCATGGGATGCAGATATCATGCCATCAGACACCATTTTCTGAACCGATTTTGGTAAATCTGTCAATCTAATAGAATTACGAATATAACTTTCAGATTTACCAATCAAACGGGATACATCTGATATATCATAATTACATTTATCTATCAGATTTTTGTATGCAGCCGCCTCTTCTATTGGATCCAAATTTTCGCGTTGCACATTTTCAATCAATGCGATTTCCATTGCATCGCTGTCATCTAATTTTTTTATAACCGCAGGAATTTCTGACAAGCCCGCAATTTTAGAAGCCCTGAACCGACGTTCACCAGCAACAATTTCATAATTATATGGACGGTTTTGAACGGCACGTAATAAAATCGGTTGTAAAACGCCCTTTTCTTTTATAGATGTCGCCAAATCATTTAATTCGTCCGCATTAAAAGTTTTACGTGGCTGGTCGGGATTGGCACCAATTTGTACCAATGGAATTTGTTTTATAACAACGCGTTCACCACCAGTTAAAATAGAAATATCTGGGATTTCACCCATACTGGCCTGAATATCTGCAAGTCCACGTCCCAATCCAAATTTTGATGCCATTTTATTCCCCTTGTTCTAATTTATTTACAATTTCTGTTGCCACACGCAAATACCCCTGGGCGCCGGTGGAATTAAAGTCATAGAATAATGCCGGCTTTCCATGGCTAGGTGCCTCGGCCACACGAACATTTCGTGGGACGACAGTTTTAAACACCGCATCACCGAATGTTTTTCTGACATCGTTTTCGACATCCCGTGTCATAGAATAACGTTTGTCATACATAGTCAATAAAACACCCAAAATCTTTAAGTCCGGATTCCATTTTTTCTGAACTTTGTTGATAGTACTTACTAATTGGCTGATACCCTCTAGTGCAAAAAACTCGCACTGTAATGGGATAATCACGCTGTCCGCGGCATTTAAAGCATTTATTGTTACCAAGCCCAGAGCAGGGGGACAATCCAACAAAATATAATCATAATAATCCAACACAGGTTTTAACGCATCTCGCAATCTGTATTCACGATTTTCAATATCCAGCAAATCAACCTCGGCACTGGCCATTTCGATTCCAGACGGCAATAAATGTAATCCTGGGACAGCAGTTGTTAAAATATTTTCGGCAATATTGTTTGTTCCCATAATCACACCGTATACACTTTGTTTATGTTGCGCACGAACAAAGCCCAGCCCAGTTCCAGCATTACCTTGTTGATCCAAATCTATTAATAATACACGCTTTTTTATTGCAGCCAACGATGCACCGATATTGATTGCAGTCGTTGTTTTTCCCACACCACCTTTTTGATTTGCAAATGCTATTATCCTTGTCATATTAAATCACTTCCTTTTTTTCATTAAAATCATAAGCAAAATTTTATGATTCGGTCAAGCAATATAAAATACACACTAAAATATAATGTATTTTCAAACAGTTATTTTTTATTTCACATGAAATTATATTATTTTTTTCAACATTTTATCTGCACCGGCCTTTTTTATTTTTTTATTCAAAAACACCGTAAAAAGCCGAAATTTTTCAACAATAATATTTGTTGTTTAAAATACGCATAAAAAACACCGGTAAATGCCGGTATTTTTTTAATGTGTTTTCAACACTTTAATTTTTATTTCATATGAAATGATTATTTTTTGTTGATGTTTGCAATAAACCCATCGCCTGTTTTAGACGGATGTAATTCGAATTCAAACCGATATTTTTGTTTTGCGGTATCTATTTCATTCATAATATCACGACCCTTTAACAAGAATAATTCATATTTTGTTTTATGGACATAATCCAGAATTTTTACCAATGGCGCAAACGCACGCGCGGTAAATATATACTTGGTGTTTTTTGGTAATTTCGCCACATAATCTTCGACACGTCCATGATAAATTGTCAGGTTGTCCAGGTGTAATTGATTTTTAACCTCGGTCAGAAAAGACACTTTTTTCCCAATCGATTCGATACATGTAACGTGCCAGCCCAATATCGCCAAAACAACGGCTGGGAATCCGGCACCACTGCCCAAATCGATAATATCAATATTCACAGGCAAATAATCCGCCAATTGTGCAGAATCTGCGATATGGCGGTTATCAATATCATTTAATGTGCTGGGGGCCACCAAATTCATACGTTTTGACCATTCGCACAATAATGTTTTATATAATTCAAATTTATCTTTGTTTTCCATAAAAAATATTCTAACATATAAAAATCATGAAACCAATAAAAACATTATTTTTTGTGTCGGGGGTATTGGTAGCCGGATTGGTCGCCATTTACCTGACTCGTACACCAAGCACCACTGGGCAACCAAGTGGAAAAGTTCCAACAACCAGTTATGGCGCGTTTTTGGCCGCCCAGCATGCTCTGTATACAAATAATTTTGATAGGGCGGGCGAGTTTATGGATAGCATAAACCCCGAGGCACATTCGTACAAATCGGTGGATGAAATTCGTGTTTTAACCGACTTTTTAAACGGTAATTTACCCGACAGTGTGCCAAATTCTGGTAAAAACAAAACTATTATTTCAAAAATTGTTGGCGATGCTGTTTTGGTGAACAAGGGCAAATGGGCAGATTTATATGCAAGACACAAAACAGATAATATGCGGTTGTTATCTCCGTTCCGTATTTGGTCTGGGGTTGCAACAAACCGTATTACAGACACATTAAAATTCGTAAATAGTTTAGGAACAAATCCATCGTGGGAGGCATTTTTACGCGGACAAATTTATGCAGAGCAGGGCAAATTACAAAAGGCAATCGATGCTTTTGCTGATGTCAGACCAGAGTTTATGAATATAAATGATTATTTGTATTTAATGTCTTTTTATAAACATAATAACTTGGAAATCCAGGCAAATATGTTGAGAACTCAATTTACTCTTAAACCTGGTAGTATGTTTATGGTGAATTATACCGATGTTCCAGATTGGTCTGTTTATTCTGGTTATAAAAATCAGTTGGCATTTAATTTGGTTCAAACTGTGGCACACACACAATCTATGAAATCTTCGGATTTATCTTTGTTATTGTTGCATTTTGCAAAAAATACTTCGGATAAAAATCAAATTCAACAGGATGCAATAAATTATCATTCTGGGTTGTATATGATGTCAACCAAGGGTAATTTTGATAAGTATTTTTCACAGATTGAGAATACCAGTCCATATTATCCTTTTGTTAATCTGCGGTTAGCTGAGTTAAATAAAGACGAGGCCGCAATTCGCAAGGCAATTGTTGCACAACCTTTATTTATTCCTGCGGTTAATAAATTAGTGAATTGGCAAACACAACGCGGTGATAAAACTGGTGCATTAAAAGCAATTGATAATGCATTGAAAAACCCAGAAATTTCAACCGCAGCCAAGGCACATTTATACAAAATGCGTGCCGAAAAGAATTTTATATTTGGAAATTTAGATGCCGCACAAAAAGATTTGGATTCTGCCGGTATTTTGATATCCAGTCCAGATCCAGATGTATTCAGTATCCAGGCACGTATTTGGGCGGCCCAAGAAGACAATTTGGGACAGGCATATGCATATAGTTTAAAATTGGTTAATTTCGCCCCAGCAGATATTTGCACATGGGATGTATTGGGATCTGTTATCCGTGTCCGTGAAGGTTTAGATGAATCTTTGGAAATAATGAAAATGGTTGGCGAACTTGCCGATTCTTGTTCTTCATTATTTGAACATTTGGGCGATATGTATATGGAAAAGGGCGAAAATAAATTAGCACGTGATGCTTATTCTCGTGCTATTGAATTGTCTGATGACGGTTTAACAATTAAACCTGTATTGGAAAAAAAGTTAAAAAGGATTAAATAATGATTTACAAAACTGTGGGGGTTATCGGTGCCGGTGCATGGGGAACAGCATTAGCAGTAAATATGGCACGCGGGGGAGTAAATGTTATTTTATGGTCTTTTGATGGCGAATATAAACACTTTGAAAACATTGATATTCCAAAGAGTTTAACCGTTGTTACAGATCCAAAAGATTTAAAAAGTGCTGATTTATGGTTAAATGTGACACCAGCTGTTTTTTTTCGTGAAACAATACAAAAGTTTACCAAATATTATAATCAACAACCTGTTATCATTTGCACCAAAGGTGCAGATTGCAGAACACATGAATTTATGACTGAAATTTTGCAAAGCGAATTACCAAAATGCACAGATTTTGGTGTTTTATCAGGACCACAATTTGCACACGAGGTTGCATTGGGTATTCCTACTGGTTCGACACTGGCTGGTACCAGCGCAAAGGTTATGGAAGCAGGGCTGCAAACTTTGAATTTATCTTATCTTGATGTAACAGGTGATATTATTGGTACACAGATTTCTGGTGTAGGTAAGAATGTTATGGCATTGATTGCTGGATATATTCATGAAACTATAAAATCAGAAAATGAACGTGCTTTAATTTTTACACGTTGCTGTAATGAGATTATTAAATTAGGATTGGCGCTGGGGGCAGAATTAAAAACATTTACAGGTCTATGTGGTTTAGGGGATTTATTCTTGTCTGCAACATCACCAACCAGTCGTAATTATTCTGGCGGTATGGCAATTGCGCGCAATGAGGAATTAGTTGGAACAATTGAAGGTATTTATGCATACGAAACACTTATTGTACGTGCGCGTAAACTGGGCTGCGATACGCCTGTATTGGACGAAATGCGCGAAAAAATGCATAAGATTATAAGAAACTCGCCAAAATACCAAGATTTATTTGAACAAAAAACATATGTATGCGGCATATGCTGCGAGAAACAGTAATCCAGCCCAACGCGGGATTTTACCTATAATACCACATATCAACAATAATGCTGTAACAGCGGCCATAATACTGTAACTTTGCCACATTTGCGGAACAGCTGTGGAACGTGCAACACCCATTGCTCCCACAATTAAAAATATATTTGCAATATTGCTGCCAACAATATTACCAAATGCAATCGCACTTTGTCTGTGAATTGCCGCAACGGTGGATACGGTTACCTCGGGCAAGGAGGTTCCAAATGCAATCAGAGTCAATCCCATAACCGATTTTGATACCCCAAATACATCAGCAATTTTTGAAGCAGTATCAACTAGTAAATCTGCACCATAAACAATCATTGCAATACCAATCAATGAAAATATCGCCAGGCGCCACACAGGATGTTTTAATTTTATATGCTGGCGAGCATTATCTTGTTCTTCTTGTTTATCATAGCAGATTACAAAATAGCCGGTGATGAATAATAATAAAAATATGCCTATTATTGAATCAATATAGCCAAATGCCATTATCAGACCCAACATTATTACAGATAACAATATAAATAAACCGTCCCTGCGAAAATTCTCTTTATTTATCTTGATTGGCGATATCAATGCAGCCAATCCTAATATAAACAAAACATTTGAAATATTTGATCCAATTACATTACCAAACGCAATGCCTGGGGCAGGGGGATTTGCAAACATAGCACTTAATGATGCTGATAATTCTGGCAGGGATGTTCCAACACCCATTAAAACAATTCCAACAATCAATGGAGATAAATGCAATTTATGGGCTAATGATATGCCACTTTGGACTAATAACTCGCCACCACCGACCAATAATAATAAACCTAAAACAAACAACAGATATGACATTTTATACAATCCAAATTCGCGTTATTTTGCCCCACAGACGCGATTTTATTATTCATAGCGCAAACTGTCAATCGGATTTAATTTCGCCGCCTTAATCGCAGGAAAAACGCCAGATGCTAATCCTACAATAATTGCGACACTGACCGATACGACAACTGGCCAAATACTTAATGGCACATTATAGTGTAATAAAAATCGACCAACACCTTGGGCCAGGCCTTCGCCCAGTACCAATCCTGTCATAGAACCGATAAACGAAATCAAAACAGATTCTGATAAAAATTGAATAATAATATTTTGTTCACGTGCCCCAATTGCCTTGCGGACACCAATTTCACGAGTGCGTTCTGCAACGGACACCAACATCATATTCATAATTCCAATAGAACCAACCAATAATGAAACTGCAGCAATAGCCACCAGTAATAATTTAATATACCCAGTTACAGTTGTCATTGTTTCCATAACCTGTTTCATATCTGTAATTTGGAAATCGTCTTCATCGGCGTCTTTTAATTTATGTCTGGAACGCAAAATTGCTGTTATTTGCTCGGTTGCGATATTATTATCGGCATCTTGGTATAATTTCAAAATAATAGATTGCACTGCATTTGGGAAACGACTGCCGGACATACGCTTTTTTAATGTTGTTATAGGAATTATTACCATATCATCGGCACTGCCCATTGCAGAATCACCCTTGGCCTTGGTTACACCGATAACAACAAATGGAGTGTTTTGAATTCTGATAATTTGTCCTACAGGATTATTAGGCATTCCTAATTCTTTTGCGGTATCTGGTCCTATGACCGCATATGTTGATGCGTTTTTCACAGCATCCATATCAAAAAATGTACCCTGTTCAACATCGATATTTTGAACTGTCTGATAATCTGGATATACACCAACCATCGAAGATGACCAGTTTTTATTTCCATATACAACCTGGGCTGCAGAATTTTGCATTGGGCTGACCGCAGCAATATCGGGCATTTTTGCAAGATATTCAGCATCATCTATTGTTAATGTTTGACGATTTCCTGTTCTGACACCACCAACACGTGCAGCACCCGCACGAATAACAATCGTATTTGTCCCCAGGGATGAAAATTGGTCTGTGATAGATTGCTGAACTGTTTCACCAACCGCAACCATTATCACCACCGCCATAACACCGATAATAATACCCAATACCGTCAAAAAAGAACGCAATTTATTACCACTGATTGATAACCAAGATTCTTTCATTATGTCGTTAAAAGTCATTTTGTTCCCCTTTTAACCTTTGGCATTAAATCAGATTCATTCTTTGGTATTTTTCCATCGTATGTTATACGACCATCGTAAATATGAATTAAACGGTCTGAATATTTTGCAATATCAAATTCGTGAGTAATCATTACAATTGTTATTCCCAAATCTTTGTTTAATTTTTTGAAAAACTGCAAAATTTCATTACCCATTTTTGAATCCAGCGCACCCGTTGGTTCGTCTGCCAATATCAATTTTGGTGTTCCTGCCAATGCACGAGCAATCGCAACACGTTGTTTCATACCACCAGACAATTGCGTAGGCAGGTAAGTTTCAAAATTTTCCAAACCAACCAACTTTAACATTTCGCGTGCTTTTCTGATGCGTTCTTGCATTGGTAGTCCGCGATACATCAATGGCAACATAACGTTATCCAGGATGTTTCTTTTTGCCAGCAGATTAAAGTTTTGAAAAACAAATCCGATATATTCATTACGAATTGTCGCCAATTCATCAGCCGTCATTGTCGATATATCACGACCATATAATTCATAGGTTCCAGATGTCGCACTGTCCAGCGCACCAATTATGTTCATACATGTTGATTTTCCAGAACCAGATGGTCCCATAATAGATACAAATTCACCAGAACGAACATTAAATGTTATATCAAATAAAACCTGTTGAGTTCCACCGATTTCCAGTGGAAAACTTTTACAAATTTTATTCATAGAAATTACATTTGGTTGTGTCGGCATTTTTACACCATTATCTAGGGCCACCACCCATTGGATTACTATTACGTCTGGTTGTGGATTTTTTAATTGATGATTCTTGACCAAAGCGACCAACTATGATTTTATCACCAGATTTTATATCATCCGAGATAATTTCTGTATCGGTTGCTGTGACCAAGCCCTTTTTATATTCAACTATTACAACCTGTTTATCACGCAATATTGCCAAATGATTTGCAGTTGGAATATCTTTGGCCTTGGGATCTATGTTTTCAAAAGAGCGTAATAAAAATGCTGAATTTTGTGCCTTCCATACATCTTCGGCACGATTGACAATTATTGTTACGAATGCAGTCATACCAGGCATTAAACGTAAATCTGAATTATCAACATCAATCACAACCGTATACACAACCACGTTTGATGTTGTTGTAGGTGACAAACGAATTTGACGAACAACACCTTTGAATTTATCGCCAGAATATGCATCAACGGTAAATGTAACATTTTGACCCTGTTGAATCATACCTATATCGGCCTCGGACACAGCGGTTTCAATTTGCATTTTTGTTAAATCCTCGGCAATTTCAAACAAATCTGGGGTTTGGAAAGATGCCGCAACCGTTTGACCTTTATCAACTTTACGAGATATCACAGTACCGTTTACTGGGGATGTAATTGTTGCATAACCTAAATTCGTTACCGCTTTGTCATATTGAGATTGTGCGCGTACCACAGATGCCTGGGCCTGTTCATACTGAGCAAGTGATTTTTCCATTTCTGCACGTGCAATAAAACCATCGGCATACAAAGATTTATCACGAATATAATCACTTTTTGCCAAATTTCTTTGTGATACAGCGGAATCCAAAGATGCCTTGGCCTCGGTCACAGATGCCTGTAAAACAGATGGTTCAATTTTTAATAAAATATCACCTTGTTTAACTTGGGAATTAAAATCAACAAATATATCTTCAATTGTGCCGGACACTTGGGAACCAACACTGACGGTATTTACTGGGCTTATTTCACCGGTTGCACTGACAACCTGTTCCATATCACCACGTGTAATATTCACAGTTACAAATTCACCTTTGTTTCCTGTCTTTTTAGCACTGGCACCAAATATCATATAGCCACCAACCGCAATGATTATTAGCAATGTCCACCATTTGTGTCGCCATGGCCATGATAAAAACTGTTTTATTTTAGCCCACATTTTATTCCTCTCCGTCTATTTTTGTTTGTATATCGCCAATCGCCAGCGCAACAGCTGCACGTTTTACATACAAATCATATTTCGCAGCATTGTTTTGATTACGTGCATCTATAAGGTCAGATTGTGCCTGTTGCCAATCAAGCATTGTACTGCGACCAACCTTGTACATTCCGGATGTAACACGTTCGTTTTCTGTTGCAGATTTTAATAATGCATCAGTTTGTTCTAAAACGGTTTTAGCGGTTTTATAATTTTGATATGCCGTAAACACATCCATCATTGCATTATTTCTGACAGAACGTTCTGATTCAACAGCACTGTCATAATTTGCAACCGCCGCACGTGCATTATACATATTTTGAAATCCAGCAAATATAGGCATAGATACAGATATACCAACCGAACCACCTGCACGTGCCGACACATCATCAAACAACCCACCAACTGATTTTTCACGCATATCAACACTGCCCGTCAAAGAAATTGATGGTAAATTTTTCAAAAACGCTGTGTTTCTGCGGTTCCATGCAGCATCTTTGTTTGCAGATGCCTTTAACAAATCTGGACGTTTTTTACGCGCAACCTCGATTAATTTATCAATATCCTCGCTTTCTGCATCACTGCCAAAACTGGATGGCATATCAGCAATTGTAATTTCTTGGTTTGCTGGGAAAGACAATTTTGTTAACAATGTCCCTTTGGTAATTTCACGATTATTTTTTGCACGTTCCAGTTTTAATTCCGCAGATGCAAGTGTTGTTTCGGCCTTGTACACATCGGCCTTGGCAACGGCACCAGCCTTGAATTTTTTATCGGCGGTATCTTTTGCGGTTTTTGCAACCTTTAATGCCATTTCTGCGGCCTCGACATTGGCATTTGCATTTAATAATTCATAGTATGCGCCAATCACAGAATAAACATAATTTTGAACAGATTCATCATAATCAAAACCAGCCGCCCTGTATGTCGCCAATGATGTTGCAAATTCAGATGAACGACGACCAAAATCAAATATCAAATATGATGCAGAAAGTGAACCACTGTAATCCCAATCATCGTGAACACGGTGCAGACGACTGGTTGAAATATGTGCATCAACCTTGGGTAAATATGACGAGTATGCCGCGTTTTTTGTAAAATGTGCGGAACGATATGATGCATATGCCGCAGCCGTTTGTGGATTACGACACAGCCCAAAATTCACAACCTGTTGCAAAGTCAATGTGGTTTCAGGAACCGTTTTCAATGTTGCACAATCATCTTTTGCAAAACATGCATATGGAATCAGTGTAAAAACAAGCCAAATTTTCTTCATTTAATATCTCTCTGCCTGCGCAGATTTTATCATATTTTCGCAAAAAAATCAATCATGAATTCGTCCTAACTTTTTGTATTTAGTGTGATAAAAATTTATGTTGCAAAGGATATTTTTTTTGTTTAATATTCAAGCACGTGTTGAAGGCCAGGTGGCAGAGTGGTTATGCAGAGGACTGCAAATCCTTGGATGCCGGTTCGATTCCGACCCTGGCCTCCAAAAAATTCCGTTATGATTAAAACCCTTACACTTAACGATTTCCGCAATCATAAAATATCACGTGTTGAAACGCACGATGCAAAAAACATCATTATCATTGGTGAAAATGGTGCTGGGAAAACTGCTATCTTAGAGGCATTGTCTATGCTGGCGGGCGACAAGGGTATGCGTGGTGCCGATATGACAGATATTGCCTGTTTTTCTGGCAACGGTGGTTTTTCGGCATTTTGTGAAACCAAGACTGGTGATTCCATATGTGTTTATTTTAATTCTGGGGATAATAATCGACATGCAAAAATAAATGACGAAAATGCGACATTAGGTGATTTAGGCAATATGTTGCGTATCGTTTGGATTTCCCCAAAGGAAGACCGGTTGTTTGTTGATTCTGCCGCTGACAGACGTGCATTTTTTGACAGATTAGCCAGTAATTTTGATTCATCACATAATGGTCGTATTGCAAAATTTACAAAATTGTTATCTGAACGCGCATTTGCATTAAAAAACTCTGCTGATGCTAAATGGTTAGATGCATTAGACGATCAATTAGCAGGGGCGGGCGTCGCAATTGCCGCGGCACGCATTCAATATTCAGGCGAGATAAATTATTTTTTAAAAAAATTTAGTGTATCGGTTGACGGTTTGTTGGAACGCAATTTGATTTCTGGGAAACCCGCCGCGATTGTTGAACGTGAATATCGTGATTATTTGTCGGATAATCGTGATTTGATAAATGATAAAATGGTTTTGGATGGGCCACATAAATCTGATTTCGGTATGTTCAATAATGAATTAAATTTACCTGTTCGGCTTACCAGTACTGGTCAGCAAAAATCGGCTTTGTTTGATTTGATTTTGGCACATACAGATTTATTACATACAAAAACAAAACGCGATTGTATTGTTTTACTGGACGAGGCAGCAGCACATTTGGATTCTAATGCCAGAGCCAGAATTTTCAGCACATTTGGCAAAAATCATACACAGGTTTGGGTAACAGGTTTGGATGAAAAATCTTTTTCAGATATTCCTGATGCTGTAATTGTTACTTGCCATAATGGAGAAATAAGTAATATACTGTGTGAAAAGGAATAAAAATAAATGGCAATTATTGATTATCAACTTTTACTGGATAACGCATTAAAATCTGTGGTCAAAGATGCCTTGGTTCATGCACAGATAAATGGTCTGGGGGATGGATCACATTTTTTTATCACATTTAAGACACGTGATCCAGGGGTTGTATTGCCTGACTTTTTAAAAATGAGATACCCAGATATAATGACAATTGTTTTACAATATTCTTACAACAATTTACATGTGTCTGATAAAGAATTTGGTGTGCAGTTGACATTTGATGGACGTCCATTTTTTATTCGCGTCCCATTTTCTGCATTGGTTGAATTCAAAGATCCATCGGTTGATTTTATTTTGACATTCCATCCAAAATCACAACCAGAATCCGCAGACAACGATATGGAATTGCCATTGGATGGAAATAAAAATTCTGTGCCAGACGAGGGCAGGGTTGTATCATTGGATGAATTTAGAAAAAGAAAAAATAGTTAAATTTTTATTTTTTACCGATGGATTTAAACATATCTTCAGCATTTCTTTTTGAACCACTGTAATCATCTTTAGAACACAGATCTCCTGCAATTGTTCCAAACGCAATTGAGTGAGCACACACTGTTCCACACTCTCTACTTCCCCCTACATATACATTCCACTCAGCTTCTACCCATGCAGATTCTTCTGGTTCTGTCATTTTACATAAACAAACCTTTCCATAACCATAATTCTTTATTGAAGACGTACCTTTTATTTCATTAACATCTGGATATTTGCATTGAAACTTTTCACCATTCATCCATTTATATCCGGTTATCGTCCATTCAGACCCAGAAAATTTTATTTTCGGGTGTGGTCTGGCATAAACATCGATATCTTTTACCCAATCAAATTCACACGGGGTAAATTTCTTAATCAATATATCTTTTGTTGTATTGTCAGCAACAGAATTGGCATTTGATTCATTTAATTTTACTGTGGTAAATATTGCACCCCGCATTTGTGTTTTATCACGAACATTTGTCATACAAGATAAAGCACAGGCATGATGACATGTACCGCCATTTTGTATATCACCATTATATACCCATGCACTCTGTTCTGGCACTGTCATACGACACCAGCATTGATTACCTGTTTGTTGATTTGATGAATAATTTTTTGATGAATCCGCAACATATCTGGTACCAACATCCGATGTACACGCACTGGTTCCGCCTATAAATTTATTATTTGGATATTGTTTCCTAAATGATTGATGTTTATATTTCATCCACCCAAATTGTATTGCCCATTCACCAGGTAATAACCCACTTTTTGCATAATTATAAGTTCCATCCCCAAATTGAACGGAATTTAATCCTATAGGGTCTGTATTTACAGAAACATAATCTGCCCAATAAAATGGTTTTATGTCGGTTTCAGCAGTCTTTAATAAATCATTTATAAAAACACGGCATTTATTCGTATCTAAATTTCCGGTTTTGCATACCGTTACCAAATCAACAATTGACACATTTCCGTTTACATCCATTAAATCAACATATTTTTGTGCGACATTTAATTGCAAATCATTGGCAAAATTGCGTTTTATTACATCTATTAAAACATCAGAATTAAAATATAACACTTTGTCATTTGCACCAAAACCGTCGGCAAATGCCGGAACTGATAAAATCAAAAATAGCAAAAATGTTAAAAGTCTTTTCATTGTAATACCTTTTCACACTTTTCTGCAATATTTACAATTTTTTTTATTGTGCTGATTTGTGTGGCATTAAATACCGTTGCCACCCCCGATGCCACCACCGTTCCACCCGACAATACATTTGCTGCGGTATTCAGATTTTTTTCTGTTTTATCATCACTATTGCGTGTTTTATCGGTATTTGCAACAGCTGATGTTACGGTTCCTGCAACACCTGTCGCCGCCCCAATTATAGAAGACACCATTGCACCAGTTGCACGTTTATTTATTACCGATAAATCTATATTTTTCAAATCATCACATTCTTTTACAATATTATTTGCACGCGTTGTGTCAATTCCATCCATGCGTGCCTGGCCAATAGCATTTTTTAATAAATCCACAGATTTTATACAATTATCTATCTGGGTTTGGAAATCGTCATCCAATTTGTTATTACCAGCAATTACAGCCCCCACAATATTTGTCGCTGTGGCACCACCAACCAAACCTGTTCTCCAATTGCCTAATGTTTTTGATTTGGTTTCCAGTTCTGTTTTTACGTTTTCAATCGTGCCATATGTTTCAATATATTCATTATAAGTTTTCGTTACTTCATATGCTGATGGATTGGTTGACGATGAACCAGTATTCACTTTTGCTAATATTTTTTCTAAGTCTGAATCTGTGTTTGATTTTATTATTCCAACAACCGTTGCACCTGTTGCCGCCAATGTGCCAACACCAGTTATTGCGGTATTTATACCTGCCATTTTTTTTAAATCTGATAAAGATTCAGAAAAACCTGAACAATTCTGGCGTACATTATTTATCGCGTCGTCAAAACCGCCAGCATATAAATTGCACGTAATCAAAGATAATAATAAAAGCACAAAAAACTTTTTCATACTGTTTTATTGTATCACATTCTTTCGAATAAAAAAAGGGGCAAAAATCGCCCCAACAATTTTTTGAAAATAACTTACAGTTCGGCACGAACCTCGGTAACCTCGTAACATTCAACACGATCACCCTCTTTGAGGTCATTATATTTATCAAAACTCATACCGAATTCAACACCACCAGATACTTCTTTAACCTCGTTTTTCTCGCGACGCAATTCGCCAATTTTACCATCGTAAATAACGACATTGTCACGAAGCAGGCGAACAAAAGCATCTTTTTTAATTACACCCTCGGTCATACGGCAACCCGCAACACGCGTTCCCTTGCCAACAGTAAATAATGCGATAACGTCGGCATAACCGATAAAGTTTTCTTTCTTTTCTGGTGCCAATTTACCAGACAATATTTCTTTGATTTCGTCTGTGATACGATACACAACACTGTGATAACGGATATCAACACCGTTGTTACGCGCCATATCACGCACCGCACTGTCTGCACGAACATTAAATGCAATGATGACAGCGCCTGATGCAGTGGCCAATCTGATATCGCCCTCGGTAATTTGACCAACACCAGATGACAATAAATCAACACCAACTTTGTCTGTATTGATACCTTTTAACATATCTGTAATTGCCTCGACAGAACCTTGCACGTCTGCACGCAGAATAACCGGCAACATTAACTTTTTAGATTCATCGCGTGCTGCGAATAAATCTTGTAATGATGAACGTTTAACAGCATTTGCCTTGTCTTTGGCCTGTTGGATACGATATGCGGCAACCTCGCGAGTTTGTGCCTCGGTTTCCATAACACGTAATTCGTCACCAGCACTTGGCACAGCATCCAGTCCCAAAACCATAACAGGTTGTCCAGGATGCACAGATTTAACACGTTCACCAAATGAATTGATCAAACCACGAACACGACCAAATGTTTCGCCAACAACGAATACATCGCCAATTTTTAATGTTCCTTGGCGAATAATTACAGTTGCAACCGCACCCAATCCACGTTCCATTTTTGCCTCGACCACATTTGCAACCGCAGGCATATCCGCATCGGCCTTTAAATCCATCATGGCGGCCTGTAATAAAATTGCCTCTTCTAATTTATCCAAATTGGTTTTTTTCTTGGCAGAAATTTCAACACATTGAACATCACCACCCATAGATTCAACCTGGACCTCTTGTTGCAACAAATCGATTTTTACCTTTTCTGGATTTGCCTCGGGCAAATCACATTTGTTGATAGCAACGATAAATGGAACCTTGGCCGCACGAATATGATTTATGGCCTCGATAGTTTGAGGCATAATGGAATCGTTGGCGGCAACCACCAAAACCACGATATCAGCCATTTGCGCACCACGAGCACGCATAGCAGTAAATGTTTCATGACCTGGGGTATCCAAAAATGTAATAATTGCACCAGATGCCGTTTTTACCTCGTATGATGAAATATGTTGTGTAATTCCACCAGCCTCGCCAGCAACAACATTTGCATTACGGAAAGCATCCAACAGGGATGTTTTTCCATGATCAACGTGTCCCACAACCGTTACAATAGGTGCGCGTGGTGTTAAATTTTCTGGATTTGGACCACGTTCCAGTTGGTCAGCATAAGGTTTAACAACAACACGTTTTACAGTCGCCCCAAATTCGCCAGCAATCAGTTCAGCGGTATCAGCATCAATAGATTGATTGACGGACACCATCATTCCCATTTCCATCAACTTTTTAATAACATTACCAACTTTTTCAGCCAGCGCATTTGCTAAATCTTTGACAACAATAGTTTCGCCCAATGTTACAACACGTTCAACCTTTTGTGGTGCAGAAAATACAGCACGCGCTTTTTCACGAAAACGTTTTAATGATGCCTCGCTGCGACGACGGTTCGAGCCACGCAATTCGATTTCATCATCATCGTCATCACCACCCATAATAATATCGTTGATGGAAATCTTGCCAGTTTTTTTAAAATCTTTTTTGAAAGATTTGTTATTATTGGTTTTAGGTTCGTCATCATCATTATTATTACGATTTGATTTTTGATGATTGGAAAATTGTTGCTTTTTATTATTGCGTTCTGGTTGAACAACAATCGCAGAATCATCCACAATATCTGTTTCGATTTCACGAGCATTTAATTGGTTTTTAACCTGTTCGTATTCTGCGGCCTCGCGCGCGATTTCTGCCTCGCGGGCAGCCAATGCTGCGGCCTCGGCTGCTTGACGTTGTTTTTGTTCTTCTTCACGAGCCTTGGCAGCCTCTAATACTGCACGCAATTTTTCGTCTGCGGCATTATGTTGAGTCACCGGTTTTTCAGGTTCGTCCCGCAATTCATTGCTGCCGGGTGCAACAATACGGCGACGACGTTCTACGAAAACCGCATCGCCTTTCTTGCTTTGCACAGCACCTAGTGTTACAGATTTTCCAAGAGTTAATGTTGCCATTAATTTTGTTCCTTTATATTTTAAAGATTAGTCCTCGGTAATGTTATAAGCCAATTCACGTGCCTTCATAATGACACGACCAGCCAACCGAGCAGACATTGTGTCTTCGCCCAAAATTTCAACCAATTCATCAGTTGCCAAATCTGCTAAATCAGCCAATGTTTTGATTCCTGCCTCGCCCAATTTCATGATAATTGGATGTTTCACGAATGAAAAGTCCAGCAAGTCATCACTGATACCAATTGCATGACCTTGGTCACGGTAGTCTTGTTCTTGTTTGTTCAAATAATCTTTTGCACGTTTTTGTAATTCTGCCGCCAAATCTGCATCAAATCCTTCGACAGATTCCAATTCTTTGATATCAACAAAAGCAATTTCTTCGATTGTTCTGAAACCTTCGTTTATCAAGATTTGTGCAATCATTTCATCAACGTCCAAACCACGAGTGAACAATTCTGTCTTTTCTTTGGTTTCTTTTGTACGACGTTCTTGTTCTTGTTCTTCACTTAACACATCGATATCCCAACCTGTTAATTGAGAAGCCAAGCGGACATTTTGACCACGACGACCAATTGCCAAAGATTGTTGATCAGGATTTACAACCACAAATGCCTTGTGTTTATCTTCATCAATAATGATTTTTGCCACCTTGGCTGGTTGCATCGCATTTACGATAAATACAGCTGGGTCTTCGGAATACAAAATAACATCAATTTTTTCACCATGACATTCGTTTATCACAGGTTGAATACGTGTTCCTTTGATACCAACCGTCATACCAACAGCATCAACAGATGGATCTTGGGTTTCTACGGCAATTTTTGCATGAGAACCTGGGGCACGTGCCACAGATTTAATTTTAATAATTCCTTCGTATATTTCTGGCACTTCTTGGACAAACAATTTTTCCATAAACATATTATGGCTGCGTGTCAGATGAATTTGTGGGCCAGTATTTGAACGTTCTACATCCATAATCAATGCACGAATACGATCGCCAACGCCCAAACGTTCGCCTGGGATAATTTCTGTATTTTTAATATAACCTTCGGCCTTGCCATTGTTTATATCAACATATACATTGCCGAATTCCAAACGTTTTACAACACCGTTGATAATTGTGCCAACCTCGTCTTTGAATTCTTCGTATTGTTGACCTTTTTCTGCATCACGAACACGACCAATCATTATTTGACGTGCAGTTTGGAATGCAACACGACCGAATTCTGGTTCTGGTAATGGGTCAACCACAGTATCGCCAACCACAGGGTTTTCTGCGTATTTTTTTGCCTGTTCAACAGTCAACATTGTATTTGGATCATAATCATCACCCTTGTCTTCAGGTGATTCAATAACCTCGAACAAACGTTGAGTGTGAATTGCACCGTTTTTACGATCAATAGATGCAGTGATATTAAACTCTTCGCCGTATTTATGTTTTGCAATTTTAGAAATAGCAATTTCCAAAGATTCAAAAACAATCTCTTTATCAATATTTTTTTCTTCGGCCAAAGATTTAATACTTTCCAATAAATCCTGACGGGGCATAGAAACAAACGCCATTTTTTTCTCCTGTGTTGTTATTTTTATTAAAAGGGCGGGGTTTTCCAACCCCGCCCTTAAAAAACTTATTTTTTAAGAACATTTGTATTATGACATTGTTTTTAACAATTGCAAGAAAAATTATTATTATATTATAAATAATTTGACGGGTTGTATTTTGGGCTTTATACTCTGTATTATGGGTATTATAAACAAGTATTTTTCAAAGCAATTAGTTGCTA
The DNA here is from genome assembly GCA_946188105.1 of uncultured Alphaproteobacteria bacterium. Classification (GTDB taxonomy): domain Bacteria; phylum Pseudomonadota; class Alphaproteobacteria; order Rs-D84; family Rs-D84; genus Enterousia. The sequence continues at coordinate 11,151 of CAMHTQ010000002.1, read as the reverse complement.
TATTTGTTATGTTGCTGTTAATTCTGACTGGTCTGGCATGGACCATGCAGGTTATGGCGATGATGAAGTTATTATTAAATTATGGTGTAAATTTCGGCAGTTTTATTGGTTTGATTGCATTATTGATACCGTTTATTGTATCTATTATCGTTCCTTTTGTAACATTTATTGCTGTTATTTTCGTATATAATAAAAGTATTTCTGATAATGAAATATCTGTGATGATGGCATCGGGTTTATCACCGTGGCAACTGGCCAGACCTGCGATGTGGTTTGCAGGGATTTTAACCGCTTTGAATTTAATTTTGAATATATGGATTGTTCCAGTTAGTCAAAGTTATTTTTATGACACACAATGGAATTTGCGGTATGGTTTGGCACATTTGAAATTGCAAGAATCTGCATTTACAACCATAACTGATGGATTAGTGGTGTATGTCGACAAGGTTTCTGGACACGATATATCCCAGGTTATGCTGTCTGATACACGCAATAAAAAAACAGAATTGGCTATATTTGCAGAAACTGGAAAATTGGTTACAACACCACGCGGAATGTCCATTGTTATGGAAAATGGTTCTTTACAGGCCCGCAATAATTCAATGATTACAGGTACATTTGATACATTTGATATGGACTTGAATTTAGCAACCAAAGAGAGCAGTTCTTCATTTCGTGTTCGCAGAATTTCAACCACAGATTTGTTGAAATATACCGGCAAGGAAACTTCTGAAAAACACAGAAAGATTGTTTTTAATGAATTGAGCAATCGTGTTTTAATGCCTTTTATGAATTTAATTTTGGCTATTATTTGTTCGACAATTTTACTTAAAACATCTATTTTAAGACGTCGTGCCAGTTTTTCACCTGCATTGGCGGTATTGTCCATGGCAATTGTTATGACAATTTATATGACATGTACAAATATGTTAGAAACATGGTCAGATTTTGGTATGCTGGCCGCTGGTGTTTTTGGTATTTTGGGTTTGGTTTTAATGGTGTTGCATAAAAAATGAAAACTGTAAGTAAATTTTTATCATTTTTTACCATGCTTTATTGCTCGTATGCGTATGCATCGCCTGGGAATTTGAGTTTAGACGAACCAAAAACTATTACAGCTGACAGAATAGAGTATAATGTTAAAAATTCAACATTTTCAACACATGGCAACACAACAATCACAACAGAATCCGGACAGAAATTAAAATTAAATGATTCTGAATTTTCTAACAAAGGTTCTAATATTTCTGGAAATGATATAGAGTTATGGTTGGGTGATCATGTTTATGTAAAGGCCCAAGAGGTTTACAGGGATGGTGATATTTCTGTTGCCAAAGATGCATTATTTACCGCATGTTATGATTGTGATTCTTTTGGTAATGCATGGGAAATTTATGCAACAAAAATTAAACATGATTTAAAAGAACGTGATTTGGCTTTTTATAGTCCAATACTGTATATGTATGATTTACCAGTGTTTTGGTTCCCATACTATGTTATGCCAGACCCAGGTGTTAAATATAAAAGTGGTTTGTTAATACCTGATTTAAATTCTACAAACGAAATGGGAACACAAATCAATGTGCCGGTATATTTATCGTTTTCTGAATATCATGATGCGACAGTAACTTTATCATACCTGACAAACGAAAATCCGTTATTACAATTAGAACACAGATTAAATGCAGAACATTCTGAATACAGAACCAGAGGTTCATTTACACACAATAAAGAAGGTAAAAATCGTTGGCACATTTTCAATAATGATGTTATTGAACTGGGTGAATATGCACGTGCTAATATCTCTTTGGAAAGAACATCTGATAAAACATATTTGCAGAAATATGGATTCTTTAATGATCAACCATATTTGGATTCGGGGGCTGAAATTGAATTATTTGGACAATCTGGTTATGTTATGGCGGACACCCATATATTCCAAGAATTACGTGATGCTAAACGCACCGAAACAACCGTAAACGGAAATATTTTACCAAACATTCGTGGTGTTTATCAAACTGCACCCCTATATCGTGAAACATATGCCGTATTCAGTAGTGATATTTTAGGAATTGATGGACACGACAATACAAATATGCAACGTATCATTGGCGATGCACGAATTGTCTCGCCATGGACATTATGGGGTGGCAACAGAATTACCGCCAGTTTAGATGCCAGATATGATGTTTATAATTTCCAAAATTATGACTTGGTCGGGTCTAATGATTTTACCGGTATGAAAGACAGATTTTTACCAAGCGGTTATTTAGAGTGGGGATTGCCTTTATTCCGTCCTGGAACACATTGGACACAAATTATTGAACCACGCGCCAGATTGACAGTGATGCGTCACACAAATACCCAAGAAATTTTTGCAGCAAGTAATGATTCAGTTGGCGCTTTGTTATCTGATGTTACATTGTTTTCAAACAATCGTTTTGCTGGTTATGATTTGTGGGAAAATGGAACATTTGCTGATTACGGTGCCAGATGGGCAACATACAGCGATGACGGACAATCTGCCGAGGTGTTTTTAGGACAAAGTTATGATTTTACATCCAGAACAGAAACCGATCCCAACAGCGGATTCCACCGTGGCAAATCTGACTATGTTGGACGCGTTGGTTTGGATAATGGCAGTTGGTTAGGATTAAATTCCCGTTTCAGATTAGATAGTGATACATTAGTATTACGTCATATCGAAACAGATGGCAGATTAGGTACCAGTAAAAATTATGTTTATGTTGGACATATTTGGTCCGAACAACTGGACGAGGCATTTTTAGGACAAGATATCAATGAAACTGTTGGTGGTTTAAGAATACAATTAACAGAAAGATTGTCTTTTAATTTTAATGCAATTTATAACAACACATATCATCATTTCCAAAGACATTCTGGGGGACTGTATTATAAACATCCTTGCTATTTCTTATCTTTGGGGTATCATCGTGATTATGCTGTTCGTCAGGATTATTCTGGAAAGGCAACCATCCAGTTCAGATTTGGATTGGATTACTAAAATTTAAGGAAAGAAAGATGAAAAAATATTTTATTGCTTTGTTATGTTTGTTTTGTTTGCCAGCATATGCAACAACTGTGGTTGCAACAATAAATGGCAAAACGGTAACTGATGCCGATATTACGGCCAGAACAAAGTTAATGGCATACCAAGGAAATATTTCTACGGATAACAGACGTGTTGCCTTGCAAAACATAATTGATGATACGGTTAAATTAAATTATGCGGCAAATTTTGGTATTAACCCATCCGACAAAGATGTTGATAAAGAGTTGAGTCGTATGGGATTACCTGCATTATCTGAAAACGAAAAAGCAATTGCCAGGGACGCTGTACGTGCAAACATCGCGTGGCAAATTATTGTTGCAAAAACCGTATTACCAATGGTTGATATCAGCAGTGCAGATATCGAGGCTGAAAAAGCAGAATTAGCACGCGAACGCGGATTACCAATTGATATGACACTGGTAAGATTGATTGATATTCCACAAGAAATTATAGATAAATTAGAAAAACCAAAAAGCTGTGATGATGCTATAAAAATGGCGGAAAATTTTGGTGGTTCGCCACAAAAATTTACTGCAAAACAATATGAATTAGCACCAGATATTCGTGATGTTTTGGTGGGTTTGCCAACCTTGACTTGGTCAAAACCTGTGAATTCTGATGTGTTTTTGATTTGCAGTACTAAAACATCAAAAGAATATGGAAATTTAAATAAAATAATTAAACAAAATGCAGAATATAAACAAGCAATGTTTATGGCTGAACAACAATTAAAACAACTGAGACGCAAAGCCGTTGTTGTTATCAAAGACGAAAGATATAAATTATGAAACAGATTCTTTTTTCTTTAACAGATGCTGAACTGCAAAAATTTATTACCGATTTAGGCGAACCTAAATTCAGGGCCGCACAAATTCGTGATTGGCTGTTGCGGGGCGCACCTGATTTTATGTCTATGAAAAACATACCACTGGCATTACGTGAAAAGTTGGAAGCGGTGGCACAAACTCTGCCTGTTAAAATTGTAAAAAAATTAGTATCTGCTGATGGTGAGACAACCAAATTTTTATTAGAATTAAATGATTCTGAACAAATTGAATGTGTTTTGATGCGGACAACATACGGTAATTCTGTATGCGTCAGTTCCCAGGCTGGTTGTGCAATGGGATGTAAATTTTGTGCCAGTACATTACTTGGATTAAAACGCAATTTAACAACAGACGAAATATTTTCTGAAATACTGGTTGCCCAATGGGAATTACGTAATACAACAGATGACAAACAAATTAAACCCAATGGCGATCCTAATAATAATGATGTTTCACATATTGTTGTTATGGGGACAGGTGAACCATTACAAAACACAGAAAATGTTATTGGATTTTTAGAACGCGCAAATCACGATTTGAATATCAGTTGGCGGAGAATTACTGTATCAACATGCGGAATTGTGCCAGGTATTTATGATTTGATAAAATGGGGACGGCCGATAAATTTAGCTATTTCATTGCATGCACCAGATGATAATTTACGTTCAACCGTTATGCCAATAAACAATAAATATAAAATTGCCGATGTGTTAAAGGCGGCTGATGATTTTACAAATCTGCATAATCGCCAGTTGATGATTGAATACATTTTATTGGGTAAAAAAGACGAAAATGGCGAAACAATTCTGTATAACTGTACACCGGAATATGCAGAAGATTTATCTAAATTATTACATGGTAAAAACTGTATGGTGAATTTAATTCCATGGAACACTGTGGACGAACGCGACTTTGCGTCACCATCAGGCAATGCAGTCCATCGTTTCCAAGATATTTTAATTAAAAACGGAATACATTGTCGCATCAGGCGAGAGAGAGGAACCGATATCGGTTCTGCATGTGGGCAGTTGCGATTGAATAACAAAAAGGATTAAATATGGATATAAGATACATTACATGTTCTGACCCACGCAATCATAATACATACGAAGAATTGTTTGGTTTGTGTAAAATGGACCCGCGCGTTGAAATCGCCGTCCAAATGCATCCAGGCAAAGTTTCACCCGACACCGAAAGATATAAATGGATAAAACAATTGGTTGATATGATGTCTGATAGTATCACAATACAGGACGTATGTAACCTTGCAATTCATGTAAATAATGATTGGTGTGATGATATTTGCAATGGAACAGTACCTGTTGCATTACAACCATTGTTTAATGCAGATAGGTGGTACGAGCAACATATGACTCGTTTGCAACCTGTTGTTAAACGTATTCAATTAAATATGCCACAAAAAACCGCCGACAATTTTAATGCACATAAATTGAAAACATTGATTGAATATTATGAAGATAAAGATTTTATTATCCAATATAATGCACGCACAAAAAATGCGGTTCAACAATTACATAAAATTGGTGCAAACTTTAGTTTATTATTTGATGAATCGGGTGGAACGGGTCGTGATGCGGGTGTATGGCGGGCACCAGTGTATCCATATTTTCACTACCAAGGTTATTCTGGTGGTCTGTCACCGGAAAATGTTGCCGAAAATTTAACAAAAATATCGCGGGTTGCCGGCGCGCATGCTATATGGATTGATGCCGAAGGCAAATTAAAGACTGACGATAAATTTGACCCCAAACGTGCAGCAGAATATATTAAAAATACATTAGCCTGGGAACAAAAACACAGATAAAAATATCTTGTATAAAAAATTGTGCGTGATTAAAATAAAAACAAAGGAGAGTTGAATTGAAAAAATTATCTGCATTATATGTAGTGATTATTGCTTTGGGTTTGCTGTTTGTTGGCTTTTTCCCTGGGTATTATTACTATCATTCCAAATTTAACTATAACTCGGTCACTGTCAAAGGATTGGCAGAACAAGATGTCGAGGCAAATTTGGCAATTTGGAATATTAAATATGTCGCAACTGGAAATAATTTGGTTGAAACAAAAACCAAATTGGAAAAACAAACAGATGCTATTATTAACTTTTTACATAACAATGGATTTTCTGATTCTGAAATTGAATTAGGTGGCGTTGAAACAAATGATTTGATGGCAAATCCATATCGTGGAAATGATCCTGTAACATCTCGGTTTATTTTAACAAAATCACTGACTGTTCGTTCAAACCAGGTGCATAATGTTGCAGAAACATATACCAAGGCCGGTGATTTGATTGATTCTGGGGTTGTGTTTGAAAATCAATATAATTCTCCGGTTTCTTATGTATTCACAAAATTGAACGAGATAAAGCCACAAATGTTGGAATTGGCGACAAAAAATGCACGTCAGGCCGCATTGGAATTTGCAAAATCATCTGATAGCAAGGTTGGTAAAATCCATTTTGCAAATCAGGGCGTATTTTCAATTTTGCCACGTGATGATTCTAACGAATCCGAATCACAACAGATAAATAAAAAGGTTCGTGTTGTGGCAACAGTTGAATACTTTTTGGAATAAAATATTTAATATAAAAAGCCGGCAACAGCCGGTTTTTTAATGCTTTGAAAAAATTATAAAAAAAACTAGACAATGTTATTTTTTTTTCTATAATCAAAGTACCTTTGTTGGATGTTTAGCTCAGTTGGCTAGAGCATCTGCTTTACACGCAGAGGGTCAGGAGTTCGAGTCTCTTAACATCCACCATCGTTTGGTTGTTTGTAAATTGCCCAGATTATTCTGGGCAGTTTTTATTTGCAAATCAAAATTTTATTGTTATAATGGTTTGGCTTTGGGTGGTTAGCTCAGTTGGCTAGAGCGTCACGTTGACATCGTGGAGGTCGTTGGTTCGAGCCCAATACCACCCACCAGAAATTCGAAAAAGACGACCAAAGTATTGGTCGTTTTTTTATTGAAACCAAAGGGTTCATTATGGCACAAAAATATTTGATTACATCGGCATTACCTTATGTGAACAATGTTTTACACATTGGACATTTGATTGGCTGTTTATTACCGTCGGATGTTTATGCACGTTTTTGTCGTGCAATGGGACGCGATGTATTGTATATTGGCGGTTCAGATGAACATGGCACACCATCTGAGGTTGGTGCGTTAAAAGAAGGTATTCCTGTCGAAGAATATGTCGATAAATACCGGGCAAAACATTTGGATGCAGTGCGTGATTTTAATTTATCTTTTAATTTATATGGACGCACACATACAAAATTGCACGAAAAATTAATTCATGAATTGTTTGAACGTCTGGATAAATTGGGCATGGTTTATGAAAAATCATCACAGCAACCTTATTCAGTAAATGAAAAAAAGTTCTTGGCAGATCGTTATGTTATTGGCACATGTCCAAAATGTGGTTGCGATGGTGCATACGGAAACGAATGCGGTAAATGCGGCGCAACATTGGATCCAGATCAATTGATTAATCCACATAGTGCAACGGATCCAAATTCACCGGTTGAAATGCGTGAAACAAAACATCTGTATTTTAAATTAAGTGGTATCCAAGATAAATTGCGTGAATGGGTTAATTCTCGTCAGGGTTGGTCAAAAACCGCTATTGCAATTGCAAACAAATGGTTGGATGAAGGTTTGCGTGATAATCCAATTACTCGTGATTTAAAGTGGGGGATTCCTGTTAATAAACCAGGTTTCGAAGACAAAGTTTTCTATGTTTGGTTTGATGCACCATGGGGTTATATTTCTATATCACAGGCAGCAACTGACGATTGGGCTTCTTGGTGGAAAAATCCAGATTGCAAATACGTGGAATTTATGGGCAAAGATAATGTTTCTTTCCATGCGGTATTTTTCCCATCACAAGAATTAGCGATGGATGATAATTGGAAAACTGTTGATGTATTAAAGGGCTTGAACTTTTTGAATTTCAATGGTGCAAGAATTTCTAAATCCACAGGAAATGGAATATTCTTGGACAATGCTTTATCAATTGCACCTGCGGATGTATGGCGTTATGCACTGTTGGCATCCGCACCAGAAACAGATGATACAGATTTTACAGTTCAAAGATTTGCTGAAATTGTCAACAAAGATTTAAATGGTATGTTGGGTAACTTTGTGTCGCGTGTATGCAAGTTATCTGCGAAAAATTTTGGAACACATGTCCCAGCCGATGTTAAATTCGATACAGATTTGGCAAATCGCATAAATGAAAAATTGAACGAATTAACAAATGCCTTGGAAGAATGTGAATTCCGTAAATCTATTGTGGCATTACGTTCGTTGTATGCGATTGGTAATGAATATATGACCGAGGTTGCACCATGGGTATTGGTTAAAGAAGGTAAAATGGACGAAGCACGCGATGTGTTGAATGAATGTTTCCAACTGATTGATTTGTATGCACGTGTGTCTGCACCATTTATGCCAGATACCGCGACCAAGATGCAAAATATCTTTACGGTTAAACATGATTTATCATGGCCAACAACTTTTGAACGCAGAATTGCCGATAATGAAGAATTCACAATTCCTGAAAATCTATTTGAAAGATTTGATGATGAAAAAATCACAGAAATTGTTGAAAAATATTCTGCTAAAAAGGCGGTTGTTCAACCAATCGTTGCAAAGGTTGTATCTGTTAAAGACCACGAAAAACGCGATGATTTGCATATTTTAACCGTTGATACGGGGGCTGAAAAATTGCAAGTCGTATGTGGCGCACCAAATGTGCATACCGACATGATTGGTGTTTTTGCACCAGTTGGGTGTGTATTGCCGAATACAACAAAACCACTTGCTGCGCGTAATGTTGCAGGCATCAAATCCAATGGTATGATGTGCAGTGCCAAAGAATTGGGCATTGGCAATGATGCTGATTCTATCATAGAATTAGATTCATCTGCAAAAATCGGTGAAATTTTCAAAAAATAAGATAAATCTGCGGTTGACATCAGGGCATATTTTGATAATATGGCACTTACGCGTTTTTGAAAATACAAGAGGGGTATATTATGAAGAATAAAAACACAGGTAAAATTATCAATGTAACTGTGTATGATTTAAAAGGTACACAGGTTTTTAAAGGCGAAACATCATTTGATTCACGTGGTCAATTGTTAAGATATGTAACCAGACGTAATGTTCCTGGGGTTGCCGCAATTATGTTGAATAACCAACCTGTTGTTTTTGATAAACGTGTTGTTGATAATGGTGCTGTAAAAATTGATCATGAATATTACTTGGACAAAAATTTACAGACATTTGATAAAAAAACACATGCCCCAACAATTGTCCCTGTTGACGTGATTGGCAGATTGATTTCAAAAGAAAAATAAACGGAGGTAAGTTATGGTCCAATTAATTACATATAGTCCTTTGAATTCCAGACACAATGCAGCAGTTAATGCTGAATCATATTCTGATGTTGTGGCTGCTATTAAAACACAGATTGAAAATTTGGCAGATGTCGAAGTTTTGAATATGCAATTTACTATGATTGCAAAAGGAAATTCAGAAAAATTTATTTTTGGTGTTAAACGCGGAAATGCAAAACAAACAGAACGCGATATTTTAGATTTAGCAAGCCATAATAAATATGCAAAATCTGTTAGTTGCACAGGTCGTGGTAATTATTTGGTTGTTGAAAATTATCCTCGTTCTTTTAAAAGACATGATCATGCAAATATATCTGTGGATCGTCAAACAACATTGACATTTGGTCAGGCCAGTTATCCAATTTATCCTGTAGGTAATTTTGGAAAACCCGTGGTTAATAATGGCGATGCTTTAGCTGCAGTTTTTGCACGTATGCAAAACGAAAAGGTCGCAGGAAAATAATTTATAAAAAAGGGGGGCTTAAAAAGTCCCCTTTATATTTTAAATAGGAATAAATATTATGGCTGGGGTAAAACATACTTTTAATATTGTCGGTTATAATGCATCTGGGGAAATTAAAACTTTGAAAAAATCTATTGATGCACAAAAAATGATTTCTTGGCTAAACGAACAAGAAGGTTTTATTAATGATAATTTTTCCAAAATATCTGTGGAACGCATCAAAGATAACCTGAAAATATACGTGAATGTCGATGGTGGCAAACAATGGATAGATAAAGTATCCGGGTATTTCAAGTTATGCAGAAAAAATACAGAAAAAAAATCTCATTGTTATCATGTTGTGTGCGAGATTTATTGTGAAAAATTAATTCCTGTATGCAACTTTGAAACTGCACAATCTACGGTTATAAATTCGACAAAAATATACCAAAATCTGGTATTCGAAAAAATGTATGCGTGCCGCGAAAATTTCCGTGTTGCTGTATTAAAATTGGTTGATATTGCGACAGATAAAAACAACCCTGAACACGAAGTAAAAAATAATCTTTATTCCCATGCGTTTTATCCATTTTATGTAAATGGATGGCCAGATTTAACTGGGACTGGTATGTGTCTTAAAAGCAATTATCGTAACAACGAAAGATTTACTCGCGTTAATTTTGTGCAAAAAGTTCGTACAGATACCGATGGGCAAAATATTTATTTTGCAAATCAATTCGAAGTTGTGAATACTATGCAAAAGATTGTTGCAGAAATCAGTAAATATGGAACTCGTCAAAGTAGGCAAAATGGAAAATAATATTCGCTTGGTTTTAATGTCTTGTTGTGCGCCATGTTCTTGTGGTGCTATAAAGCAATTGGCGGATGGCAATATCCTAAATATCGATGATTTTATTGTGTTATTTTATAATCCGAATATATTCCCAGACACCGAATATCAAAAGCGATTAAATGAACAGATTAAATATTGTGAAAAATTGGGGGTAAAATATGCCGTTGGCGATTACGACCATGATGCATGGCGTGAATATGTACGCGGATTAGAAAATGAACCTGAACGGGGTGCGCGGTGCAGTAAATGTTTTGCATACCGTTTTGAATTTGCCCGTCGTTTTGCCTTGGAAAACGGATATAATGCTATTGCATCTGTGTTTGGTGTATCCCGTTTTAAATCTCAATCCCAGGTTGATGCCGCTGCAGAACAATCTTGTGGTGAAATACAATATATCCCTGTTAAATGGGACGAGGCATTACGCGTTAAAATCAACCGTGAATCTGACTTTTATCGTCAAAATTACTGCGGTTGTGAATTCTCGGTCCGCAAGTGATTAATATTTGATTTTTCGTATATTTTTT
>CAMHTQ010000001.1 GCA_946188105.1 uncultured Alphaproteobacteria bacterium | reverse complement strand
AGGGCGTCAAAGGCAAAGTTCTGGAAGCACGTCCAGCAGAATCGCGTGTTGTTGTTGAAGGTGTCAATCGTCACAAATGGCATATCAAACCAACACAAGACCAAGCAGGTCATATCATTGATCGCGAGGCACCAATTCATGTATCTAATGTTGCTTTGGTTGATCCAAAAACAAAGAAAGCAACCCGTGTTGGATATGTTATGAAGGGTGATAAAAAAGTTCGTGTTTCAAAGAAATCTGGAACTGAATTATAAAACTAATCGTTTCCGCTGTTACGGGAACTAATAATAAGGAATAAAAAAATGCAAAGTAGATTGCGTGAAATTTATGAAAAACAAGTTGTACCTGAATTGGTAAAAGAATTCGGTTACACTAATGCATTGGCTGTGCCAAAACTTGATAAGATTGTTTTGAATATGGGTGTTGGCGAAGCTGTATCTGACAAGAAAAAATTAGACGCTGCGGTTGTTGATTTGACTGCTATTGCTGCACAAAAGCCAGTAGTTACAGTTGCAAAGAAATCAATTGCTACATATCGTTTGCGTGAAGGTCAGGCTATTGGAACCAAGGTCACATTACGTGGAAAAAGAATGTATGATTTCTTGGACAAATTGATTACTGTTGCATTGCCACGTGTTAAGGACTTTAGAGGATTGTCAAAATCTAAATTTGATGGTCGTGGAAATTATGCTTTTGGTATCAAAGAACATTTAATCTTTCCAGAAATTTCTGTTGATAAAATTGATTCTATCCGTGGTATGGATATTGTCATTGCTACAACAGCAAAAACTGATGATGAAGCTCGTGCATTGCTGACAAAAATCGGCCTGCCGTTGGTTTTGAAATAATAAAAGGAAATAAAGATGGCAAAGTTAGCGTTGATTAACAAGCAACACAGACGTGAAAAATTAGTTGCAAAATATGCTAAAAAGCGTGAAGCAATCAAAGAAAAAATGTCTGTTAATGCAACACCAGATGAACGTATGGAAGCAATGAAGAAATTGGCAAAATTGCCACGTAATGCAAATCCAACACGTTTACACAATCGTTGTTCAGTTACTGGCCGTGCACGCGGATTCTTCCGTATGTTCGGTCTGTGTCGTCAACAGGTTCGTACATTGGCATCCGAAGGTAAATTGCCAGGTGTACGTAAATCCAGTTGGTAAAAACAAAAACGCCAGTTGTGGACAATGCAGCTGGGAAATTGAATGTGGAATTATCCACAAACAAGGAGTAAAAGATGTCATTATCACACCCAATCGGAGATATGCTGACTCGTATTCGTAATGGTCAAGCAGCCGGTAAAGAATTTGTAACTGTCCCAAGCAGTAAATTGCGTGAAGCAGTTTTGACTGTTTTAAAGGACGAAGGTTTCATCACTGATTTTCGCAAAGAACAAATTGACGAACATCGTTCCAATTTGGTTGTTGAATTGAAATACAATGGCGGAAATGGTGCAATTCAAGAAATTGCAGTTGTATCCAGACCAGGTCGTCGTGTTTATTCAAGCTGTGCAAAAATGCCAAAAGTTTTAAATGGCTTGGGAATTGCAATCGTTTCAACACCATGTGGCGTTATGACTGATCACAAAGCGCGTTTGATGAATGTTGGTGGCGAAGTATTGTGTAAGGTTATATAATAGAAATAAGGATGAAGAAATGTCTCGTGCAGGAAAATATCCAGTTAAGTTACAAGACGGTGTGTCTGCTGAAATCAAAGACAATGCCGTTGTTGTAAAAGGCCCAAAGGGTGAATTAAAAGTCGCATTGGATACAAAAAATTCTCACTTGGTTAATGTTGAAATCAAAGATGCAGAAGTTGTTGTTACACCAAAAGATGCCGAAGATAAATTCTCTCGTGCAATGTGGGGAACAATGACACGTAATATCAAAGCTGCAGTTGAAGGTGTATCAAAGGGCTTTTCAAAAGATATGTACATGAACGGTGTTGGTTATAAAGCATCGGTCAGTGGCAATAAATTGACATTGGTTGTAGGTTTTTCTCATGATGTTGTTATGGAAATTCCAGAAGGTTTGTCTGTAAAGATGGGTGAAAAACCAACTGAATTCACAATCAGTGGAATTGATAAATGCTTGCTTGGTTTGTTTGCTGACAAGATTCACAAGATTCGTAAAGCAGATCCATACAAGGGCAAAGGTATCTTCTATAAGGGTGAAGCGATTCGTCGTAAGGAAGGTAAAAAGAAATAATAAATAGTAATTTCCGCTGTTACGGAAATTGAGAAAAAAGGAAATGAAATGTTAAAACATTTGACTTCAGAAGAAAGACGCACATTAGCAAATCGCTCTGCGTTGAAAAGAAAAAATCCTGGAAAGATCCGTTTGTCGGTTTTTCGTTCTGGTCGTCATATCGAGATTCAGGCGATTGATGACACTCGTGGTCATACATTGTGTGCTGCATCCAGTAAAGAAAAAGGCTTTGCTGCAAAAGGTTGGAATATTGCTGGTGCAGAATTAGTTGGTAAAACCTTTGCTGAACGTGCTGTTAAGGCAGGCATTGCTGACAATTGTTATTTTGATCGTGGTGGTTATCGTTATCATGGTCGTGTAAAAGCTCTGTGTGAAGCGATTCGCGCAGGTGGTGTTAGAATTTAATAAAACGGAGATTTTATGATGGCACGTTTTGATGATAAAAAGTTACAAACAGATAACTTGGTAGATAAATTAGTTTCTATCAACCGCGTTTCAAAAACAGTGAAGGGCGGACGTAACATGTCTTTTTCAGCATTAGTTGTTGTTGGAGACAAAGCAGGTCGCGTTGGTTTTGGTAAAGGTAAAGCATTGGAAGTTCAGGCTGCTGTTCAAAAAGCAACCAAGGCTGCAAAAGCGAAAATGATCAGAGTTCCTTTGAAAGAAGGTCGTACATTGCATCATGATATTTCTTCTAAATATGGTGCAAGTAAATTGGTCGTTCGCAGTGCTGTTCCAGGTACTGGTATTATTGCTGGTGGTGCTTTGCGTTCTGTATTTGAATGTTTGGGAATCCAAGACGTTGTGGTTAAGTCCCAAGGTTCAAATAATCCAAACAATATGATCCGTGCTGCTTTCTTGGCATTTGCAAAAATGAATTCTCCAAAAACTGTTGCTGCTCGTCGTGGCAAAACAGTTGCAGAAATCATTGCTGGTCGTGATGGCAAAAAGTTGGAAGTTGCAGAAGAAGCTGAAGCAAAATAATATACAAACACAAAGTATGGAGATTAGACATGGCTAAAATAATTGTAAAACAAGTAAAAAGCATTATCGGTCGTCCAGAATATCAACGCAAAATTGTGTTGGCTTTGGGTTTGGGACGTATTGGTAAAACAAAAGAATTAAACGATACAGAAAGTGTACGCGGCATGGTTGCTCGTGTTTCACACTTGGTTGAAATCGTTGAAAAATAATTAAAGAAAACCGAGTACATAATCTTGTATTATGTGCGATATAGACTATATGTATAGTCGTAGGATTAAAAGGAAAAAGAAATGAAATTAAATGCATTGATGGATAACAAAGGCGCTCGTGCTGATATTAAACGCGTTGGTCGTGGTTTAGCATGTGGCTATGGCAAGACATGTGGACGTGGAACCAAAGGTCAAAAGGCACGTGCAGGTTCTCGTAAACAGGCAACTTTCCAAGGTGGACAGATGCCAATTTTGCGTCGTTTTCCAAAATTTGGTTTTACAAATCCTTTTGCAAAAGAATATGTAACAATCAATTTGGGCGATATTGAAAAATTTATCGCATCTGGCAAAATTGATGCAAAGTCTCCTATTACAATGGAATCTTTGTTGGCTGCAAAAATTATCAATCGCAGATTGTCTGGATTGAAAGTTTTGGCCAAAGGTGAAATTAAAACTGCAGTTACAGTGGTTGCTGATAAATGGTCCAAGACCGCAGAAGAAGCCATTGTAAAAGCTGGTGGAAAAATTTCTAACAAATAATTAACCTCTTATATCCTGGGGAATAATCCCCGGGATGTATTTATATCAAAAAGATAAACGCATGAAATCAATAACGAACTTTTTCAAAAACCTGAGTGATTTGCAGAAGCGTATTTTGTTTACTTTGGGCGCTTTGATTGTGTATCGTGTTGGCTCTTTTATTCCATTACCTGGTGTTAATGCTTCGGCTGTGTTGCATTTGTTCACCGGTGAAGGCAGTGGAATGTTGGGTATGTTTGATATGTTTGCGGGTGGATCATTGTCCCGTATGTCTGTTTTGGCATTGAACATTTTCCCATACATTTCTGCGTCTATCGTTTTGCAATTGTTGACAGCAACCAGCAAATCATTGACTGATTTACGTAAAGAGGGTGAATCTGGTCGTATCAAAATCAATCAATACACTCGTTATTTGGCGGTGGTTTTGGCGGTTGTTCAAGGTTGGGCGGTTATTCGTGGATTGGAATTTATGGCACCAGTCAATGGTGTTGCCGCGGTGGTGAACCCAGGTTGGACATTTGAATTATCCGCTTTGATTGCATTGGTTGGTGGAACTGTATTTGTTATGTGGTTAGCAGAACAAATTACTGCACGTGGTGTAGGCCAGGGTGCATCTTTGCTGATTTTCGCAGGTATCATTGCCGAGGTTCCATCCGGTATTGGTAAGTTGTTCTCGCTGGGCAGTGTTGGTCAGATTTCTCCAACAATGATTATGTTGATTGTTGCTTTTGTTATCGGAATTGTCGCTTTGATTGCTTTCTTTGAACAAGCACAACGTCGTATCCAGATTTTGTATCCTCGTCAGGCAATGGCAAATGGTGTTATGAATACAAATGCATCATATTTGCCAATCAAGGTTAATATGTCTGGGGTTATGGGACCTGTGTTTGCTGCATCTATTATGATGTTGCCAGCATTTATTCAACGTTTTGCACAAAGTGATAGTTTGGTTGTTCAATCTATTATCGGATTCTTTACATACGGTGCATGGTCATACATTATATTGTATACAGTTTTGATTGCATTCTTTGCATATTTCCAAACTGCCGTTGTGTTTAATTCCGAAGAAACCAGTAATAATTTAAGAAATGCTGGTGGATATATTCCAGGTGTTCGTCCTGGGGAACAAACAATGCAGTTTTTGGATGCTGTTGTATCCAGAACTACTGCAATTGGTGTTTGCTATTTGATTGTTGTTTGTGTGATACCAATTATTTTGAATACACATGCAGGTATGCCATTGGTAATTGGTGGTACCAGTGTTTTGATCGTGGCTGGGGTTGTGTTGGATACAATGAATCAAGTACAATCTTATTTGGTTGCGAAACAATACAGCGGTGTTGTTCAAAAGGCACAAAAACATGGTCGTTTCCGTGGATAATCCAATGGGGACGATAAACAAGATTTGACTTTTGTTTGTTTTGATATAATATAAACAGGCAAAATCAAGAGGTTTCAAAATTTTGGGCACCCCAAAATTTTGGAGGATTAGGCGGACGAGATATTCGTTCAAAGTTAAATAAAAAAGGGAAAATATAAGATGGCACGTATAGCAGGTGTTAACATCCCATCAGAAAAACGCATCGAAGTTGCGTTGACATACATCCATGGTATCGGCCCAGCCAGAGCTGCAAAGATTTGTGCTGCGTTGAAATTAAAAGATGGTTTGCGCGCAAAAGATTTGACTGACGAAGATGTTATCAAAATTTCTAATTACATTGAACAAAACTTTAAAGTAGAAGGCGATGTTCGTCGTGAAGTTGCAATGAACATCAAACGTCTGCAAGATTTGAAAACATACCGTGGTATTCGCCACCGTAACCGTTTGCCGGTTCGTGGTCAACGCACCCAGACAAATGCCAGAACACGTAAAGGTAAACGTGTCGTCGTTGCTGGATCTGCAACCAAGGGTAAATAATAAAAACAGGTAGAGATTAACACGATAGTTAATTGAAGACATCTAAATAAAGGTTAAAAAATGGCAGTTAATAAATCTAAAAAGAAAGTTGTAAAAAAAGTATCACATGGCATTGCTCATGTTGTTGCGACAAATAATAATACTCGTATTACTATTACAGATCCAACAGGCGCAGTTTTAACATGGGCCACAGCAGGTGCTAATAATTTCAAGGGTGCAAAAAAATCCACACCTTATGCTGCAACAGTTGTAGCAGATGCAGTTGGTAAAAAAGTTGCAGAAATGGGTATGAAAACAGTTGATGTTTTGATGCGTGGTATCGGACAAGGTCGTGAATCAGCTGTTCGTGGATTGGCAAATGCTGGATTAATTGTTCAATCTATTACTGATACAACACGTATTCCACACAACGGGTGCCGTCCAAAGAAAGTGCGTCGTGTGTAATACATTACTGCAATAAAAAAAATCTGCCAGAATGGCAGATTTTTTTTATTTCATTTTATTGCGCTGGGCCAGTAATTTTTTATACATATCATCAGTTAATTCTTGGAAAGTTTTTAAATTTATATTATGCCGACGATTTGTTGCAAACATATTCACAATTTCCCTGGAAATAGGGTAGAATACCCGAGTTTTGTCTAATGTTGCAGAAAATTCTTCGTTATATATTGTGTATAAAATTTCTGTTGGCAGAGATAAATTTTGTTGTTCGAAAACACAGTCATTCTGTATTTTTAATATATTTTTATATTCAACTAATTTCGAACTACCAACACGTAAAAAAGAAACAGGTGCTGGTTTTGGTTTTATAATCTTGGGATTTCTGTGTTGGATATTTCTGTAGGATGCGTTGGGTTGAGAAATGTGGTTCCATGATACGTGGATACGGTTTTTAGTTGGAAAATCAAAATAGGTGCGGTTATTGTTAATTGGAATGTTTAGATCGTGTAATTTATAACTGCGTACGAATGTCGGTTTTTCAGAACTTAATACCATAGAACGTAATAAACAGAACAGTTTCAGGTCGTTATCAATATTTGAAGCCAATGATTCTTTGGATATTTGGTCGCATGCTTCGTTCCATAGCCCAGTAAAAGATTTGAAACCTATAATTTCTACATAAGAAGAGTCGTCCATATTTGTTCCTTTTTGGGAATTGAATAGTTTAATTATCATTATTATTTGTTTGTAAGTCAATGTTATGTTTTTGTTGACTTTTTGAATATATGGGTTTAAAATCTATGCACGCATTAAAAAGCTAGGTTTTTTAGTGTGTGCCGATTGGCGAAAATAATAAACTAAGCCGAATGGAGAAAATATGATTGAAAAAAACTGGATGACTTTGATTAAGCCAAAAAAATTGAATATCAAAGTCGATGAAAAAAATCCTAATATTGCAACTTTGATTGCAGAACCTTTGGAAAAAGGTTTTGGTTTGACATTGGGGACTGCATTACGTCGTGTATTGTTGTCTTCTTTGCAAGGATGTGCACCTGTATATATCAAGATTGATGGTGTTCAACATGAATTCAGCAGCTTGCCTGGTGTTCGTGAAGATATCTGTGATATTATCTTGAATTTGAAAGGTGTGTATTTCAAAGCATTGACCGAGGGTCAACACAAGGCAACTATCAAGGCAAAAGGTCCTGTGGTTGTTACTGCTGGTATGATTGAAACAACCGGTGGTGTCGAGGTTATGAACAAAGATGTTGAAATTTGCACTTTGGATAAAGATGCAACTTTCGATATGGAAATCACATTAGATTCTGGTCGTGGTTATGTTGCGGCTAATGCACATGGCGAAGGTTTGCCATTGGGTGTGATTCCAGTAGATTCTATCTTTTCACCAATTTTGAATGTTTCTTCGGTGGTTTCCCAGACACGTGTTGGTCAATCCACAGATTATGATAAATTGGAATTGACGGTTAAAACAAATGGTTCTGTGACACCAGAAGATGCAATCGCTTTTGCGGCACGCATTTTAACAGATCAATTGTTGGTATTTATCAACTTTGAAGATCCAGCACAAATCAGTGCTCCATCAGATGAAGATAAAGCAAAAGATGCTTTGCCATTTGATCCAAAGTTGTTAAAGCATGTTGATGAATTGGAATTGTCTGTTCGTGCAAATAATTGTTTGAAGAACGACAAAATTAATTGGTTGGGTGAATTGGTTCAAAAGACCGAGGCCGATATGTTGAAAACACCAAACTTTGGCCGTAAATCTTTGAACGAAATCAAAAACCAATTGGAATCAATGGGGCTTGGTTTAGGTATGGAAGTTCCTGGATGGCCACCAGAAAATATTGCTGAGTTGTCCAAGAAATATGAAGACCCATATAAATAATGAAAACAAATTCCATAATACTGAAAAGAAATTTTTAGGTTATGGTGTCTCGAAGCAATCCCCGATGAATAAGGGGCTGAAACAAAAAGGAGTAATCAATGAGACATAGAGTAGCAGGTCGCACCTTTAATCGCGATACAAATGCCCGCAAAGCTTTGTTAATTGGCTTGGCGAAAAATTTAATTGAACGTGAACAAATCAAAACAACATTGCCAAAAGCAAAAGATTTGCGTAGTGTCGTTGAAAAATTGATTACACGTGCAAAAGTTGATACGGTTGCCAATCGTCGTTTAATTGCATCTGAATTGGGCAATGGAACAAATGCAACTGTTAAAAAATTATTTACAGTTTTGGGACCACGTTATGCAAAACGTCCTGGCGGATATACACGCGTTTTAAAAGCTGGATTCCGTTATGGTGATGCGGCACCAATGGCAATTATCGAATTGGTTGACAGGGATGTTAATGCTAAAAAAACAGTGAAACCTGTGGCTGCTGAAACAGAAGTTGCAAAAGAAGAAGTTGTAACCGAAGAAAAAGCACCAAAGGCACCAAAGGCAGAAAAGAAAGTTGCAGATGTAAAAGATGCCCCAAAGGCAAAAGCAACCGCAGCCAAAAAAACTGTTGCGGTTAAACGTCGTGCAACTGGTAAATAATTTATTGGTTTTACAAATAAAAAGTCCTGCAAAGTTTTTGCAGGATTTTTTTTATAAAGTATTTTGTTTTAAGGTTATTTTGTGATAAAATATAAGGGATAATAGTAGGAGTGAGATCTATGAAAAAACTGATTGCTTTGATTGTTTTATGTTCAGGATTCGTATGTTATGACGGATTTTCTGCAGCCCGTGTGACGAGTGGGGCGCGTGGTGGTGGCAGACCAGGGGCGGCATCTGCACCAGCGGCGGCGGCACCATCAGCGGCACCATCAGTTGCCAAGAGTAATGCATCGGGTGCAACATCTGCACGTGCGGCAGTCAGACGTGGATCGGCACCTGTGGCGGTAAAAACAAATGCTTCTGCACCAGCGGCGGCACCAGTTGCACCAAAATCATCGGGCGTAACAGCGCGTGCGGCATCACAAAAGGCAATCAACAGTGGAACAAAAATCAGTTCTGCAACAGAAAACACAGTTGTCAGTGAAGAGTGCAAAACAAAATATTATGGATGTATGGATTCATTCTGTATGGTTGAAAACACCAATGGTGGTCGTTGTCTGTGCAGCGATCGTCATGCAGAATTAGAAACTGTTTTAGAAGAAATTCAAAAGTTAGATGAACAGAGTTATGCGATGGCAACAACCGGTGTCGAACGTATTGAAATGGGTGATGATGCCGAGGCGGTCGAGGCAATGGTGAAAAAGGCGGCAAATGCCGTAACAACAGGCGAAAGTTCCCCAGTTGGTGGTCAAAAAACAAAGGCTCGCAGTTTAGATTTAAGTGCATGGAATAATTCTGGCTTTGATGATGATGAAGAACAAGAAGCATTGTTTAGTACATCGGAAACAGATGAATTATCAAGTAAAAAAGGTAATGCATTATACAGTTCTGTGAATAAAATATGTGTTCAACAAATTCCAGAATGTGCATCCAGTATGTCTATGTTGAAAATGATGTATGCTCAACAAATCAAGGCGGATTGTGGTGCGTATGAAAACAGTTTGAAAAAACAAAAATCCGACAGTGCGAAAAAATTACAAACCGCACAAAAAGCATTAAAAGATGCGGCATTGGAACAACATCAAAATGCAAACAAATATGATTTGGGTCAATGCACAATTCGTTTTAAACAATGTATGCAAACAACCGCGGGTTGTGGCGAAGATTTTTCAAAATGTGCATCCGTCGTTGGCAGTTTGAATGCACAACAATCGGCTAAATCTACCAGAAAGACCATTAATAAAAAACAAACAGATGTGAAAATGTTCACTATCAAAGGTGTGGTGTCTGAAATTTCGATTGCTGCGGCAACATATGATACATTGTTAGCTAAAAAGCCGATGTGCGAAAGTGTTACAAAACAATGTGTAAATGTAAAAGATAAAGTTTGGGATACATTCTTGACCGAGGCAGCCCCAGAATTAAAATCTGCGGAATTGATTGCTGAATCTAATATTCGTATGAATTGTATTGGTAATATTTCTGAATGTTTCCAAAAAGCATGTAAAGATAACATGGATCCAAATGATCCCGAAGGTTCATACGATATGTGTTTATCCAGACCAGATACCGTTCGTTCATTATGTAAGGTTCAAATAGACCCATGTGTGTCAGCAGAACCACAGATTTTGGATTACGTGTATTCACGTTTGGCATCTATGCGTGTTGATGCATGTACCAAAGAGGTTAAAAAGTGTTTAACAGCCGAGGATCGTTGTGGTGCTGATTATGCAAATTGTGTCGGTTTGGATACAGATACAATTATTACCAAGATGTGTCCAGCGGAAAAATTGACCGCATGTAATGTTGATGAAGATGGCAAGACATTAGCACAAAATGAAGTGTTTGAAAAAATTACGACAATTATTAGCGGTATTATGTTGAATATTGATAATAATTTGTTGACGACTTGTCAGAATGCCGCAAATGAATCTATGGCAAAGGTTTGTGGTGATACACAAAGTTGTGAGACTGCAAAGTTTGATTTGAGTAATATGGAATCTTTTGTAAAGGTTTTGGCGTGTAAATATCTGGATGGCGAAGGAAATAATATGGATTGTAAAGCGGATGTAGAACAGTTTACAAGTAATGAATTGTTCCCATTTGAGTTTGATATTGACTGGAAGGATGATGACCATACAATTGCAAAATCAGTGAAAAAAACAAAAAGAACAGATGACGATGCCAAAAATAGTTATGGTGTGTTTGCAACGTTAAAAGGTCGTCCTGATGTATCTATTATTGGATTGGTTGAGGAAGAAACCAAGGATAATAAAGATGGAAAATTGCAATTTGCTGTGTCAACAGAAAAGACAGCAAGTGCACAATATGATATAGAAAGTACAAAACAGTTGGTCAAGATTTTAAATACAGCATTGGATCGTATAATGAATTCAATAGAATCAGATCCAAAGGTTCAATTCTGTATGACGGGACGTGATGTTCAGGGCATTGGTGGTAAAATGCTGAGTGATAAAAAGGTAAATCAGGCACGTTTCCCGAATTTAACAAATGATAGTCGTGCAATTGTGGCAAATTCGTTGTTGTCCAAATTGTCAGATAAGATTGCAGAATTAGAGACGAAATATACAAAAGAAATGGGTCAGATGGACGAAAAGATTAATCAAAAGATTGCAGAATCTTTGAAACAGGCAGCTTCTGTTGTCGAGGCCATAATTGATGATGCAAATAAGACCAATTGTGAAGGTGATAAAGATGGTACTAAGACAGGATATGGTCAGAATGTTGCATACAAGAACAAAATGAGTGGATCAATATCTGGTGGTGGTTGGTGTACAAAGAAAATATCTGCAGAGAGAGGGTTCACTTATAACATAGCATCATATGATGCGGCAACCAATGTATGTACGGTAGAAACGAAAAGATTTGATTGTACAGATTGGAGAAGAGAGCCTGCGTGTGAAAATGGTTGCCGAAAGTATGATAATGGAACGGTAAAAGATACTCATACAGTACAGATGTTTAAGTTCCAATAGTAAATTAAAAATACCGCCCGTTTGGGCGGTTTTTTTTATAAATCGGCTAAATCTGTTATTACTGTAATACCGGCTGCTTCCCATTCTTTGCGTTTATTTTCAAAATCCATAATGTTTGTTCCGGTTAATACAAATACTGGTTTTACAGAATGTTCCTGGGCATTGGATAATAATTGTTCAATTGGGGATGGACGTGTTTTTCCAGCGGCAAACCATATTGGATCATCCATAATCCAAAATTCAGTATCGTTATGTGTCGCAATAACCATGTCTGAGGTCAAAATAAAATCGTTGTTAATTATGTTGTATTCGCGATTCGTTTTTTTCAAATGATCTAAAACATTTGTGTCCAGATTTGGATTGTTTTCTGGTTCGATAGTTGGTTCATCGTCGTCATAAAAATTTATGTCTTGGAATATTGGTTTTAATGGTTGTGGATCTTCCAATTGTTTATCAAATGAATCAAAATCAGGGGGCAATGGCATTTCATTGGCTAATTCTGATGGCAATGTTGGTTCATTGTTTTGGGTGTCGGGATAAACATTTGGATTTACACTGCATGCACTGCAAATTGGGGTTGCAATACGATTCGGATGAGATTGTGCGCGAATAAATGCACCACGCATTTCCGCAGGGTATTTTGCATATCCAGGTGTTTCGGTTGTTTGTGGTTGTGTTGGGGTTTTGGTATTTTCCGATTTGGTTTTTTCAGGTGTCGGTTTTGAAAACAATTTTTCAAATATATTTTTTATAAATTTTGGAACAGGTATAGAAAATAATGTCTTTTGTGTTCTGATGATAATGGTCATTGTTGCAACATATAATGGAACCACAGCCAGAACAATTAAACAAAATGCGGCACCGCCAATACCGTGTAAATGTGCGTGTGATACGCGTATCCAATTATTTATGCTGAATAATTCAAAGTTAAACAAAATATGCAAAATAGCCCATACGACAAACACATAGCCGATTGTCCATGTAATAGGCAGTTTTTGTTTTTTTATAAAATCTTTTATGTTTAACATGCTGTTATTATAGACAATATTGTGTTTTTGTCAATAAAAAATAACAAAAAATGTGCAAAAAACATTTTTTTATGGCTTTTTTTATGATATAATATGTAAAAAACAAGGGAGAATGTTTTATGCAAAAAATGTCTAAGATATTAATGGGTGGAATCGCGGGAATTTCCGCGGTTGTTTGCGTTTGTGGTGCAAATGGTGCGGCGGCCCCACGTTCTATGGCAAATGTGTCTCAGACCCAGGCGTCTGCTCGTGGCACAACAACTGCACGTATGCCGACGATGCCAACAATGTCTATTAATACGGTTGGAACACACTCGGTGTCTGGTGTTGATAACAATGCGGGAACACCGGTGCCAAATCCTGTGAATCCGGATCCGACCCCAACACCCACGCCAACACCAACACATTGTCCAGACGGTGGTGTTGTAAATTCTGAATTTACAGTTGATATGTGTATGCAATCTTTGTTGAGTTGCGTCCAAGGTGGTGCGTTGCCAAATGGTTTGAACGACATGTATAACGAAGATTTGCGTAATTCTATTATCAATGGTATGGGATTGTGCGCGACTGATATCGATAAATGTATTCGCGAGGTTCGTGTCGATTGCCACAAAGTTTATGATTCTTCGAATGATGTATGGTTGGACTTTAACTCCCGTGTGGTTCAGCCGGAATATTATAACTTTGTATTGCGTAAAACAGGTTTAACACCAAACCAGGCAGAAAATGTTTGCGGATTGTTGGACAAGAATACATATGGAAATTCTTTCACAGCAGTTAGTGCAGCAGGCAAGGTTACGTCAGAATATAACAAAGATGTAAATGCATATAACAACAATGGTGGAAGTAAACCTAATCCTGTGGGGGCAACAGAAAACACAACAGCCAATGGTAATTTGACTGGTGTTGATGGCGAACGTGGTCATTATGCGCGTTGGGATGCAACAAATGCAATGTGCAAGGTTCGTGTTGCTGCATATAACAAAGATACTTTGATTACAAATAACTGGTTGTTCGGTGCTGCTGGGGATAACAGAACAGCAGAAGTATGGCAAGATACCGGTTCAACATTTACTTGTAACAAAAAGTTATTCGACTTTTCTTTGTTGAATACAACAAGTACAGTCGCAGCCGTCGGTTTGCCAGGTGGTGCATTGGTCGGTGCCGGTGTCGGTGCTTTGACCGGTCATGGTGCCAAGGCATTCGATTGTAATGACGAAGATATGCGTGTCGAATTGTTGAAACAGATTAAGAAAGATACTTCTATGAGAATTAATCTGTACTTAGAAGACAAAATCGGTGTATCCGAAGTTGCAGATGGCGATAACCCAACTTTCACAGCTGATAAATGTAATGCAATCGTAGAATTGTACCAAGTTTATCAACGCAAGAAATTAGCGGTCGATACTTGTGCAGATACCACAGGTGGCAATGCTTCTTGTACATTGACAATGGATGCTGCAAATATACCTGCAGATTTGAAATCTGTAAGTCTTAGTTGTAAGACGTTGGATCAAGATTTGCGTTTAGAAGGCAATTCTTTGACAGTAAAAGGGAAAGTTTTGCAGTTTACTCAGGCTGGTGATTTAGAAAAGGTCAAGAAGAGTGTTGCAGATGCAAAAGAATGTTGTTTGAACAGACAACCATGTTCGTTCAGAGCATTGATCCAAGGCAATCAAGATTTGTATTGCGATAATGGAACAATGGGCGGTTGCCAGAATAAAACTGAAGCTAAACGTGAAATCAATCAATTGAATGATGTTTTTGGCAAATTAGAAATTTTGCAAGGTCAAAAATCTACGGTTGGTAAAAATGCATTGATTGGTGGTGCAATCGGTTTGGGTACAGCAGGTGTTGCAACAGCAATCACAGCATTCGTAGAACGTAACAATATTTCTTGCCGCGTTGGTGACGGTTTGGAAACTGTTGGATTCAACAAGTCATATACCATAAGTCCTTTGAAAGATTTCTATGTTAAATGGAATTTGAGAGTCGCAGATTCTATCAGCCCAACAGCCAAGGTTACATCTTGTCAAGATTGGATTGATACATGTGGTATGTACACCACAGCCGAAGAGTGTAAAGCGGTTGTAATTAACTATCAGAAACCTGGACGTAATACAACAGTGTCTGTTCGCGGTGCATGCAGAATGGCGGGCAGTGTATGTATAGAAAATCGTCCTGTAGCTGTGTCATACGGTGCTTGTGACAGAAATGGTTTGATACCAGCACCAGTAGTACCAGCGAATTCTGGGGCTAATTCTGTGACCTTGATAGCACATTAAAGATATAAAGGTACTGAAAATTAAACAAGCATCGAATGATGCTTGTTTTTTTATGTTGCACTGTATCTCTATGAAAGAATCTGGGTTGATAAATATGTGTCAGCAAAGCTGGCGGCTTTTTTTGGATACTCACGTTTGTTTTACCCGCTCAGTATGACAAATAGGAGTAATTATCACAATTACCCCGTCATCCTTTGGATGCCACCCTTTGTTTCGCTCGGACGTTGTCCTACGTGGCATTCGTTAGCACTCGAACTTCGCTTTGCTAGTTTTTCGCTTACTCAGAGTCATAAAGAAGGGGACAAAAGCGGAATTATAACCTGGATACTCACGCTCGTTTTACTCGCTCAGTATGACAAAGCGGAATTGCAGGCACAATGTTCTTGAAAATGCGGTAATTATTATTTTATTGGCAATCTGATATGGAAACCGCTGGTCCTTTCATATTTTTATTTTTTCCTGTTTTGTTTGTTTTTTTACAGGTTACATTTCCTGAGGTGGTATCAATGCTACAACATACAACAAAGTATGTTGTGTCGCCGCCCATCATGTCGCCCATCATATTATAACAAGAATGTGCACATTTTTTCGTTTTTGGATCACATTCAACATTCCAGCCGTGGCTTTTCTCTCCATTAGCATAACATAGGTCGGTGGCAGTTATTGATGACACACACTGCAGTTCTTCGGCAGTTTTTGCTTGGGTTGGCTTTACGGTTATTCCATTGCAGGTTGCTTCTTCAACTGTGTGGGTTATTTCTGGTAACTCACTTGGTTGTTTTTTTTGGTGTGCATCTGTTTCTGCTTTTTTATTTGTGTTATTTGTCGTCTGTTTGTTTGTTTCGGTCTTTTTTGTTGAGTTCTGTTTATCTGTTTTAGTGTTTTCCTGTTTTTCTGCTTTTGTATCAGCTTTTGGTGTTTTAGCTTTTTTAACACATTTTTTGTCTTTTAATTCGTATTCATCAGATTTGCATTTGCAAGTTAATCCTTCTTCAGCATCAACCAGGTTTTTACTTTTATCGCATTGACATTTATTCTTTTTCCAAGTTCCACCAGAATCTTTACATTCTCTTTCGTCCAATGCTGCTATACTGTCGTTTAAACCACTTTGTGCTGCTTTGTCTCGATCATCGACACATTTGCCATCTATTAAGTTTTGTGTTTTGTCATTACATTGGCATTGATTATTTTTCCATTTTCCACCAGAATTTTTGCAATTTTTCTTTGCAACTTTATCTGGATCAGTGACACATTGATCGTTTTCATAGTTTTTTGTTTCGTCTTTGCATTTGCATTGACCCAGGACATTTAATTTACCACCTGCTTTTTCGCATTTATCTTTCTTTTTCATGTCAACGCAAATATCACCATCAGGTTTTTTATCCCCCGAACATGTGCATTTGTTATCTTCATAAACACCACCAGATTGAGTGCATGTTTCTTCAGGGGTTAAAGATGTTTCGCCTTCGACAACATCATCATCGTCATCATCATCGTCATCGTCGTCTGCATCGGTTTTACCTTCGCAAACACCTTTCTTCCATTTGCCACCGTTGGCTTTGCATTTTTCTTCCTCGGTCATTTCAACACATTTACCATCTTTCAGAACTTTACCTTCGTCTTCACAGGCATCTTCTAATGCATCTTTTGCCTTGGCGGTATCCAATGCACGACCAATCGCACCAGATGTAATTGCACCCACAGCCGTACCAACACCAGAACCCAACATCGCAGATGATGCGGCCGTCTGGGCACGTGTCAAACGATATGCGTTTTCTTTGAATGTTGTTATATCAATGCCAAACCAATCAGGTGTGCAGTCAAATAATGAACCTGCATATAATTTTTTAGATGCCTTGGGCGTTTGTTGATCATCGCCTGCATAAAAACTGGCGGTGAATACACAGTCCAAAGAACGATCGTCAAACAATGCCCCCAATGTTTTGCAGGAATTACGCATTTGATCACGTAAAGTATATAATTTCTTTTCGTCTTCTTTTATTTGTATTTCGGCATCTTGGCGAACGGTTGCAAATACACTGCCAATACGACCAGACATACCAGAGTCAGCCTCGGTACATTTTGTCGCAATTGTTTTGCATTTTGCCAATGCTTTATCGCCGGCACTTTTACTAAGGCATTTATCAAACTTTTTTCCACATTCTTTGATTATGCAATCGTTATAACTGTTACCACAATTTATAACTTGGTTATATAAAGATAAACGGATTTTTTGTTTTTTGTCTTCTTTGATTTCTGGCACAAACAATGCATATTCATGTGCAGTACATTTTGTTGTTTTTTTACAAGCATCTAATTTATCTGAAAAGGTTGTGTCAGAATCTGTTTCACATTTTTTATAGTCGGCACTGCATTTTGCCTCGATACATTTACGTAAATCAGTGTCGCAAGAATTTTTCTTGGCACCAGATTTTGTGTTTGATGATACGGTTAATGAAGTGTCACGAACATCACGAGCAGCACGTTGTGCACGAATTTGTTCAGCCAAAGAAGAATCGCCATCGTCAGATGCGAATTCATCGTTGTTGGCCATTTGAGTACTGAAAGTAGAACTTTTATTTTGAATAGCCTCGCAAAAACAATTCTCTGCGAAAAAGAATGTTCCGCAAATTATTCCAAATAAAACTAAAAGTTTTGAACTTACTTTCTGTGTCATCTTTTGTTACTTTATCTTTGTGCATGCAGTTTTATAAAAAGCGCATAAACTGTTTGCAATTGTTTTTCCAGAATTTGAACCGCAGTTGTCGTTTGTGTTGTTGGCACATACGGTTGTAACACATTTATCAAATTCTGTGTTTTCGGAACAATTTGATTTTATCGATGCTAGTTCAGTTTCGCGTGCCTTTTTATGTGAGTTAACAATCGCCTCGATATTACCCTCGGTGGCATTTAATGTTGATGTGCGTGAACTGGTCAATTCATCACGTGCCTTGTTCAAAAAGGCGGTGCATCCGGTGGCACGACTGCTGCATGATCCGAAAAAGTTATTAAATGTTTCGTCGTCTTTACATTTTGAAAAGTCTGTGTCGCATTTATCCGCGGCGGTAACACATACGGTTATTTCATTTATGCATCCCGTTGCGGTTTTGGTGTTCGTTGCAGCCTTTTTCTGTAATTTATCCATGTCGGCATTGATTCCAGCAGCCGTACATGAACGTTCAATCAATGGATCGTATGCTTCTGATACATCGTCTGCAGAACAGTTAGGAACAATTTCCAAACATAAACGTGTTGCCCAAACATAACGGTCCCCAGGGTCAGTTGGTGCCTTTTTTAAATCCTTGGCAGAAATAGTGTTTTTTGACGATGCACCAGCCGCCACAGATTTCATTTTGCTGTTTGGTGGGGTGCCGGCATCGGCCGTTCCGCAATATTGACAGCGAGCCCCCGGATTCGATGATATATTTATCGCACATGCAGAATCCAAACAACGTGTCAAATTTATGCGTGAACAAGACGCAGCCCAACCAATACAGGGCAGGGTAACAAGTCCCAACGTCAAAAATATGATTTTCTTTAACATTTTCTCTCTTTGGTACATTATATCAAAAAAGCGATTTGTATTAAAGAAAAAAATAAATTTTATTATTGACAAAATTATAAATTTGTATTATGTTGTATAGTGATAAGCAAAAAAATAGGAGTTGAATATGGCTATGAATTTAAAAAATACATGGAATCATGCAAAAGAACCTTTGTTGGTTGTATGTATGGGTGTGCTGATATTTTTAGGTGTAAAAAGTTGCAATAACAGCAGTAAAAATGATGGCACAAATGAAGCTATTGCTGCTAGTATTGATTCTATTAAACAAGAAACCAGAGCAGATGCAGATACAATCAAAGCATATGTCAAGGCAACTTATCCAATCGTTGAAAGAACAGAAAAGAAAGTTGATACTGCTAATCGTAAATTGGATACAATCAGCAATAAAATTGATACTGTTCAAAAAACTGCAGATTCTATTTTAACTGTGGTTGAAGAATGTTGTGATTGCAAAAAAGAAAATAAAAAACCTGTTGTTAAAAAAACAGAGGTCGCACAAGATACAGTTGTGAAAAAATCAGAACCTAAAAAACCAGTTGTAAAACCAGAACAAAAAAAATCTATGAATGATACAATTATTGTTACTAAATTGTATGGTATTAGGGTTGAATGTGTTCGTTAATTAGTTTTTATTTTGTCATTTAATCGTCATGTGAAAGCATGACGATTTTTTTTACATGTTTTTTGCTGGACTTGGTTTTTGTTTATGTGCTAGCATAAATCACAAGGCGAGAGAGATTTTGTTTAAGCTGAAACGAATTTTTTTGGTTGCATTGTTTTTGGTACCTGGTGCGTCATGGGCAGCGGGCTCGTCTGACTTTTATATGGCGGCCCAGTTGTTGTCTGCGGCTCATAATGGTGACACACGGTTGGTGCAAAATCTGATAAACAGTGGCGCAAATGTGAATTATGTCGATTCGACAGGGGTGTCGGTTGTTTGTACTGCGGTTATGAATAATGACAGAATGGCAATCCAGGTTTTACAGATGTATGGTGCGGATGCTTCACAGTGTGACAGACAAATTAAAAATTACAGAACACGTAATACATATAATTCTGATACGGGATTGTTTTCTGGATTAACACCGACACATAAATTGGTGTTGGGCGCGTTTGGAACGGCTGGGGTGATTGCGGGATTGTTATGGGCAACGGATGCTTTTGATACCAATGATCATGATAATCATAATCACAATAGTGGTGGGTCTGGTAGTAGCGATGATGATAGCTCTGGCAGTGGAACATCTTTGACTGCTGCATTTACAATACCGTATGGACCAGCAATGGTTGATTCATCGGGCGAGGTCGACAGCAGTTATAATTATATAGATGCGTTGAATTTATACAGTTCTGGTGCATTGGCAACTAATTTTACGACTATGAATAATTATGGAAATTATCTGTTGATGATGCATGGTTATTCAACTTTTGCACGTGGATATTTGGGACAATCAACATTACGTTATTCGTCTGCGAATAATTTTTCACCAGTGCCTGGGGCAATATATGGACAGAACCAATTGAATGTTGCGGTGTCTGGTGGAATTCCAATTAATGTTGCATTGGTGACTGCAAATGGTATTAATGCACAGGCCGATACTTCTTTGGAAGATAGATTTTTTGTTTGGTCAAAAATGAATGGTACATCTGTGTTGCCAGCCAGTAATTCTATGATTTCCAGTAAATATTTTAACAACAATATTATATTGGGTTCTGATTCTGCTACGATTGCGGATGATACTGTTCAGGAAATTACTGGATTTGATTTGTCTGGAAATTTAACCGCGATACATAATACATCTGCGACAGATTTAGATAATTTGTTGGCCAAAATTGTTGGTGGATATACCAGTGGTGCTGCAACGGGTGATTTTACTGGATTTATGCCAAATGGTCAGATGACTATTTACAGAACGGGTGGTGGAAAAGATTCATCAAACAATGATACTAATTATTATAATTACAAGGCATTAGTAAATGCGATGCCTTACTTGGTTGATAATTTGACAATCGCATCAACAACACCTGTGTCCAGTGGCATTGGTCGTGCAAAGATAAGTGTTATTGCGAATACAGATGTTATTGCACCATTGTATGCGGTGGATACTTACACTTTGGAAGATTTGATTAACGATTATTCAAGTGAAGATTATCAAACTGTATTTTATAACAAAATCAGCACTTATTATGGCAATAATGTAACAACACCGATTGGGTTAAATACTCCGGCTCAGGATGCTGCAATATTCTATACAGATTTGGGTGTCAGTTATTATCCATTGACAGTATTTTCTGTGGGTGCAACCCAAACCAACAGTTTGTACGAGGGTGCATATCAAAACGCAACATTTGAAAACGCGGTGCCATTGACATTTTCTAATGCCAAGGGATTGTTTATGTCTGTGGTTGCTGTGAATTTACAAGGTGTCAGTGGCAATGCTGGTACATCTGGGGCGGGCAGTGTCGCTGGATTTTCTGCACCAACAACATATGTGTTATCACAATGGCAGACAGGTAGTGATTATTATAAATCCCGTATTTGTGGTATCGCAGGAACCGGCAGCGCGGGTGTTGATCCATGGTGCTTTGCGGGGGCAGGGGTTACCGATGAACAAGCGACGGCCGCGGTTGCGGGTGCCGCAGGTGCGGTTAAATCTGCATTCAGTTATTTAAGTAATAAAAGCATATTTAATTTGTTGGCTTTGACGGCGGATGGTGCGTATTTGGGAACAAATCCTGGTAATGGTCAGGTGTGGACTGATACTGATGAATTGGTTTCATATTTGTCATCTATGTACACTTTGCCACAAACATATCAGACCAAGATTACAAATGGCACGATGACATATTTGGAAGCCTTTAAGGAAGTGTTTGGTTATGGATTGATCAATCTGGATAGGGCAACAATGCCAGGTAAATCTATCTATTATTATACCGATGGTAAAATTGTTGGTACAAATGGTAAAAATGCTTATTGGCGTTCGGCTGTAAATAATTTATCTGGTGCCTTTGGAGCAAGAAGTGCAAGCATACCAATGTCATATTATGATATATTGTCATCCGCGGATGGTTCCGTCAGCGTCCCCAGAATATGGAATACCAGTTTAACATTGGGTGATGATTTAGGACATGGGTTGTATATGGGTGATACTTTGTCGGAATTAAAAACTCGTGATATTGATAATGCTGTTCAGGTTGGAAATTTAAAGTTCGGGTTTGCACGTAGTGAACGTGCGTATGATGATAATATGTCTGGGGTTGATAATTTGTCATTGTCATATGATAATGGACAATTTGGTTTACGTTCTGAATATCAACATTATTTAACTGATGGAAATGGACGTTTTACAGGTATGGCGAATCCTGTATTATCTTTGGCATCTGATGCGGTAAGTACACGTGTTGAAATGCATTCAGGAAAATTGTCATTGTTGGGTCGTGGCTTCGTTGGAACAATTACAACCGAAGGATTGTTGAATAATGATCCTGTTGTATCCAGTAATTTTGAATCTGCAAAATTAGGTAACGTGATGGGTGCTGAATCAGGACTGGGGTATAATGGAGATAAATTATCATTTGTATCAAATGTTGGAACAATGCATGAATCAAATACAGTGTTGGGTGCGTCATTTGGTGGAATGTTAAGTATGCAAGGTGCCGATACAAATTATATTGATTCTGTGTTGTCGTATGCGGTTAGTGATGATGTTAAATTCAGTATGCGTGGAACATTTGCATGGACACATGCTAATGATATGATGGGTGGAATTATAAACGGTGTATCAGAATTAAAATCTAATGCATTCGCAGTTGAATCAAAGATGGGTAATTTTGATTTATCTGTGTCGATGCCTTTGGCAATAACAGACGGCAGATTGCATTATTCTTATGCTGAATTTGATGTAGATGACGATGATAATTTATTTATGCATGATGCTGGGGAACGTTCTTTGGATTTAACACCAAAATCGCGTGAATACAGATTTAATGCGGCATATCGTCACAAGTTTGGCGATTGGACAGACGGTGCACTGGGATTCATATATCGTATCAATCCAAACAATACGGACAAATTCGGCAATGAATCAATATTTATGATGAAATTATCACACAGATTAGGAATTTAAAAAAACTCGCCAGATGGCGAGTTTTTCATTTTATAACAAATGTCTTTTATTATTTTCATCGGGTGCTGAAATTATTCCTTCGAATTCCATACGTTCTATGAACGCAGCACTTTTATTATAACCGATTTCTAATTTGCGTTGCAGATATGAAATTGTTGGTTTTTTATCGCGTATAACAATTTCTTTGGCGGTTGCGTATAATGTATCGTCATTGCTTGTGATATCAAAATTATGTTTATATTCACTTAAATGATACAAGATGTAATATGCATCCATAACTTTGATAAAATATTCATCCGATGGTCGTTTTATTTTTTTAATGATTTGATTTACATTATTGCTGACCTCTTGGAAATGTTCTGCAGAAACACAAATAACAATTTGTGGATATATGTCGGCTTGTTCGGTCAAGAAAGTTATACAATCACGTAAATATTTTATGTCGTTTGTTTTATCGGAACCTTCGATTATAAACAAATCATATTTTTTATTAAATATGTGAGGTACATTTATACTTTTTTTACTTTTTGAATCCGAACATTTTGAATTGGCCGAGAAAACCATATTACATTTTTGGGTTGTGCCAATTACCGAATTTATGAATGTAAAAAATAATTCGGATGATTTGTTATACAGGTTGTTTAATTCCGATGTAATAATACCAGGATTATTATTCATAACAGTTTCACGCATTAATTATTTCCTTTGTTTAAAATGGTTTACATACCTCGACCGCATAAAATTCATCGTAATTCATATATTCTGGAGCACCACAATAAATGCGATAATTACATCCGCTGGTTTCGGCGCCCAATGTTTTTAGAGTTTTATATGGAACAACGTTAACCAAGCAATATCCAGGTTTAGCATATGAATTTGGATTGAATATAGATACGAATTTAGAATTTTTTTGTTTGTTGGCGATTTTAAGCAATTCTGGGGTTTCTGGTATTATGTGTAAGAAATCACCTGATTTACCAGTTGTTAAAATTTTGTCACAGTTATCACAATGATCTATTGCGTTTTGGATTTCTTTGTATGCATCAAAGAACAAATCTTTATCTTGGATAAATTTATTTATTCTGGTTAATACCGAGCAAGCATCTTTTTCATGGGCTTCTAATTTTCCGTCATTTTGATATACTTTCATATTAGAGTAATCCCAGTTTTTCGATAAAGATAATGCGTCTTGTTGGGATAATTGAATTTGTTTTCCGTTTGCTTCATTTAAAATGTATAAATAACTGCATTTTTCATCACCACAATATACTTTGTTACAAATGTCAGTTATGCATTTTTCCACTTTGTTTGGCATTTTGTAATTATGGTTGAATGTAACCTGGACATTGTCGCGAGTATCACATGATAAACCGACACTCATTTCTTTGCCGTTATCAAGCCGCATTTTTTGTCCGATAAAACTAAAGTTATATGATAAAACCAGTTTTTTGGTTATATCTGCATAGATGCTTAACAATGCGGTTCTTTCAGAGCCAGGAAAGTTTCCTTTGTATGTTATGCTGACATATCCGAATTCGCCGTTATCTTTGCGTTCTGCGACTTTTTCAAATGTTGTGGTTATATTATCAACAGTTACCTTGGCATAGTTGTTATAAGTGACAAATTTGACGTCAATGTTTTCTTGTTGTGAAAAGTCATAATAATTATTGCTGATATATAATCTGTCATACCGCCATCCCTTGTCAACATTGCATGTCAGGTTAGATGTAGATGTTGGTTTGTCGCATGCGGCCAATACCAATGTGGATAACAATAAAGGTAAAAATTTTTTCATTTTGTTTCTCTCCTTAACCGAAATTATATCATAAATAAAAACCCACATAAAGTGGGTTTTAATTTTTGGTGGCTCTGATCGGAATGTATAATTCCCTGCCAAAATCAAACCAATCATTTTATTCTTGGTGATTTTGGCGGGCTCCTTTCACTGCACTGTCGCTCCGTTCCGAACCTTCGGTTCGATATCCGTCATTTCCAAGCACAAATAAAAAACACCCACAAAGGGGTGTTGTTTATTTCTGGTGGCTCTGATCGGAATCGAACCGATACTCCTTTCAGAACTTGATTTTGAGTCAAGCGCGTCTACCAGTTCCGCCACAGAGCCATTACCGCAACTGCGTGATTATTTTGCAGTTTTTGCGGAAACTTTCTTAACCAAACGAGCAGAACGGTTAGGTTTGCGAACAGGTTTTTTCGCAGGTTTTTCAGCCTTGCCGTTCTTTTTTTCAATGGCACGTTTAATTGCAGCCATTTCGTCTGTTAAACGTGAAATTGGTTTCGCCATTACATATGCGTCCAAACCACCGTGCTTTGTTAATGTACGCAAACCAGCGGTTGAAATACGCAATGAAAAATCGCGACCCAAGATATCACTATGAAACTTTAATTTTTGTAAATTTGGCAAAAATGTACGTTTGGTCTTGCGTTCTGAGTGAGAAACGTTATGACCGACAGTTGTTTTTTTACCAGTAACATCACATACGCGTGGCATTTCTATATCCTTTAATTGCAGGGCATAATTTATAACAAAAATATGAATAAGTCAAGTTTTTTATTCTGTATGGCTGGCATCCAGTAAATCAGATACCTTTTTTACTGGGGTAAATGTCGTATTTGGCACAGATACGAATATTGTATGCCAATATGTCATTGCACCGTTCCATAACCCTGGGCATTCCATTGCACGTAATGGGCGCCCGTTCATAGATTTTTCAGATATAAATCCGGTTCTTTTATCTATGTATTTGGTTAAATCGAACTTTTTGCCTTGCCAATCCTTTGTTCCGCATGCCAAATCCACAGGGTTAAAATGGGTGGATTTTTCCATAATATCCCGATTTTCTGGGGCAATTTGGCTGGATTCTGTTATTTGCAGTGTGTCGCCAAATTGTTCGTCATGCACCCAAAATGGGCCGCCACCGGGGGCGCCTGTATTTTTTACAACACCGCAAACACGAATAGGGCGGTTTAGAATTTTGATAAAATCATCCGCTGATAATTGGTGATTGGGTAATGTTTCATTTAATTCGTGGGTTATAAAATCACGCAATTCGGATTCGTTAAAATTGTTTTGATTTAAATCTTTTATGAATTGGAAAATTTTGGTTTGTGTATCGATTAAAATTCCGCCCAGTAATTTTTTATATGTGATTGTGTCGCCGCGTTTCGAATCGGTTGTGATGTTATCTATGTTTTTTATAAAGATTATATCCGAATCGATTTCGTTTAAATTTTCAATCAATGCACCATGTCCCGCAGGGCGAAAAACCAAATTGCCATTGTCATCGCGGAACAAGGTATTATCAAAATTTACTGCAACGGTATCGGTGTTTGGTTTTTGTTTGGACGTTGTTATGTTGAATTTGATTCCAAATTTTTGTTCGGTTGAGGGAATAATTTGATTCATCAATTCATAGAATTTATTTTGGTTTTCTGGGGATATGGTAAAGTGAATATTGGTAACACCGTTTGATTCTGTGTATGCGGCACCTTCGATTAAATGTTCGTGTGCAGCGATTCGCGTTTCATTGTTATATTTATGAAATTTTATCAGCGCCTTGGGCAATGCCCCCAGGTTTAATTTGTCGGTATCCAACATTGCAGAAATGATATCGCGAGTGGATGAATTTGGATTTATAAATTTTTTCAAATCATCATAAAAAGCGAATCGGGTTATGTTATTTACAACCTGGGTCACTGTGTTGTTTAAATTGTTTGTTTGCAAGAAATCAAATAGGTCTTTGAACATTCTGGTTGCCGCCCCAGATGCCGGCACAAACTTTGTTATTTTGTAATGCTGTTTTTCTGAATCGTATATGGATATGAATTTATTCACAGATTCCGAATCGTATTCATAAATTCCGTCATTGATTGTCGCAGGACGAACGATATCTGCAAAAGGAAATCCAGTTTTGAAATCGTGTAGTTGTTGTTCGACAATGTCCACAGATAATCCATGTTGTGATATTTGTTTTATGTCTTGTTCAGAAAATTCAGTCATAGTTTTTCCTTGTTGTTATAAAATAAAACCCATATCGCATATGGGATTATTTTCGGACAGCCAAAAACAATGCGACCAACCATCCAATCCCAGTCCACCCCAGTAACCAACTGTAAATTCGAATCCAAACGGTCATGGTTTTATTTTTCTTGGTTTGACGTGCCAACCAAGCCGGTGCCAAAATGATTGTTACGATAACGAATATCGCCAATGCATATTTAAAGTATAAAAAAATCAATCCCAACCAATTCATTTTTAAATTTCAGGGGGCGTTTTTATTTCGCCCCCCAACTTATAATTCATAGAGATTATAAACCATATTTTGCGTCTGTGTCCAGTTCTTCTTGGATACGAACCAATTGGTTGTATTTTGCCATACGATCTGTACGGGACATAGATCCAGTTTTAATTTGTCCGGCATTTGTTGCAACTGCCAAATCGGCAATAGTTGTGTCTTCGGTT
Source organism: uncultured Alphaproteobacteria bacterium (assembly GCA_946188105.1). Taxonomy (GTDB): domain Bacteria; phylum Pseudomonadota; class Alphaproteobacteria; order Rs-D84; family Rs-D84; genus Enterousia. The sequence continues at coordinate 187,856 of CAMHTQ010000001.1, read as the reverse complement.
TCGCCACTGCGGTGAGAAATTACAACCCCGTAATTTGCATCTTGGGCCATACGAATCGTTTTTAATGTTTCGGTCAATGAACCGATTTGATTCAATTTAATCAATATTGCATTTGCGACATTATTTTCGATACCTTTTTTCAAACGGACAGGATTTGTTACAAATAAATCGTCGCCAACCAATTGGATTTTGCCACCCAAAACAGTTGTCATTTTTTGCCACCCGTCCCAATCTTCTTCGGCCAGGGCATCTTCGATAGAAATGATTGGATATTTTTCAGACAATTCTGCAAAGAATTTAATCATATCATCAGATGACAATTTTTTGCCTTCGAAATTATATACACCATCACGATAGAATTCAGATGCGGCAACATCTAAACCGAGGGACACTTGTTCGCCTGGGATATAGCCGGCGGATTTGATTGCGTCGATAATCGTGGATAATGCTTGGTCGCAAGAATTAAAGTTTGGTGCAAATCCACCCTCGTCACCAACATTTGTAGAATTATTTGATGCCTTTAAAATCTTTTTCAAATTATGAAATATTTCAGATCCCATACGGATTGCTTCGAATTCACTTTTTGCACCGTTTGGAATAATCATAAATTCTTGGGCATCCAAACCATTGTCAGCATGAGCCCCACCGTTCACGATATTCATCATTGGACGTGGTAAAACACATGGGTTTGGATTGCCATAAATTTCAGCAATGTATTTGTATAATGGAATGTGTTTTTGATCTGCAACGGCATGTGCCACAGCCAAAGATACAGACAAAATTGCATTTGCACCCAATTTATCTTTGTTTGGTGTGCCGTCCAATTCCAGCATTTTATCGTCGATTTCGGTTTGTGATGTTGCGGTCATTCCCAATAATGCAGGGCGAATAATTTCATTTACATTTTTTACAGCGGTTAAAACACCTTTGCCCATGTATGCGGTTCCGCCATCACGTAATTCCAAAGCCTCGAACGAACCGGTTGATGCACCCGATGGAACTGCAGCACGGCCACGTGCCCCACCGGATAAAATAACATCGCATTCAATTGTTGGGTTGCCACGTGAATCCATAATTTGACGGGCATGAACATCGGTAATTTTAAACATATTTTATATCTCCTGTTATTACATAAATCAAAATTTGCGCATTGGGTATTTATTACAAAAACGGCGAAACGTTTCAAGAAATTTTTTTGTTTTTTATTTTTTTATAGCAAAATCTGTGATATAATATGTGCGTGAGATAAAAGGGAGAAAAATGAAATACTATACTTCTTTACTGATGGTTATGGCTGTGTGTGCATCGGCTTCGGCTGCGTCACCGGCACGTCATTCTACGGTTGCGGGGCATGTTGCCGCGGCACCCAGAATGGTTACATTGTCTAAATCTGCATTGGATGCAAAAAAGGCCAGTGTGAAAATTGATGCTGGGACACAACCTGTGGCGGTTGCATCCGAGGAAGTTGTTGCCGTTGAACAAAAAGATATGCGTGAAAAAGAAAGAACAGCATGCATGAGTAATAATATCGGTATAGGAAATACATTTGTTTGGGCATCTAAATTCAGTGATATCAGCAACTATGCATCCATGGTCGAAGATACAGAAAACCCAGACAACAATGTATGTTTTGTCCGCGTAGAATTAAAATCTAATGATGCAAAAATCAACATTTCTGATATGCAAGGACGTTATTTCGAAATGGGTGAAAATATCACATGTGGTTCATGGGTTGACGAGGCAAAGTTAGAAAAACGTATTTTGGATGCTAAAAAGACAGCCAGAACACTTGGCACAATCGCGGGTGCGGTTGGTGGTGCCGGAATTGGTGTTGGTGCAATGGAATTGTTTGGTAACAAAATGATTGGTGGTGCAGTCCAAGGACAAGAGGGTTTGTCAGGAACCGAATTGTACAGATCTCAATTATTGGTGTTAAAAGAAAAAGATCCAACGGCATATAAAAATGCTGTGGATAATTTGAAAAAGATAAAGGAAATATGTGTCCAAGAGGCAAACAAATCCTTGGATGAATGTGCCAGATATGATTATGAAACATTGTTATCCATAGAACAATAATGGTCAAAGGAGACAAAAATGAGTTTTTATAAATTGTTGTTAGTTGTGCCGATGTTGTGTGTGCCAATGTTGGCAAATGCAGATCCCAAGGTTGCCACACCAAAAATGGATGGTGGTATATATGCTGGAATTATTACATGTATGCAGGGTACTGATGGTGCTGAGTGGGTTTTAGTTGAAGATTGTATTAAATGGACAAATGATACGCATGCCAAGACCGCAAAATGTAAAAAGTTCAAGGCAGCCAATGATGCCGGATGGAAAAAGTTAATAACATATGATGTGGCAAAAGATAACGATGGCGATGAATATCCATTAACGGACGATTTCAAGAAATCTGCGGATATATATCGTTGTGTTGTTACGGAATGTAAAGACCCAGAAAAATACGAGCTTAAAAATGGATGGTGCCAACTAAAGAAACCAGCTGCCGCACCAGCAGCCGGTGATCAAGGTGGTGAAAATGCCAATGGTGGTGAAAATGCCGATGGTGGTTCAGCGACAATACCAGCAGAGTTAAAAGAGGCAATAGCAAAGCTTGATACGGTTATGGTTGGTGCAGATAAATCTGTGTGGAAAGATAAAGAGGGTAATTTCAATACTGCGCGTTTGGTGTCTGATTCTATCGCGGGTGTCGTGTTGGGAACAGCCGGTGGTTTGATTACCAGCAGTGTTGTGAAAAAGAATCAATTAAAGAAAGGATTCGAAGATATTAAATGCACCATTGGTGGCCAAGAGGTTGCTGGTTATGGCGACGAAATCAAGGTCGGTGTTAAATAAAAATTTTGCAAACAAGTCCTTGGAGGAATGTGGCATGAGTTTTTATAAATTATTATTAGTTGTGCCGATGTTGTGTGTTCCAATGTTGGCAAATGCAGAAGATCCCAAGGTTGCCACACCAAAAATGGATGGTGGTATATATGCTGGAATTATTTCATGTATAGGTGGTCCTGATGATGCTATGTGGATTGAAGAAAGAGATTGTATTGATTGGACAAATGATACGCATGCCCAGGACGCAAAATGTAAAAAGTTCAAGGCAGCTGGGGACAAAGGATGGAAAAAGTTAATAACATATGATGTGGCAAAAGAAAAAGGTGGTTATGAATATACATTAACGGACGAGTTCAAGAAATCTGCGGATATATATCGTTGTGTTGTTACAGAATGTAAAGAACCAGACAAATACGAAGTTAAAGATGGTTATTGCCAAAAGAAAAAGCCAGCAGCACCAGCAGTCGGTGATAAAGGTGGTGAAAGTGCCAATGGTGGTGATAATGCAACAGATACGCCAGCCGTTCCACAAGACTTAGCTGAGGCAATAGCAAAGCTTGATACGGTTATGGTTGGTGCAGACAAATCTGTGTGGAAAGATAAAGAGGGTAATTTCAATACCGCGCGTTTGGTGTCTGATTCTATCGCTGGTGTCGTGTTGGGAACAGCCGGTGGTTTGATTACCAGTAATATCGTTAAAAAGAATCAATTAAAGAAAGGATTCGAAGATATTAAATGCACCATTGGTGGTCAAGAGGTTGCTGGTTATGGCGACGAAATCAAGGTCGGTGTTAAATAAAAATTTTGCAAAAAAGAACCACACCCCGAGTAATCGGGGTGTTTTTTTGTGTTATTCGTTAAACGTGGAAATATACAGATTTTTTTCCTGGTGTATTGAAATTTATGTGTTGGGCATTATATATACCAACGATAAAAATAAAGAGGTGATTTTATGAATCCTGATGAAGTACAAGAAACACCGCAACAGGCGATAGAAAAATATACAACCGATTTTACTAAATTGGCAATGGATGGAAAATTGGATCCGGTTATTGGTCGTGATGACGAAATTCGCAGAACTATTCAGGTTTTGTCGCGTCGTACAAAAAATAACCCTGTTTTAATCGGAAATCCTGGTGTCGGTAAAACCGCAATTGTCGAAGGTTTGGCAGAACGTATCGTGTCTCGCGATATTCCAGAAAATTTGCAAAATAAAAAATTGCTGTCTTTGGATATGGGGGCATTGATGGCAGGTGCCGTATATCGTGGTCAATTCGAAGGTCGGTTAAAGGCTATTTTAAAGGCCGTTAAAGAATCTGATGGACAAATTATTTTGTTCATTGATGAATTGCACACTTTGGTCGGTGCTGGCAAAACCGAGGGCAGTATGGATGCTGGCAATTTGTTAAAACCGATGTTGGCTCGTGGTGAATTGCACTGTTTGGGTGCAACTACTTTGGATGAATATCGTCAATATATCGAAAAAGATCCAGCCCTGGCACGTCGTTTCCAACCGGTCTATGTCGAAGAACCAACAGTCGAAGATACAATTTCAATTTTGCGTGGATTAAAAGAAAAATACGAAGGTCATCATGGTGTTCGTATTTCTGATTCTGCGTTGGTGTCGGCAGTTAGATTATCAAATCGTTATATCACAGACAGATTTTTGCCGGATAAAGCAATCGATTTGATTGACGAGGCCGCCGCCCGTGTGCGTATCGAAATATCCAGTAAGCCAGACGATTTGGACGAGGTCGATAGACACTTGCAACAATTAAAAATTGAACAACAGGCATTGAAAAAAGAAAAAGATGAAGAGTCAAAAAAACGTTTGGTGGAATTGGAAACTTTGATTAAAAAGACAGAACAAGAATCTGCGGATTTAACAAAAAAATGGCGCGATAATCAGGAAAAAATGCATGGGTTGTCGGATGCGATGGCAGCATTAGATGATGCACGTGCCGAGGTTGCTGCGGCTGTGCGTAATGGCGATTATGAAAAAGCATCTGCATTGCAATATGGTAAAATTCCAGAGTTAACTGAAAAAATTAAACAGATGAATGCGGACACTCGTGAGTATAAAACTGTATTGCCAGAACATATTGCAGCAGTCGTCAGTAAATGGACGGGTGTTCCTGCGGACAGATTGTCGGTTGAGGAACAATCCAAGTTATTAAATATCGAAGATGAATTGCGTAAACGTGTTGTCGGTCAAGACGAGGCATTGTCGGTTATTGCTCGTGCAATTCGTCGTTCTCGTGCGGGGTTGTCTGATCCACGCAAACCATCGGGCAGTTTTATGTTTTTAGGTCCAACCGGTGTTGGTAAGACCGAGGTCGCAAAAGCATTGGCGGAATACCTGTTTAATGATGATACGGCGATGACTCGTATCGATATGAGTGAATATATGGAACCACATTCGGTTGCACGTTTAATCGGTGCGCCTCCGGGATATGTTGGTTATGAACAGGGTGGGGTGCTGACGGAATCTGTGCGTCGTCGTCCATACCAAGTTTTGTTGTTTGATGAAATCGAAAAAGCAAATCCAGATGTGTTTAATGTGTTTTTACAAATCTTGGATGATGGTCGTTTGACAGATGGCCAAGGACATATCGTCAATTTCACAAATACTATTATTATCATGACAAGTAATTTGCCAAGTATGGATGCAGTAAAGAAAAATTTCCGTCCTGAATTCATAAATCGTATCGATGAAATTTTGTTCTTTAATGCGTTGGGCAAAGATGTAATGGCGGGTATTGTTAAAATCCAATTGCGTAATTTGTCGAAAAGATTGGCAGAAAGAAATATCACATTGGATGTGACCGAACCTGCAATTAAATGGTTGGCAGAAAATGGATATGATGCGGTATTTGGCGCCCGTCCATTGAAACGTTTAATCACATCAGCAGTCGAAGATAAAATTGCAGATTTAATTTTGTCGGGGGCTGTGGGCGATGGTTCAACCGTCTATGTCGATGTTCATGGCAAAGAATTAACAGTAAAATAAAAATCGGGGTTAAACCCCGATTTTTATTTTTGATTTGTTTTGTTAAATTTTGCGATTGTTTCAGCCAGATTTAATGATTTATGATTTCTTGCCATATAATCAATAAAGTCATGAACCGCCGCAGGTCTGAAAGCATCACGAACTTGCATGTTAAAAGTTTTTTCTAATATCTGGCGAACACCATTGTAATAATATTCGTATGATTGTGGTATTTGTAATGTCGGGGCAGGTTGCACCGGCATTGTTTTTGGTTTTGTGGTATCTGGTGTTTTTGGATTAATCTTTTGATCGATATATGCAATCATACTTTTAACATCGCGCATAATAACCTGTTCGTTGTCAGTGTCCGGAATAGTAATGTCAAATTCTTTTTCGATTTCCTGACCAATTTCAACGATGTCCAATGAATCAAAACCCATATCTGCTTGCAACCGGGTTTCAGGTGTTAATTTCTCTGTGTATTTTTTGTTATAGATTCTTGAAAACTTATCAAGAAGTATGTTATAGATTTTATTTTGAATGTCTTCGGTTTTCATAACTTATTTCCTTTTGTTTGCAGTTGTGATTGCGCCACGATTTTTTTTACATTACGTGTGGTAGTTTTTTATCCAAAATCATTTGGCGTCGATTATAATCTGCATTTATTTTACGTAATGTTGCATCCAATTTATTTAATTTGGATTCAAATAAACCAATTTTTAAATTAACCAAATTTGTTAAATCGTTAACAGTTTTGATTTTTTCCATTTCTGCATCTGTGATATGGATATTGAACTTGTCTTCGCATTTCATCAAAATATACAAAAAGTCCAAAGAATCCATATCCAAATCATTCAACATATCTTTGTTATCTGAAATTGTTTTTATATCAATTACAGCGGATTCAGAAATGATTTTGTAAATATCTTGTTTAATATTTTGGGTTGACATTTGTTTTCCTTTTACATGTTTTTCAGACTGAATATTTCCAGTAAATGTTGGATTATTTCTTGTCTTTCGGTTTGTGTTTTTTTCACATATTCACTGGTTTGTAATAAAATTGAACCGTCGGCCTGTTTTTCTTTACTCATATCAAATTTATCTGTGATTAAATAGTTTGGAAAACGGCTGAATGTAATGTTCAAATTGTTAGATTTTAATAAAATCAATTTATAATTCTTACCAGAATTATCAATCACAAAACATGTGTCGCTTTCATTTAACAGACCAGGGAAGTTTTGCATAACTTTTGGATATCTGGTTTCGATGTCTTTGATTGGGACATCGTGTCCACCATTTTCTACACGGTGTTTTACACGTTGTTTGCTTAAATCAGGACTGGATAATCCGATAAATACGGTAACAACTTTGAACCCAGATGTTTTTGCAGTGGCAATTATACGTAAATGACGTCTGTCGGCAGCAACGGTTTCGTATATGAATCCGGTTTGGTTTTCAAAGCATTTTCTTTGTTGTTCTACGATGTTTTTGCCAGCCTTGATACTGATGGTTTGTTCGGGTAAATCTGGAAACTGAACGGATACTTTTACGGTTTCTTCGTCCCAATTTAATGATGTTAAATTTGAAAAAATTGGATTTGGTTCCAAAAATTTTTGACGAAATGTCGTCTTGCCGGCACCGTTTGGTCCGGTCAACAATATCATCAAAGGTTGTTCGTTGTTCGACATTGTAATTTTTTACTTGTTTGTATATAAAATCCTTAAATTTTGCTTGATTGTACAACAAAAAAATAATTTGTCAATATTTTAATATGATTTTTTATTTGACTTTGTGTAAATAAATGTATAAAATGTGTGGGCTTTCGGAATAAGAATTACTGAAAGTGGCAAAGTTTTGGGGTCATAGCTCAGTTGGTAGAGCACCTGCTTTGCAAGCAGGGGGTCGTCAGTTCGAGTCTGATTGGCTCCACCAAGACAATGAGGTCGAAAAGACAAGAACAAGATAGACACCCGCTTGGGCAACCATCACCGTCTCGTCAGGTTCTTAGTCTGATTGGCTCCACCAAGACAATGAAGTCGAAAAGACAAGAACAAGAGAGACACATGCTTGGGCAACCATCACCGTCTCGTCAGGTTCTTAGTCTGATTGGCTCCACCAAAATTTTTTAGTTGGGTACAAAATTCGCCAAAGGGGGTGAATATATATGGTTAAAGTTTTGGTTCGTGATAATAACGTTGAACAGGCATTACGTGTTGCAAAACGCAAATCACAAAAAGAAGGTCTGTATCGTGAAATGAAAGAACGTCAACGTTACGAAAAACCAACGACAAAACGTAAACGCTTGAAAGAAGAAGCTGTGCGTAACGAAAAGAAACGTCAGTCAAAACAACGTATGGTGTTTGGATTCTAAAAGCAAACGTTATTGTTTGAAAAGATTTAGCCGCTGGGAATTCTTGGCGGCTTTCTTGTTGAAATATAAGGAATATAAAATATGGAAAAATTAGAAGCAAATAAAAGTGTTTTGGCAATATTTGGATTGTGTTCAGATGTAACCAGATTGACAGTACACGGTGTGCCTTATTTTTATTTAAAGCCACATAATAAAAAAGATTTGCCAGTAATTAAATATGTTTTGCGTAAAAATGGTATCTCGGGACAAACACATAACAGCCGTTATTATGGGTTTGGTGATAGATGTATGATTGTCAGAACACCTGTGAACGAATTAGAAAAAAATCAAGAGTTTAAAAGAATTTTTGAATATATCTATAACAGAAAAGAAGAGTTGTTATTTAGTGAGGAACGACAGAAAGACATTAAATTGTTTTGTTTGTGGCCATCAGCTATGAAAAGAAAATTGATATCAAATATAGCTGAAAGAGTTAAATAGTTTTTTGATTTGCGGTCATTTTTATGGTATAATAAAGGTCATAGAGTCTGGCGAGAGAGTTTATGACCTTTTTTCGTAAATTTTTAATATGTGCATTTTGTGCGCTGGTGATTAAGCCTTCGTATGCGGCTTATACGGCATTGGAACAAGCTATTATTAAATCAGATGTTAGTAGAGCAAAAGCAATTGTGGATAAAGATAAGAGTGTTGTTAATTCTATGACGACGGATTCTTCAAGTGGAAATAAAACTATGTTGGCTCATACTATTAGTTGGTGTTGTGGTGCCAAAGAAAACGGAAGATATGAAATAGCAAAATTATTGATTGATAATGGGGCGGATATCAATGCTGAAACTGAACTTTTTACCAGGGTATTGGGAAGTCATCCAAAGGGAACAATGTTAGATTTAGTTCGTAGTCGTATTCAGTATGATGATTCTTGTAAACAAATAGGGAATAAAGTTTGTAAAGATATTGAACAATACTTAATAGAAAAAGGTGCGGAAGCATATAAGGAATCATCTGGTGTTAACAATCAACAACAAACAACGCAACAAAAAGAGTCGGATGCACAATTGCAACATGTTGATTATATATCCAGTGATATGAATGCAATGAATTTACCAGAGATTATTGCACCCAGTAATGATATGCAAGAGGCACAAAAACAAACCAAAGAAAATCTTGAAAAATCTATACAGGAATTGGAAATAGAAGAAGAAAGTAATGAAAATGGTGTTGGTACAGGAAATGGACAGCAAGATAGTGGCACCAAAACAGACAAGAATTCAGGTAATGAAACAGCAGGTGAATCTAAAACAGACGAAACATCATCGAAAGTAGATGATGCTAAAAAGGCATATGATGATGCCAAGGCAACTGAGCAATCAACTGCAAATAAAATGTTGGGTGGTGCCACTATGGCGGCAACTGGGATTGGTGGTATGCAGTTAGCACAAGGATTGGCTGAAAAGTCTGCGGATGAATCTGCTGATAAAGATATGCAGGCATATTTGGCAACTTTTAAATGCAAGGTCAGTGATAAATCATATACTGGTGGAACAATGGATATAGATGTTGGTGGAACAAATAGTTTAATAACATTGTATCAAGAATATGTTGATTTGGCTGCTGATTTAAAAACTCGTAAAGAGGCATTAGGACAAAAACCAGGTATCGAGTCCGAGGTTATTTTAAACAAGGCAGAAATGGGATTGTATGATGATACACCAGGCAAGGGTATAGAAAACGGCACATATGCATCGTTATATCGTGCGTCACGTGGTAATGAAAATGATAAAAATAAATTAGCAGAGCAAAAAGAGTCATCAGCCAACCGAGTCAAGGGTGGTGCAATTGCCGCCGGTGGTGGTGCGTTGGGTGGTGCTATTGGAAATTTCTTGATAAATGATGATGACGATGATGAAGATGAAAAAGTAACAAAAGAAGATTGCACAAAGGCTGGTGGAACTTTCAAGGACGATAAATGTACTTGCAAAGACAAAGATAAAAAATATAAAAAGGGTAAATGTGTAGATAAAAGTAGTAGTTTATCGTCTGTGACTAGTAGTTTAGGTAGTAAAGTTGGTGGATTTTTGGGTGGTGGTTCAGGCGATGGTATATCATCAATACTTGGTGTTTTTGGAAATAATGTAGATATCAGTAGTTTAAATTTAGATAGCGATATGGTTGATACATTAAAATCTGAATATGGTGATGAGTTGAAAAATATGGATACAAATCAAATACTGCAAGCAGTTAAAACTTTAAAGAAATAAAAAAATCCGCCGAGTTGGCGGATTTTTTTTAAGTTTTTATTTTGACAATTTGTGGATAACCAAACCGCTACGCAATTTTGGTTCAAACCATGTTGTCTTTGGTGGCATAATGTTGCCTGTATCTGCAATGTTAATGATTTGATTCATTGTAACAGGATACAATGCAAATGCCGCAACCATTTCACCAGAATCTACGCGTTTTTGTAATTCGCCCAAGCCACGAATTCCACCAACAAAGTCAATTCTGTTTGATGTACGCAAATCGCCAAGGTTCAAAATTTTATCAAATACTAAATTAGATAAAACTGTTACATCCAAAACACCGATTGGATCGTTGTCGTTGTATGTTCCTGGTTTTGCAGTCAATGAATACCAATGTCCATTTAAATACATACCAAAGTTGTGTAATGCGTTTGGTTTGTAGATACCGGTTCCCATGTCGACAACATCAAAAGATTTTTCCAATTCAGCAATGAATTGTTCAGGTGTTAAACCATTCAAATCTTTGACAACACGGTTGTAATCAATTACGTGCAATTGTGATGCTGGGAAAATTACAGCCAAGAAATAATTGTATTCTTCGTTGCCTGTGTGATTTGGGTTGTTGTCGCGTTTTTCAGCACCAACACGTGCAGCAGCAGCGGTACGGTGGTGACCGTCGGCAACATACATTGCAGGAATGGTTTTAAAGATTTCTGTGATGCGTGCATTTGTTGCATCGTCATCGATTTTCCAGAATGTGTGACCGAAACCATCCTCGGCAACGAAATCATATTCTGGGGCATGATTTGCAATCCAGTCAGCAACCAAAGAATTCATTTCATCAACGTCTGGGTATGCAAAGAATACAGGTTCCAAATTTGCATCTTGGATACGAACGTGAATCATACGGTCGTCTTCTTTTTCTTTACGTGTTAATTCGTGTTTTTTGATTTTGCCAGACATGTAATCGTCAACGTTGGCAGCGGCAACCAAACCATATTGTGTGCGTCCATCCATTGTTTGTGCATAGATGTAATACATTTCTTTATCGTCTTGGACTAACCAACCACGTGATTGCCACAATTTGAAATTTTCAACGGCTTTGTCATATGTTCTTTGTTCATGTTCGCCAGCAATTGGATCGAAATCGATTTCTGGTTTAATAATGTGTAACAAAGATTTTTCGCCAGCCTCGGCCTTGGCCTCGACAGAATTCAAAACGTCATATGGACGAGATGCAACCTCGGCTGCCAATTCTTTTGGTGGACGAACACCAGCAAATGGTTTGATTTTCATTTTATATCCTTTTGGTTTGTTTTACATTTCTTGAGAATGAGCAATCTGTTGAATATATTTCTTGAGATTAGTTTTTAAAGAAGTAAAGAATTTTAATACAGAGCAAGTTTTATTTGTTTTATCAGTATTTACTTTTGCGTTTTCGCCAAATGTATCTTCGTGTTTGCAGTAATCTATTACGCTCATAATAATTCCTTTTATCTTTTCGTGGGTTGATTATAGACCCAGAAAAGACAAAAGGCAAATTTATTTATTCATTGATTTGAACTGGAATCATTGTCTCGGTTTTTACGTCGTCCAGCGGGCTGAATTGGAAAGGAACTGTTTCGAAATTGATGTTGTTCATATCGATTTTACGAATTGTTCTGTTAAACATTGTGTGGTAATACAATATTTTGTTTTTCAAATCGTTCGCGATTGTCCATTGTGTCGCAGACGGCATTTTGACTGGGGCTTTGCCGGCTGCAAAATCCAGTCCAAGAGGTACATCGAAATTGTTCAACAAATGAAATGCTTGGTTTATTGTGTCCAATGCTGTTGATTGTTGTATTACCCAATTCCCCAAAAATGCGGCGCGAACAAAACGGGATGGAGATGAAAAGTCGCCTGGTAATCCTAACATACCGGTTCCACCACTGAATGATGTTAATTTGTCTGAACCCAGATTTGTTGGGGATGCGGTGCCGGGCATTAAATTGACATAGTTATTTAAATTTGTTTTCTGCCAATCAAAATTCGGAGAGTTCGCAATTACACCAATGTTGTCTTCGTGGAATGTTGGAGTGCCGTCAATGATTTCCAATACCACGACACGACCGTTGGGTTCTGCAATTCGCCAATGTGTTGTTGATGATTTGGGTTCAACACCAACAATTATGACGTTGTTTATATTTTCTTGGACTTCGTCAATTGTTGCAAAGTTTGCCAAAATCCATGACACAACTTGTAAATCGGCCAAGGTTATATTTCGCATGCTTTCGTCATATTGTTGATATTTTCCATAATCTGGAAAATAAAATAGTGCTGCATTTAATCCCATTTCGTTTGTACCGTCAATAATGAATTCTGGACGTTCGGCACCCAGTCCAACATATCCATAACGTGCTGTAAATTGCAGGCCGTTTTGTGAGCCGTCTGGTAATAAAGATTTTGTTTCGTGGCCACGTGGAATAACAGCATAAATATTATTTGTTTCTGTTTCTGCCCAATCGATTGTTCGTGCAGTAACAACGGCTCCATCACGCGATTTTAATGTTATGCCTGTGCAAGATAGAGCAGGGTAAGAGATATTAATTAAACATAAAATGAATAAAAATTTTTTCATAAATCACTCCTTTGATATATATTTTATACATCAAAGAAGTTTTGTTGATAGGTATGATTGCCGAGTTATACGATACCTTTCCAGATATTATACAGTTGGGTTGTGTCGGTTAATTGTTCCACAGATTGAATTGTTTGAATTAAAAACTTGCGCTGTTTATCAGTCCAATTTAATTGAGACATACATTGGTTAAAATAATCCATAACGGAATCAAAGTCATCCTCGGATACGATTTTTGTTTGTTCAAAATTTGCGCTGGCCCAATCGCAGACCATTTCTACCAAAACATCGTTAGGGATTTCTTGGACATCTTTGTAATGTTCTAAATGGTGCGGTTGTGTTGAATGATGTTCATCATGTGATTTGTTAAATGCATCTCGGTATTGTTGTGTTATTTTACAACCATCGTGATAGCGAGCATAATTGAAGTATGCATATCCAATCATAACAGGATTGATAAATTTATCATAATCATGTTTTGGAAAATGATAGCCCAACAGTCCTGCAAAATAATTCACAGCTGCAATATGTCGTTGTGTTCTGGATTCGTGGAACTTTAAGATTTCATCCATTGGTATTGGCATAGAATTAAATCTTGGTTTTCAAAAACGATAAGAAATTTTTAAATTCATGCCAAGAATCAAAAACGAAACTGTCGATGATATTTGGTCTGTGTATTGCCATGGCATGTCGATAGCAATAATATGCTAAAGCCGCGAATAATAATGTGCATAAAATTCTGAGAATTGTGGATGCGCCGCCCAATACACCGTGAATCAAAGCATGGATACATAATACTGCAAAGAATATCGCAGCAATACCCATCAACACAGATGAACCGACCATAGTATAGAATATTTCCATTTTTTATCCTTTGATGTTTACAACAATATGTTATCACGAAATAGGCTTAAAAACAATATGAAAACAGCCCGAATTTACATTAACGACATGTTTTTTTGCGTTTATTATGTTTTTGATAATATGCGGTTAACAGAAATACAGTTATAATAAAAATTAAATCCAATACAGCAATAAATATGACACCGATTTGTGGTGTTTCCAATAATACATACCCCAGATATGATAAATCGGTGGTAATCCATACAAACCAAGAGGTTAAACTTAAATCATCAGCGCGTTTTGTTTTTAGTATCTTAACAATCTGTGGGATATAGGCCACAAATTCCAGAATGGTGTAAATAGATAAAAAAACAAAAGCAATGGTTTCTTTCATAATAAAATTCCTATGAATTGCAGGAATTATATCATAAAAGCGCGACAAAATAAAAAAATATTTGCAAAATGCGCATTATAAATTATAATAGGGCGCATATTGGGGCATAGTTTAATGGTAGAACATCGGACTCTGACTCCGCTAGTGTTGGTTCGAATCCAGCTGCCCCAACCAAGATGTGCAACCGTTCATTCCAGAGCGGTTTTTTGTTTGGTTTCTAATGTTTCCACCGAGTTCGAAAGTTTGGTTTAGAAAAATCTCAAAAAATTGGTGTTTTCGAACTTTTGTGGTATAATGTTTCGTATGAAAACAGAAAGTTATAATAAAGCCATAGATAAAGTTCATGCACTTGTTGGTGAGTCTGTAACTAAACAGATACCTACATTGGATCATATTATGGATGTTGAGCATATGTCTGAATCAGATAAAATCTGGTATGAGGCATATAAAAAATATGGAAATCGGAATCATACTTGGCAAGATTTTAAAGATATGTTTTATGGTGATATGCAAACCATGCAAAAAACAGTTGCAAACTGGAAAACTTGGGATGAAATAAATGATTTATTATCCCAATCCAATGTTTTAAGAACAGAAGTGCGAAAATTACTAGGAAAATACGATATACGTTCTATTAACAAAGAAAAAACAGAAGAATATGCACGGATAAAAAAAGAACATCCTGATTTAGTAGCGATTTATGAAAAATATCTGGCTGTTGATGATTTAACACATGCAAATTATTCTACATTTAATCCACAAGTTGCGAAACTGGAAAAAGAATTTGAAATAAAATCAAAAGCTATAAACCCTGATGATAAAAAATCAAAAATAGATTTAATTGTAGAATATCTAAAAAAAATGGACGAATATGTTGATTTAAAAAACGGTGATTTTGTGCTTGGCGAACGTATAGAAATGTACACCAAGATTATATTAAAAAATCCTAAAATTTTAATGATGACGCAAAATTTTGATAATTTATCTGATGCAGAAAAGGTTGATTTGGCGCGTATGATTTTAAATCAAAGTGCAAAAATTACAGGCACACCAACAGGAAGGATTATACACGATGATAGTCCAAACGGTCCTCACGTTTTAAGGGATAATCAAGGCGGCGGATATATCCATAAACGCGAAGAATTTTTATTCCGAGGAAACGTATCAAATTTTTCTAAATTATGGAACTTTTTGAAAACACTGGCACATGAAGATGCACACAGAATAGATTACTATAATGCAGAATATGGTATGATTGGAACTCAACTTATGAAATTTGTTGAAAATAATTATCTGAATAATTCAGATATTGATGAAGAATTATATCGTAAGTTTGCTACCGAGCAAAGTTCTTACTATCTTGATAAAACAATCGGGTCTGCATTGAAATACGAAATAGAACACCAAAATTCATAAATCTCTTTTCCAATCTTTACCAATTCGGTTTGCGAATTGCACACACCACAACCAAGATAAAAAAAGATGCCCGTGTGGGCATTTTTTTATTTATGGTTTATTGTTTCGATTAGCAGATTTTTTGCATCGATTGCATTCTTGAATAAAACACCTGTGCCACCCTGGGATATCCATTCGTCTATGTTTTCTTTTCTGTCATCAACCAATATGTCGTCTTTGGTTGGATGAATCAATTTACCTTTGGCTCCGTCACAAATGATTACATGGTTTGCATCAAAAAATTCTGATAAATGTTCTGCTATCCAATTACGTTTTTCGTTTGCAACAAAGTCCACATAAGTTTGTCCTGATACAAAATGATGTGCACCTGGGGTTTTGCTGAGAACAAATAGTTCGCTGTATTGTTTTGCGGTTGATAACAGTTCTGTTATGCGTGGCATTACCGGAATGTCGTGCCAGAAATTTTTATTTTGTTCGATTTTTTGCCAGAATTGTGTTTTTAGTGCTTTTAATTCTGGTGATAATGTTTCGCTTGGGTGGTTAAGATTTGCACCACCAGCAGCATTGGTGTCAAAGTTTACTAAAACACCATCCATATCGAAATATATTTTCATGTAAGTCCTTTTGAATTTTATAGTATCGAAAATTTAAATAAAGTAAAGAAATTGATTTTTTATGCGGCTTTTTTAATGCCAGATTTTACATCACGGATGTATTTACGCAGATCATCAATTGCAACCAATGTGCCGTCTTGTTTTTGAGCAGACCAATAATCCCAGCCGTTAAAACTGACACTGTGTTGCATGCGTGCCGCCATAACATGAATTGATGCCTTGCCATACAGGGTATGTACCAGTTGGCCATCGTGTGTAATCATTACGCGTTCGCCACGTGGACTGACCAATGTTTGACCAACATAGAGCAGGCCTGCCTCGATAAGTTCGCGGAATGCAACACGAACCTCGGCACGTTTTGGCTTGGTAACCTCGATATCAGATAAATCAACGGCAACAGTATTTTCAACACGATTGCGTGCCGCAGCAACATATGTTTCGTCTTTATCAATACCGATGAATTGACGCCCCAATTCTTTGGCGGCCGCAGCGGTTGTGCCACTACCGACAAATGGATCCAAAATAATGTCGCCAGGTTTTGTTGATGATAATATTACGCGTCTTAATAAATCCAATGGTTTTTGTGTGTTGTGCAAACTTTTGCCGTCCGCACCTTTGATGCGTTCGTGACCCAGGCAAATATCCAAATTCCAATCGGAACGCATTTGTTTGCCACCATTTAATTTCTTCATTGTTTCGTAATTAAAGGTATATTTTCCTGTCTTGGTCGGGGTGGCCCAAATCAATGTTTCATGTGCGTTTGTAAATCTGGTTCCGCGAAAGTTTGGCATAGGATTTGTTTTTACCCATACAATGTCGTTCAAAATCCAAAAGCCCAATTCTTGCATAATTGCGCCAATTTGGAAAATGTTGTGGTATGAACCAATTGCCCACATGGAACCGGTTGGCTTTAAAACGCGTTTACATTCAGATAACCAATCACGACAAAACTGATTATATTCGGCAGGAGACGAGAAAGAATCCCATGCATCACGAACTGCACGGGCCGCAGTTTGATCTTCGGGGCGATACAATGTTTTTTCGCCCAATTGTAAATTATAGGGAGAGTCAGCAAATATAGCATCCACAGACGCATCTGGTAATTTCCGCATAATATCTATGCAGTCGCCAGATAAAATTTGGTTCAAATATTTGTTCATCTCTCTCTTTTTTGCCCTATGTGGACTATTATACCACAAAATGAAGTGTTTTTTTTGGCTGGATTTGGAAAAAAAATAATAAAACCGCTTGATTTTTTTGAAAAAAGCATTTTTTTGAAAATGAATTTAAAAAAATTCTGCTTTACAGTTGCGATTTTCGTTGCTAAATTTAGGTGAAAGATAAAGAAGCGAAATGAGATGCCCATATTGTAATTCTACTGACAGTCGTGTGCTGGATTCACGACCCGATATCGAGGATGCGATAATTCGTCGCCGCCGTGTTTGTAATCAATGCGGTGCACGTTTTACAACGGTTGAACGCGTCCAGATGCGTGATTTGATGGTTCGCAAAAACAGCGGAAAACTGGAACCTTTTGATCGTGAAAAATTAAGACGCAGTATCAAATTGGCTTGTCGTAATCGTGATGTCGGGGACGAACAGATTGAAAAATTGGTGACATCTATACATCGCAGATTGGAAACAGAAAATGCTGATGAAACGGTAACGTCGGCCGCGGTTGGACAAATGGTTTCTGATTCTTTGTTAAATTTGGATCCGATTGCGTTTGTGCGTTTTGTTTCTGTGTATCGCAAGTTTTCAAAAATATCTGACTTTAAAAAGATTATCGATCAAATACCTGAGGCCGATGATAATGCAGTGGTATGTAAATTGCCAAAAACATCGTTGTTTTAAGATATGAAAAAATTGATTTCTTTTTTTGTTGCGTTGTTTTGTGTAAGTGTCGCTTATGCGAAGCCGGTTATTGATGTTTTGACCGATGCCGATGCCGATGTGTATCAACAGATTTTTATGTTACAAGGCAAAGAAAAAATAGATTCTGCCAAAAAATTAGAAGAAAAAATTGCTGATAAAATCTTGATGAACGAGGTTTTATATCAAAGATTTTTTTCTAAAACATACAGAACACGCGGTGTCGAGGTATCAAAATGGATGGAAAAATATTACGATATGCCGGGGGCTGAACGTGTTGCGAAATTGGCAAAAATAAAAAAGGTTAATGTGCGTAAGCCGGTTACGTATTCTGTGTTAACTGGAAAATCCAGGGGTGAAACCGCACAAAGTGAAACTTGGACAACAAAAACATATTCTAAATCGGTCGAGAAAAAAATAACATCCTTTAAACGTTCTATACGCAGTGGCAGTACAAAACGGGCTCGTAATATTTTAGAAGACAAGGCCTTTAAAAAAGCACTGACATCGGTTGATTACGGTCGTTTGGCGGGTCGTTTGGCATATATTTATTACACTAATGGCGAATTAGGATTGGCAAAAAAATGGGGTGGTGTCGCATCTGATGCAAACAGTGAATATGGTTTGTGGACAATGGGATTATTGTCCTATAAAGAAAGTGATTTTGTGGCCAGTGAAAAATATTTCAGCAAGATTTTGGAATTGAAACAAATCAACGATGCCAGAAAGATTGAGGCGGCATTTTGGGCAGGACGTTCTGCGGATGCAAATGATGATATGGATGCCGCAAAAAAATATTGGGAAATTGGTGCTGAACATCCAATGGCTTTTTATGGTGCTTTGTCTGCCACTATGTTGGGACGGACACCAGAGTACGAATTTTTTGAACAAGATTGCACAGATGAAGATATTGAAGCATTACAAGAATCTAAGTTAGGCAAGGTTGCACTGGCTTTGTTGCAGGTTGGACAAAATCAAAGGGCGGAACAATATTTGAAATCTATGATTACATCACGTGCATCAGACAAAACTTTGCATGCGATAAATTCTGTGGCAACGGCATATGGGTTGCCACGTGTTGCTATCCAGGTTTCAGGCGTCGTTCGTGATCGTGGAATTTTGGAAATTGATGATGATATTATTTATTCTGCACAATATCCATTACCAGATTGGGAACCAATGGGCGGCTGGTCAATTGACAGGGCATTATTGTTCGCAATTACAAAACAAGAAAGTGGTTTCAGAACAACTGCAAAATCTGGGGTGGGGGCAAATGGTGTTATGCAGTTGATGCCGGGAACTGCGAAATTGGTTGCACATAAAAACAAGGTGAAATGGTCTGATATGGATATGTCTAATCCGGAGCATAATATGTTTTTAGGACAACAATACATTGTGGATTTGTTGGCTCAACCGGTTATTGATAATAGTATTATAAAAATGTTGGCGGCATATAATGCTGGAATTGGTAATGTGGTTAAATTTGAAAAATCGTTTAATACATATGATCCATTGTTGTACATAGAAAGTTTTCCTGCGTATGAAACACGTGGTTATATTAAACGTGTGCTTTCAAATTTGTGGTTGTATCGCGCCCGTTTGAATCAGCCATTGACATCTATGCAAGAATTGGCAAATGGTCAATGGCCACTGTATAACAGTGAAGATGAATATGTGCAACAGCAAATAGAAAATCGTTTGGCGATTTAATTAATTATCTTTGTTTTTTATTATTACGGATTGTTTCAGCAATTTCGTGCAATTGTTCAGGTAATGATGCACTGACTATGTTTTCAACCTTTTTAATGGTATTGCGTGCTTGACGTGCGTGATGATTGTGTTCGTTGGATATATTGCCAGAATCAAAACCAACGGTTGCAGCAATCGCCATCAATCCAACATACAACAAAGCCGGAATATATCTTTGGTCATAAATATCCATTGCCGCCAATACACCAAATGTAATTCCAATTGAATGTTCTGTGCCAGATATCAATCCCCACATAATTTTTTTGCGTTTGGAAATTTTTTCTTGTTTCTTCATTGGTTCCAACAACAATGTGTTGATATCGTACAGGTCTGTTTGTGCCTGGTGCAATGTTTCAGTAAAAGGTAAATTATTTACATACATTTATTTTAAAACCCTAGGTTACTGCGTGTGTAATTGTATATGTGTTCTTGCATTTGTTTTTGCATTTGAATCACAAACGTATTGGATGCGCGTGTTGTACAATCCACCTGTTTTTTTGGTTTTAATGTTGTCGAAATGGCTTGTTGAACATAAGCGGTTTCTGGCATGTTAATTCCTTATTTTTGATTTAAATTCTGTTGTTTTTTGTAATAATGAATTGCGCGCATTGCGGTCAAAGCGGTCAGTGCGCCAGATACAATTATTCCATTTGTGGCATTTTGTCCGTCACATGCAGAATGAATATTGCTAATTAAATTTCCTGCACACATGCCGTTGACCAAAATGTATGCCCACAAATATAAATTGGTTATAACTTTTTCGTCTTCTGTATTCATAGTGATTTTATCATCGCACATTATTTTGGTTTGTCAAGCATAAAACATTTTGATTTTACTAGAAAAATGCTATGATAATTTTAATGAAAACAAATCCGACTTTTGATTATGAATATGAAAGTGGGGGTATCGTCGCTGGTGTGGACGAGGCGGGTCGTGGGCCATTGTGTGGACCGGTTGTTGCGGCAGCGGTGATTTTCCCAGATAAAAATATTGAAATTCCGGTAGTTATACGTGATTCTAAACAAATGACGGCGGCACAGCGGGATGCCGCATATGATTGGATTACGGCAAACACAATTTGGGCTGTGGGAATGTGCAGTCCTGCGGAAATAGACGAATTAAATATACTGTGGGCATCAATGCGTGCAATGGAAAGGGCGGTTGATGGATTAGCATTGCAACCAAATTTTTGCCTGATTGACGGTAATCGGGTTCCAAAAAACCTGATAGGTCGGGCGGTTGTCAAAGGTGATGCGAAATCATTGTCTATTGCGGCGGCGTCCATTGTTGCCAAGGTGACGCGGGATCGATTGATGCACGAATTGGCATTACAATATCCTCAATATAATTGGGAAAAAAATGCCGGTTATCCAACAGCCGAACACTTGCAAGCCATACAAAAATATGGTATAAATGAACATTATAGAAAGACCTTTGGCCCAGTGAAAAAGATTTTGGAACAAGGAATATAATATGTTCAATTTGAAAACAAAATTTAAACAGATAAAGGAATACAATCGCTTGAATGATGATTACAGGTTGAAGCGTGTGCATGCTTTCGAGATGTTTTTGGCTTGGGCGCGTGCTGTGCGTGCGATTACCTATGAATATCCTTTATCGCAACAATTACCCATAGAAAACAATTCGGATGCGTTTGGGACAAATGATTTTCCTTGTTTGGTGGACAAGTTTAGTGGTGAAAGATATAAATTGGGGATTTTGGTTGGTATAGAATGCGCACAAAATTTCGTGTGTCCAAATTTTTCCAAAGACAAGCCATGTGAAAAAACTGCGTGCCGATATCATCATGCGCATCAAGAATATGTTGATGCAAATAAAGATTATCATATTGCTTTGCGGGAATTTAATAAGGCCGAGGTATTGCGAAACGCGGCACGTGAACGTGCATTTGGTCGTAAAAAATAATATTGGTTAAAAAAGGAAAGGAAAAATGAAATTGCGTAGTGTTGATTATAATTCTGTTCGCGGTAAATATGTTTTGTTGCGGGTAGATTTTAATGTGCAAATTGAAAATGGAAAAATTTTGGATACTTTCCGTATTGAACAGACGATGCCAACCATAAATAAATTGCGCGAACATGGCGCGCGTGTTGTTTTGTGTGCGCATTTGGGACGACCAAAAGGTATGGCGAATCCAGAATTATCTCTGCGTCCAGTTGCAGATTATATGAAAGTTCCATTTGTTGATGATTGCCTGAAACGTGATTTCTTGGCAGGTATGCAGGACGGTGACATTGTGTTGATGGAAAATGTTCGGTTCTATTCTGGGGAAGAAGAAAATAATTTGGAATTTGCAAAAAAATTAGCAACAGGTTTCGATTTGTTCGTAAATGATGCGTTTGCTGTATCGCACAGGGCGGCGGCATCATTGGTTGGGGTTACTGAATTTTTGCCGTCATATGCGGGCGAATTGTTGGTGCATGAGGTTGAAAATATTTCACGTGTTTTAGAAAATCCAAAACATCCTTTCTTGGCGATTGTTGGTGGAGCAAAGGTATCTGGCAAAATCGGTGTGTTGAAAACTTTATGTAAATTGGCGGATACGGTTATTGTTGGTGGTGCGCTGGGGACGACATTTAATTATGCGTGTGGTGCAAACCCTGGAAATTCGTTGTATGAACCAGATATGGCAGATACTGCACGTGATATAATGAAATTTGCACATGACAATAATTGTGAACTGTTGATGCCACTGGATAAAGGTGTTGGTCCAGAATTTAAACAAACGGCACAACGCGCAAACAAATCTATTGATGAAATCGCAGATTCGGATGTGATTATTGACGATGGTCCAAAAACCGCAGAACGCAATATTGCCGAAATTGACAAGGCAGTGACGGTCGTTTGGAATGGAACATTTGGTATGGCAGAATGGGGCGATGTCTGGGGGGAATCCAGCTTTAAAATTGCACGTGAAATTGCCACCAGAACGGTTGCTGGCAAATTGACTAGTGTTATTGGTGGTGGTGAAACAGTTGCAGCGATTGATGCAATTGGTGTTCGTGATGATATGACATATGTTTCTACGGGGGGCGGTGCATTTTTGGAATTTATTGAAAAAGGCACCTTGCCGGCTATTGAAGTTTTGGCTATCTAGACTATATTAAAAAAGTGGCGGAAAATTTGCGAACTGCTTTTTTTTGTGCTATAATTATAGAAAAACAAGTATTTTGAAAAGGTGGTAATATGTCTTTGATACCTATGGTTATAGAGGAATCACCACGTGGTGAACGTTCCTTTGATATTTATTCTCGTTTGTTACGGGACAGGATTATTATGATAAATGGTGAAATTGAATCCAGAATGGCAAGCACCGTTGTTGCCCAGTTGTTGTTCTTGGAATCTGAAAATCCAAATGCTGATATTTCTTTATACATCAACAGTCCTGGGGGTGAAATCAGTGCCGGATGGGCAATTATGGATACTATGCAATATATTAAATCTCCGGTTACTACAATTGGTATGGGATTGGTTGCATCAATGGGATCTGTACTATTGGCAGCAGGGGAAAAGGGTAAACGTTTTGCTTTGCCAAATACTGAAATTATGATTCATCAACCATTAGGTGGTATGCAAGGCCAGGCAACCGATATGGAAATTGAAATGAATCAAATGCAACGCGTCAAGAAAACTTTGGTTAAACAAATGGCAGAGTTTACTGGACGTAAGGAAAAAGAATTATTGACTGCGATGGATCGTAACAATTGGATGGATCCAGAACAAGCCAAAGATTTCGGTTTGATTGACGGTATATTGGTTCGCAAATAAATTGATATTCCAGAGGCAGAGTTATGAGTAACGATAAAATAACATCATCGGAAGAAAATAAAAAAAATAACCAGTTTTGCAGTTTCTGTGGCAAAGCGGTTTACGAGGTGAAAAAGTTAGTCAGTGGTCGCAATGTTTGTATTTGCGATGAATGTATTGCTTTGTGCAATGATATTATGGCTGATGATTTGAAAGCTGATGTTGTTAAAAATGGTACGGCCAAGTTACCAACACCTCATCAAATTTATGACTTTTTAAATGAATATATTATTGGCCAAGATGATGCAAAACGTGCATTGTCTGTTGCGGTGTATAATCATTACAAACGTCATACAGTTGCAACATCTGTTGATGTAGAAATTCAAAAATCAAATGTGTTGTTGATTGGTTCTACGGGAACGGGTAAAACATTGTTCGCGCAAACATTGGCCAGAATTTTAGATGTGCCTTTTGCTATTGCGGATGCCACTACATTGACCGAGGCTGGTTATGTTGGTGATGATGTGGAAAGTGTTTTAACACGTTTATTACAAAATGCGAATTTTGATGTGGAACGTGCAAGCCGTGGAATTATCTATATCGATGAAATTGATAAAATTGCACGTAAATCTGAAAATCCATCACTTACACGTGATGTGTCGGGTGAGGGTGTTCAACAGGCATTGTTAAAGTTGATTGAGGGAACCGTTGCAAATGTTCCAGCCGGTGGTGCAGGTCGTAAACATCCTGGCGAGGCAACTGTGCAATTAGATACATCAAAGATTTTATTTATCTGTGGCGGTGCATTTGACGGTTTGAATAAAATTATTGGTAATCGTAAAAGTGTGCGTGCCGGTATTGGATTTGGTGCGGATGTATCTTCGAAAAAAGATCGCGAAGAAAAAAATCATTTGGCGGATGTTCAACCCGAGGATTTGGTTAAGTTTGGTATCATCCCAGAATTAGTTGGTCGTTTGCCAATTATTACAACTTTGCAAGAATTGGATGAATCTGCATTGGTTAAAATTTTAACAGAACCAAAAAATGCGATTGTAAAACAGTATATGGCAATGTTAGATTTGGATGGTGTTAAATTAACGATAAAACCAGACGGATTGACCGAGATTGCAAAATTGGCTGTTGCCCGCAAAACTGGTGCACGTGGATTACGCAGTATTTTGGAAAAGATGTTGTTGCAACCAATGTTTGATGCACCATCCAGACAAGATTTAAAAGAAATTGTTATAGATAAAGACGTTGTGTTGGGCAAAAAACAACCAATGGAAATTTTTGCAGAATCTAAAAAAGCAGCTTAAAATTATAAAGTGATTGAAAATAAAAAACTGGCATCGCCAGTTTTTTATTCCATTATAAAGCCACTGTTACCACCACCACCATTAGAACCTGTCATGGATTCATTTTCACCCTCATTCTCGCCATTAATATAAGGATTGTTTGGTGTTACACTTCCTCCCGTGGAACCCATTATCCATTGGGCATATAATGTTGTGGCCTCTTGACCGGTGCCATATGTGTGAACCGATTTTCCACGAGCATTATAATATTGTATGCCACCAGATTGTGCCGTGAAATATCCTTGGAAAACATAGAAATCGTTAGCTGTTTGACAACCGTTGCCAGGTCCAAAATTAATACTTGGTTTTGAGATAGCAGGCATTGGCTGACCAGGGGTTGCGTATACGACATTTGGGCTTGATGGTGAGCAACAATTATGGTTACATTCAAGGGTTATTGGTACCTTTTCAACAAATTGTGCTTGTAATGTAACATCGCTTTGATCTAAATCGTATACGTGTGCGGAAGTGCCATCGGCATTATAATATTTAGTATTGCTGGGTTCATAATAATATCCAGTAAATGCGTATTTGGTGTT
Source organism: uncultured Alphaproteobacteria bacterium (assembly GCA_946188105.1). Taxonomy (GTDB): domain Bacteria; phylum Pseudomonadota; class Alphaproteobacteria; order Rs-D84; family Rs-D84; genus Enterousia. The sequence goes on along the minus strand of CAMHTQ010000001.1, from coordinate 162,236 downwards.
GCGATTGTTATTAGCTGTATCTATATATTCGCACTCAGCAGGAACTCCTTCTGATAAAGTTGGCATTTCGTTATCAGCGGTAACGGTTATTTGTTGAGTATTACCAGAGCAAATTGTAGTATCGTTTTCTTTATATTCGCTATTCAATGTAATTGTATATGTTTTAACCCATTTCGCGTATAATGTTGCATTTGATGCCACGTTCCAGTTATGCTTTGACACACCGTTTTCATCATAGTATTGTGTGCCACCACCATTGGGTTCTGAAAAATATCCGCCAAATGTCGCAAATGTGTCGTCTGTGTTTTGATATTTTGGTATCTGGACCGTTGGCATTTCTGCACCATATTGAACGTTTATGGTATATGTGTTATCATCGGTTGTTTGATTTTCACCAGTTCCAAGGGTGGTTGTGATAGTAGTCGTGCCGTAATTTAATGTTACCAAATATGTTTCCACGGCGGTTGGCTGTGTTTTACAATATCCCCATTTTTTATTTGAACCGGTTTCGGTATAAAACTGATCTTGTAATTGTATGGTTGAATCTGATTCGTTATATGGGGTTGTCACCCAAATTCCACCCAGACGTTCACATTCTTTGGATAATTCGTTTCCCATAGAGATACGCATTTTATTCATAACAATATTGACGTCTTGTAAAACCAATGTTGGAATTTCTTGTTTTAATGTTTCGTATTCTGATGGTCGTATACAAACCTGTAATGCATATTTTACAAATTGGTGATACAAACTGTTTACATAATCGTCGCCACATGCAGGAATGTTTGCAGATGCGTCGTTGCATGCGGAATTTGTTGCATATTGTTGGTCGCCCGGTGCATAAACACGACATGCGTATGGGTACGAGTGCAATGTGTCAGATGTTTGAACCGCACATAAATTATTTCCAAAGTCAGTTAAAAAGTTTTGACATTCTGCAACAATTCGTTGGTCTGTGATGTCGTGCATTGTGTCCACCAAAATTTCCAAACCATCAGGACCTCCGCCGTACAGGTTGCTGCATGTATCCAGTTTTTCTTTACATAATGCCTCGACGGTTTCTTGGTTTAATCCCAACAGAGTTTTATCGGTAACACTACTAAAATCTTTTAATTGTGTACTTCTGGAATCATAACATTGATTAACAGCATTCAAACATTCGGTTTTTACCTTTCTGATTTTTTCCTGTTGTTTTTGATAAATTTCAATAATGCTTTGACGCATAAATTCATCCCAGATGTCGCTGGATAAATCACGACATTTATCCAAAGTGCCAGCGGCAAATTTTTTCTTGGTATTCAGATAAGTTATTATCGAATTGTTTTTCTGGTTGTTCAAAATATTGCCAGATAATGAAATCTGGTTTTCCAGATTATAAAAGTTTTTGCTGTAAATTGGTTCGCCCGTATCGATGTTTAAATACAATCCGCTGTGATCTAGACAATGAACGAAATCAGTTCCGCATGCAGTTGGTGCGGTTATGTCTTGGCGGATATTGCTGATACAATCGTTAATTGGTAAAGAATTGTGTGCATCATAATTTTCAAGACGAGCAACATTCATTTGATGCCCAGTTTCACGAATTGCAGAATTAGCAGCATTTTTTTGTTTTGTTAAATTGTTTGCCAATGTTGCACAATCGTTTTCGATATACATTCCATATGCAGAAATAACAATGTTTAATGTTGATTCTGGACATTGGTCCGCGACCATTTCGGAACATTGTGCGTTGACCGCGTTGTATAAAGATTCACCAGTTAAATTCGCAATATTTGCCCCGTTTGCAATGTCGGTTGTTGACCAAATGGATTTTATGTTGCCACCCGCATCCAATGTTCCGCCGGTTGATAATGCCTTGCTTTTTGCCTGGGATAATACATCGCCAATAGCAGTAAGTTGTTTTGCAGAGTTGGATGTGTCCTTGGCAGATGTGGCGATTTGTTCGCCAGCCGTTGCGGATGTCATTGCCTGGACCTCGGCCGCAGATTTTTTTATAACCTCCATATTTAAATCTTGGAATGCGGCAAGTGAATCCGAACTTTGTGCAATAGCAGACTGTTTTTGTTTTATCTCGCTTAATCTGGATGAACAGATGCAACGACGATATGTGTCGTCAATGCTGGCACAAAATTGATCCATACATGTGAAATATGCATCGTGGCATTTATCATAATCAGCACCAAATGCCAATGTCATGTCCGATGATGTGGTTGTTGCAGCACGTCCAACAATACGTTTTGTGTTTTTCTGCTGAATCGCAGAACGTGCAGATTTAACCTGACGCGATTGTTGTGTGGTTGCGGATGCCTGGGGTATAGCGGAACGTACGTTTGATTTTTGAACACTTTTTGTTGTGGAACGCGTAGTTGACTTTGTCGTTTGTTGTTTACGCGCAGGCGTTGTCACAGAACGAGGAGATGTTGCAGAGGTTTTTGTCGTTTGTTGTGTACGAGACGGACTGGATGCCGAACGAACAGCACCATCGGCACAGCCAATCGCTATAGAAAAGGCCAAAAATAAAGATAAAAAAAGTTTCTTCCTCATACTTATTCAAATACTACCAAAAAAACTTTTTTTTGGGCAATAAAAAAATGCACCGTTTGGTGCATTTTTTATAAAAATTTTTATGCGTTTGGATTATCGCCTGGGGCAGGATTTTTTTCAACAAATGTGATACGCCCCTTGTCCAGATCATATGGGGTCATTTCAACGCGAACACGTTTGCCAACATTGACCCAAATACGTGCCTTGCGCATTTTTCCACATACAGTTGCCAAAATTTCATGACCGTTGTCCAACTTTACACGAAACATGGTGTTTGGTAATTTGTCGGTAACCAGACCACTGAAAACGATAACGTCATCTTTTGCCATAAATTAAATCCTTTTGTATTTATTTGGTTTTTATCATATATCCAGTGGGTAAAAATATCAAGATTTTTTTTATTAGTTCTTGATAAGTGGTCTATTTTTTGATAAAATTATATGTGATTATAGTATGTGGAGAGAGATATGAAAATTAAAAGTTTCGCGCTGATTTTGTGTTTGTTGCCATTTGCTGTGTGGGGGGCGAATAATGCCAGAGTCGGCATGGTTATGCGTCCGGCTGGGGCCAGTGTTCGTGCTAATCCGACCAGTACACAAAAAACAACGGCTGCGAAAAAACCGGTGGTGGAACAAAGGGCAGGGGCAACTGTTGCTGTTCAAGAAGAGTCTGAGAAATATGAAGAAGAACCCGAAGAATACGACGATGCAGGATATGAAGATGTAGAAGATTTAGTTCAAGATTTAGATGTGGAAGAAGAGGGTGCTATTGCTCGAGCAATGAAATCATCTGAACAAGCATCGACTAAGAAAACGGAACCTGAAACAGTAAGCCAAGAAGATTGTCGTGAAGTGTATCGTCAATGTATGGATGATTTCTGTCTGTTGGATGAAACCGAGGGTGGCAGATGTGCGTGTTCTGATAATATTGAAAAATCTAAAAAATTGATTCAACAGATTCAAAAAATTCAATCCGAGGCAGATGATTTGTACACAACTGGGGTTGAACGTGAAAAGTTGGGTGCCAAGGCCAGATTGGTGTTTGGTGAATCTGCGGCGGCAAAAAATAGTAAGTCAGGAATTGATTTTTCTAGTTGGTTGAATAGTGGGACTGAGGAAGACGAAGATGGTGATGTTGGTGATGATTTTGATATAGGTCAGAGTTTGTACAAAATGGCATCTGATTCTTGTAAAGAAGAATTGAAACGTTGTGGTGCCAAAGCCAAGGCCGAAGAAAAATTATATGACCGTATGATTACTGCGGATTGCAAATCATTTGGAACATATTTGGCTGATCAAAAACGCGATGCAGAGATGAATAAGAAAACAGCCGAATCTGCTGTCCGCAAGGCACGTTTAGAAAATTTGGGTAATACTAATAAATACAATCGTGGTGAATGTTTATTGGTGTATCGTTCTTGTATTGCTGACAAGGGTGGTTGCGGTGTGAATTTTGAAAACTGTTTGGATGAAGGTTTGTTATCACGTCGTGCAAATGCGTGTGAAGATGTGTTGGATCAGTGTATGGCTGTTAAGACAGATGTGTTAAAAGATTGGAAGGATGAATCGGTTGCTATATTAAAGGATGCCGCAAAATATGCTGATAAAAATGAACGTGCAACATGTTTGGCAAAAATCCAAGATTGTTTGGAAGAAGGGTGTTCAACTGCTACACAAAGTGCATGTTTGACAGATGTTAATGTGGCGGCTGGAATTTGCCCAATCATTACAGAATGCAATGAAAAAATTCCAGGATTGCAAAGTGTTATCAATGACAAGTTGGGATATTTGCAGACAAAATTCTGTGAAAATGATGTCGATGCATGTTTGAAAGATAAATGTGGAACTGACTTTACAAAACCAGAGTGTGTGGGTAAAAGTGCAAATGAAATTGCATATGGTTTGTGTCCACAAAGTATGTTCCCATCATGCAAAAATGCGGTTCAATACGATGTTATCGTGAATTCTGCAATGTTACATATGGATTATCAGATGTTGACGGGTTGTATAAATCAATTCTCGGAAAAATTGACCGCGGTTTGTGGTACGGATATGACATGTTTAACAGTGTCTGATATGTTGCCAGGTGTCAGTAAGTGGGTTGATTTAAGCGGACCAGATGGTAAAAAATTATTGAATGAAACCGAGGCATTGTCCAAAGCAGCAGTTGATAAATTCTTTGAAGAATTTGATAAAGATTTGACTTTGTCTGCATGCCAAGACGTTTATGGTAAAAGTAAAACCAAGGTTCAGGGACGTAACAGTGTAAAACAAAATATCAATGTTACAGCCAAGATGATTGCTTATCAAAGTGCCAAGAACAGAGCAGAAAGAGAATTGGCATCTATGATGAACGATTTAAAGATTAAAGAAGAAAGCGACAGAAATCGTAAATATTGTATGAAGAAATTTAAAGAAGAAAAACCAGACGAAGAAAAAGAAGGCAGTTATGCATATATCCGCAGTGTGACATACGAAGAAAAATTGCAGAATTGTCATGTGTGCCGTATGCAACGTGTTTGTGAAAAAGGTGGTGAAAAGAAATCTACATCTGCATTAAAGGCTGCGGCGGGTGGTTTATCGGCTGGTGCATCGGCTGGAACAATGATAAGTCCGGGTTGGGGAACTGCGATTGGTGGATTGGTTGGTGCGGTCGGTGCCGGTGTGTTGGGCGCAATGTCCGGTGGCGAGGAAGAATTTTGTCAGGAATTGGAATCTTGCGAGGATATCAATGTGTCTGGCATCAGTGAAGATTTGTTAAATGGTTTAAATTAAAAATCATACTTTAAGGAGAGAGAGCATGAGAAAAAAATTGTTGAATATTGGATTGGTTGTTGCTGTATTGTCGGTTGTGGTACCAGCATATTCTGCATCCAGTTCAAAAAAGCAATCTGCTATTCAGATGGGGACAAATGTTCGTGCAAAAACCGCGGCATCTGGGTTGTATAACCAAGAATGCTATGATGCATATTATGGATGTATGGATCAATTTTGTATTGTGGATAATGAAAGTGGTGGCTCTTGTGCATGCAGTGATAAAAATGCAGAGTATGAAAAACGTTTAAATAAAATTAAAGATACTTTATCCGAGGCGGATCGTATTAAAACCGAGGAAGTTGAACGTGTTCAGGCGGGTGCGAATGCTGATATTATCTTTAATGGAACACGCGAGTATGATAAAAAAACTGGTGAGGTAGTATCAAGTAAATCAGGTAAGGGCGATTCAAAGAAATCTTTGACATCTTTGTGGGATGACGAGTCGGAAGAAGATGAAGAAGACATGGACTCAATCGCAGATAAAACTGGTGATGAATTGTTCAAAGCCGCAGATGAATTATGTCGTGCACAAATGGACGAAGATACATGTAAAAAAGATATTCCATTATTAAAGCAAATGTATTCTCGTCAAATTGTTTCTGATTGTAAGGGTTTTGCAAATTTATTGGAAAAGAAAGAGGCCGAGGCGAAAAATGAAATGTCTTCGGCTAATGCTGCGGTACGTTCTGCGTTGAAAGAATCTTTGGAAACATCGAACAAGTATGATCGTGGCGAATGTATGGTTGAATATAAAAAATGTATGCAGAGTGCAGATGCATGTGGTTCAAATTGGGAAAATTGTGTGTTCACGGTTGCTGGTGAAAATATGCAAAATAATGAAACAAAAAGTACCGCCGGTACAAAAGTTCAAACTATTGATACATATGATATTACAGCATCAACAATGGAAATTTTAGATTCAAAACGTTATATTTGTGAACGTGTTTTGGATCAATGTGTCAAGGTGCGTGAATATGTTTGGAATGATTTTTTGCGCGAAGCCGCACCAACAATTAGATTGGCCGAAAGTAAAGTTGAATCACAAAAACGTCAATCTTGTTTGACTGATATTTCTAACTGTATTCAAAAAGCATGTAAAGATGATATCGTAGGCAAGGGTAAGGAAACAATGGATGCATGTTTGGCACGTCCCGATATGGCACGCAGTTTTTGTAAGGTTGAAATTGATCCTTGTGAACGTATGGAACCACAAATTTGGGATTATGTGAAAGATAAATTGGCAGCTTTGCGTGTTGATGTATGTACCCAAGAAGTTAAAGATTGCTTTACAGACGATACGCGTTGTGGTGCGGATTTCTCGAAATGTTTAGGAATGGATTATGCATACATACATGAAATGTGTCCAATTGATAAATTGGTTGTATGTAAAAAGGCAAATCCAAACTTTTCTATGTCCGATTTGGATTCTATGTTGATGGGATTGTATTTGAACATAGATAATTCTGCGTTAGAGATCTGTCAAAACTTGGTCGAAGAAAAAATGACCGAGGTTTGTGGTTCAACAACAGATTGTAATAAGTTTGCATCCGATGACACTATGGGAACTGGTTCATTGCAATCACAGAAACAGAAAGGTATATATCGTGTAACTGGTATGATATCGTTTGGTTCTATCAAGGTTGGTGATGCATCTGGAACTGTAAAAGATGGTAAATCTGTATTAAAACCAGGTGAGGTTGGTGTTGTGGATTATATCGAAAATGTAAATGCAAAGAATTCAGGTGTGGCTGATAAAGATGCAATTGTTTCTACTATTGAAGCAGAATTGAATAATATTGCAGGTACAATCAATCGTACAATCGATTTGATTGAATCTGATCAAAAGATTCAATATTGTATAACAGGACGTAATTTGGAACAAATCACTGGTAAAAAAGATGATCATACCAAGGCGCGTTTCCCGAATCTGTTAAACAATGTCAGAACAACAATTGCTGTGGCTGCATTGCGTAAAGCCCAAGATAATTATAATAAAAAGTTTAATGAAGAAGTTACCAAGGCTTCCAAGGATGCATCAATAGATATTGCACAATATATGTGTCAAATGATGCCATTAACAGGTGGCGCACCAGCGGGTGGAACAAGTGATACATCTGCAAGTTTAACACCAGCATATGCAATCAGTTATGATGTTGGTGCTGGGTTATCTAATGATGTGTTGGCCCAGGGTGGTCATGGTTCTTCTGCAACCAGTGCTGCGGCATCAACAGAATCTGGTGGTGAACACTTGGGAATTGCAACTAGTGCAGTTGATATATTAGCCACAGGTGGTATCGCAACAGGACTTTCTATATTGTCCGGAGCAGGTCAGAAACACAAGATTAATTTACCTGGAGGTTCACGCGAGATGTGGTCTACGTTTAATCGTGATACACGTATATGTCATTTCTGTACCTCTACGGTTACAAAGAATTGTAAAAATACATACAAGAGAGGATTTTTAGGCATTGGTCACAAAGATGAAACCACTTGTTCTGAATCTGCCCCTGTTGAAAAGTGTGAAGATATCCAGATGTAAAGAGTAAGGTTTGAAAAATGGATAATGTGAACGAAGTTGTTGTGGCTGATTTGCAAAATAAATTGCAACATGCAGCAGAAGTTCAACACGAATTGGTTACAACACCACCAAAAACAGCAGAACAATGGCATGATTTAATCCAAAGTTTGTTGGGTGGTGCGGTCGATTTCTGTATGAAAATAATTGCGGCAATTGCGATTTTATGGGCAGGAATGTGGATTGCCAAACGCATAACTCGTTCAATTAAATTTGCAATGGAAAAACGTAAACTGGAACCATCATTGATTTCGTTTACTTCGTCTTTTGTAAATATTTTATTACGTATCTTTGTAATAGTTATTGTGCTGACAACTGTTGGTGTGCAAATGACATCCATTGTCGCGGTTTTGGGTGCAGGTGCTTTGGCAGTTGGTATGGCATTGTCGGGGACTTTTCAAAACTTTGCCGGTGGAATTATTATTCTGTTTTTAAAACCGTTCAAGGTTGGGGATGTAATTCAAACTGCATCGGGACGTATGGGAACCGTAAAAAAAATTATGATTTTTACAACTGAATTGCATACGTTTGATAACCAGGTTGTCTTTATTCCAAATGGCCCATTGGCAAATGGTGAGATTATAAATTTATCTGACCGTGGTAATCGTCGTGCTGAAATTACTGTTGGAATTTCTTATGGCGATAGTGTGGGTGTTGCTCGCAAGGTTATTTTGGATGTGTTGAATAAAGATAAACGTATTTTAAAAACACCGGATCCTGAAATATTTGTTAGTGATTTGGGCGATAGTGCGGTTGTTTTGACGGTGCGTTATTGGACCAAGTTTGCAGATATTTATGCAACAATGGGGGATGTGCGCGAGGCATTGTATAAAGAATTGCCACGTAAAAAGATTAATTTCCCATTCCCACAAATCGATGTGCATATGAAAAAATAAAAAAGCCCGTTTGGGCTTTTTTAATTATCAGTTGAAAATCAATCCTATATGTTTGTGACGGCATAAACGGTATAATTTATATCGTGTCAAACATAAACAAATGGAGAGAAAATATGAAAAAAATATGTTCTGTGGCCTTGGTGTCTGTTTTTGCATCTGGGGCGGCTATGGCTGGAAATAATATGCCAGCTGCAACAATTACAACGATGGTTGAACCTGTGGTTGATACAATCGTAACTGTGGAATAAATCCCAATGATGAAAGATAATCAAAATGTTGTTATGACAGGTTATATTATCGAAGATTTGGGTGATAAAATGTATGTGTTCCAAGATAATACAGGAACCATCACCGTTGAAATTGAACCGATTGTTTTGGGTGAAATGATTATTGTGCCCGAGACAAAAATGAAAATAAAAGGCGAGGTCGATAAAGGTGATGACGGCGAAGTTGATGTCATAGAGGTTGATTATATTACAACAATGTAATAACAATTTTACCCATAAAAAAACACCGCCAAAATGGCGGTGTTTTTTTATCTGTTTGTTAATTGCAATTCTATTCTGCGGTTCTTTTGTAATGCAGATTTGCTGTTTCCTAATTCAACAGGGTGCAAATCGCCAAATCCGCTGGGGACTAATCTACGTTTTGAAACACCGTTTTTAGCAAGTTCATCAACCACCGCAGTTGCACGCAACATTGATAATTGCATATTGTTGCGATAGGATTTTGTTCCCGCTAATACAGGTTTGTTGTCGGTGTGACCGTCAACACGAATTATCCATTTTACAGACGGATCGATTTTTGATTCGAAATCTTTGATAACATTTGCAATCAAAGCCAACTGCTTTTTTCCATCAGCCGATAATGTATATTTGCCAGATGGAAATAAAATGTCGCTGGAAATTATGAATCTGTCGCCATCGGGACGCATAATCGTTCGATTGCCCAGTGCCTCTTTGATTGCGCGATAAAATTCAGATTGGTATTTTGCCATTTCATTTAATTCGGCAACCTTGTCCGCTAATGCCTTGTTTAATTCATTGGACATTTTGATATATTCAGCCTGAGCAGCCGCAGATTCAGCCTTGGCGGTTTCTAATTCATATTGTAATTTTTCCATTTCTGCGGTTGATACCTCTAGTTGCATGTCGGCCTGGGCATCCAATTTCTTTTGCAAATCACCAATTTGTTGAACCAATGTTGCACGTTCATTTTTCTGGCGATTTACCTGTTTTTCCAATTCCGCAATTTTTGTTTCGTATTGAGTTGTCAAATTACGATTTTCTTGTAATTCTTGGACCTGGGTTTGCAAACTGGCAGTTTGTTTTTCCAGTTCTTGTAATTTGATTTCATACGCATTACTTAAATCAGCAACGGTTGATTCGCTGGAATTCAATTCGTCGCGCGCTTGTAATAATAGATTTTTCGCCTCGCGCTCTTCGTTTTCCATTTGTTTAATCAATGCCGCCTGTTCGGCATTTTCCTGACGCAATTGATTTACGGTACGCAGACCGCTGTTTTTATTAAATACAGATGTTGTCGTCCATAAAAACAAGAAAACAATCAACAAGAAAATCAAAATGATAACCAGATTTGAAAACAAATCTACAAATCCTGGCCATGAATTTGATTTTTCTTTATAACGCATACTTAACATAAAATCCCTCCCTCGTTGATTTAATGTTATATTCTTTTGGCGGTGTTTCTTTTAATGTCGTTAACAGCCGCGGTTATTTTTTGTGTGTTTAAATCTATGTTCGGTAATATTTCAGCGGTTGTTTCACAATCAACATTGTGTGTATGTGCCGCCATATAATCACCCAGTTCTGTATATATTGCATTATGTGCGCGTCCAACCATATGAGATAAAAATCCGATAAACAAACTGCCACCCAGACCCAGCAGTGAACTGGTAAATGCGGTTGCCATGCCGGATAATGGTGCGGACAATCCAGATTGCATAAATGACATAACATTTGCATCATTTATGTTTAATCCAGAAATTAATTCGCTGAATCCACCAAGTGTTGTTATCAAACCCCAAAATGTCCCCAACAATCCCATCAAGATAAGTGTACTGGTTATATAACGAATCGATTCACGTGCATCATCAAAACGTGTTGCCACCATTTCCATCATTCCAGTTAATGTATCTGCATAAATACGGCATGGACGTTTTTGCAAAATCAAAGCAACAGGTTTTAAAATGCGTGGTGGCAATTTGCCGTTGCGACGACCATGTATGTAATCTGATAACCAATGATATTCAGGCAGCAGGCGAAACATTTCGAAAAAGCATAATCCAATACCAAACAATGTTGTTCCGATAATTGTTCCGTTTATTACAAAGTTCGTTGATGCCAGTTGTAAAAATTGAAAATGATACAGAGACAGCACGACAAACAATGCCGTTGTGAATAATGCCATAATGTTCAGTGTTCTGTGAAACTGGCCTGTCATAGAATCTCCCCTGTTACTATCATTAAAATGTTAGTAAAATTTGTGAACCTGTGTCAACAATTTTACCACAGAAAATAAAACCCTTGTTTTGAGTTTCTAAAAATAGTAAAATTATCTGTCGAAAGGAGATAAATATGCCCATCAAAAAAACTAATGTAAAACCAGCCAAGAAAGTTGCAACAAGTCGTGCCGTCGAAAAAGAAAAAATGGTTTCGTTTGGTTGCGCGGTTGCGAACTTTTTTAAAAAATATTTTCAATTCAGTGGAATCGCCACACGTGCAGAATTTTGGTGGACTGCTTTGTTCTTGTTGCTGTGCGGATTGGGATTGATTTTGGTTATATCTTTGTTTGTGTTTGGGGCTACGAATGTATATGAACGTATGTTTGTAGGGTATGTTATGATGATGAGTCTGGGTGTCTTTGGATTGATAACGATTATTCCATGGTATGCATTGATGGCACGCAGATTGCATGATGCGGGCTTTACAGCTTGGTTGTTGTTAATCAGCATCGCGTTCAGTGTGTATGGCGGATTGGCACCATGGGGATATGTCCCAGATTTAAGAATTATCAGAATTTTAGATACGGTTTGGTTTGTATTCTTGCTGATATTGTTTGTTTTGCCATCCAGAAAGAAAGACAATCCATATTGTAAATAGACTGGTATTTGGATAAATTAAATGCCCCCGGCAAATGTCTGGGGGTGTTTTTTTGCTTGATTTTTCGAAAAAAAATGTTCATAATTGGGGTGTTCCTGCTGATTGTAATGGTGCAATCGGCCGATATAATAACGTATTAAGACCAAAGGAAATAAAATGGCTTACTATGAAAGTGTCTTGGTTTTCCGCCAGGACTTGACCGAGTCGCAGGTTAAAGAAAAAGCGGCTAAATTTACTGAAATTATCAAAGAATTGGGTGGCGATGTTAAATCCACAGAGTTTTGGGGATTGAAAAATTTGGCATATGTCATTCGTAAAAATCGCAAGGCACACTATGTTTTGTTAAACATTGAATTGCCAGGCAACCAGGTGACTGAATTGGAACGTCGCAGCCGTATCGACGAAGACGTTATCCGTTTCTTGAACGTTCGTGTTGAAGAATTGGCAACAGGTCCATCTGTTATGATGAAAAAGAACAGTGATACCGAGGAGGCAGAATAATGGCAGTTCGTGCAGCAATTTATCGTAAAAAATCTAACCCATTAAAGGGCAAGGTTATTGATTACAAAGATGTTAAAACTTTGTCACATTATATCACAGAACGTGGTAAAATCGTGCCATCACGCATCAGTGGTGTTTCCCAAAAGGATCAACGTTCTTTGGCAACTGCTATTAAACGTGCACGTCATTTGGGATTGCTTCCGTTCGTTCGCAACAATTTAGGCTAATTGGTCATAACGGCACATCTGCTTGTTGTTTGTTCGTTTATGTAGCATTTGTACACTGCACTCACAAACAACAGCGCATCTATACCGTTCTTACCAATTTATAAAAGTGGAAGAAATTTAATTTGGGTTGAAAAACCCTAACTTGAAATAAAGGACAGATAAAATGAAAGTTATTTTGACAGAAAAAATTACAAAATTGGGCAATATCGGCGATACAGTCGAGGTTAAAACTGGTTATGCTCGTAACTATTTGTTGCCAAACAACAAGGCAATGCGTTGGACACGTGAAAATGTTGCTTTGTTTGAAGCGAAAAAAGCAGAATTGGTTGCTCGTCAGGAAAATGCAAGAAAGAAAGCCGAAGGTTATGTTGATGCGGTCAAGAATGCAAAATTCTATATGATCCGTCAGGCAGGTGATACAGGTCAATTGTATGGATCTGTGTCCAGTCGTGATATTGCACGTACATTAAAAGAAATTGCAGGGGTGTCAATCGAATCTGCCCAAGTTTTGTTGGGTTCACCAATCAAAACAATTGGTGCATTTGATACAAAAATCGCATTGCATGCTGATGTTGTTGTGCCTGTAAAAATCTATGTTGCACAAACACAAGAAGAAATCGATGCTTTGGTTGCTGGTAAAAAATTGACTTTTGGAACCAAGAAAGTTGAAGAAGAACCAGCCGAAGAAGTCAAAGAAGAAAAAGCGAAAGAAGTTAAAGCAGAAGAAAAACCAGCAGAAGTTGCAGAAGAAAAAGCCGCCGATGCTGAATAATTTTCTGGGTATTAAAAAAAACACCCCGGGGAACCCCGGGTGTTTTTTATTGATTGTTGCGTTATTTGTGCTAAATATATTTTTATATAAAAGGATATAAAAATGACAGAAATTCCAAATGATAGATATATAACCGTAAAATGTGACGAAAAGGGCAAGATTGTCGTGTTGGTTGGTGGAAAACCCGCAACAACATATCATGGTGGAGAGATATGGAATATAGAATATGTCAAAGAAATATTTGCATGGATGCAGGAACAAAATTCAGAGATAGAGGAATTTCATATTGGTGCATTTGCAACCCGTGGTAAATATGCCGAGTTTGGTAATCCAAGTGGAGAATTTGGACCAAATGCATGGTGTCGTGTAAAGAAAAAGGGTTCGTCCCGGGCCCCGTGGGTCTTCAACATCACGTACAGTTCGGCTGCCTATTGTGCGTACGACTGTGCGTACTACTGCGCGTCCCGCATCTGCGTCGGCGCGTCGTTTCGTTCGGCGGTCTTTGGTTCGGCGATGGATAAAGGTAATACGAAAAACGATAATGCGCAGTCCGTTTCAAAAAAGCCAAAAACACCAAAAAAACCATTGGTTATTAATTTACCGTGGCATATTATTACGATTGAAAAACGTAAAAGAACAATGTAAAAAAATTCCCGGACGTTTGTTCGGGATTTTTTATTGGCTATAATTTTTTCCGTATGTCATAATGCCGGTATGAAATTAGAATCAAATGGCATTATTATCAGTTTAAGGCCCTTTGGAGAAAGGGATGCGGTCGCACATATCTTTACGGAATCGCATGGCGTGTTATCTGGAATGTTGCGTGGGGCAGGGGCAAACAGTAAAAATAAATATCTGGTTGGGCAAATGGGCGCGACATCATGGAATGCACGTCTGGATTCGCAACTGGGGGTGTTTCATTTCGAGGCACAAAAAAATTTAGCCCTGTCTGCGATGATGGATAATAATAAGTTGGTGTTTATGAATTCTATGTTTGCATTGATTGAAACACTTTTGCCAGAGCGTGAGGCATATACAAATTTATATAATGCAACAGTAAAAACTTTATCGGATATAAATCCAGAATCTTATTTACAATGGGAATTGAATTTGTTGCGTGATTTGGGTTATGCGCTGGATTTGTCGCATTGTTCAAATTGTGATGCTGAGGACAATTTAATTTATTTGTCGCCACGTACTGGTCGGGCGGTATGTGCGACATGTGGTGAACCGTATCGGGATAAGTTATTCAAATTACCTGTAAATTTAAATACAACATTGCGATTCTTGGAAAGTGTGTGCCGGCAACAAGACGTGTCTGTTCCAAATTTTAGAATTTTTTTGCAAAATAAGTAATTTTTTGTTTGCGTTTTTTTTAAATTGTTCTATGGTTATATCGTTCAACAGAAAAGGAGAAAACTATGATTTGGACAATTTTACTTTTGATTGTTGCAATTGCTTTGTTCTTGTTCGGTGGCGTTGTCCTGGGCAAAACTGGTAAAGGTGCAGATCAATCTTTGTTAAACAAATGCATTAACTTGATTGCTATTGTTTTGGTTTCTGGCTGTATGGCACGTTTGGTAGTTCCATATTACATGGCCAATGTAAATCCAATGATTTTGCAGGAAATGGCAAACAATATCCAAGAACAACAAGCTGCAGAAAAAAATAAAGCGATTCGTGCTGCTGTTAAATCTGGTGCGGAAAGCATGATGGCCGATGCCCCAATTTTGGGTAATGTCGATGCTGAAAAGACAATATTTGTTTGGACAGATTTCTCTTGCCCATTCTGCCGTCGTGTTCATGGTGAATTAGAAAGAGTTTTGAAAGAACGTAATGATGTTCGTATCGTTGTTAAAAACTTCTCTATCCATGGCGATTTGTCTGATGCTCCTGCACGTGCTGTTATCGCTGCTAAATTGCAAGACAATTCAAAAGCAGCTGCTTTGGTCAGCACTTTGATGACACACGAATATTATTCTCAAGATGATATGAAAGACAGAGCTAAATTGGGCGACAAAGTAAAAGCAAACGTTTTGAAATTCGCAAAAGAAGCTGGTTTGGATGTGAAACAATTAGAAGCTGATATGCAAGGCGAAGTTGTTACACGTGAATTGGCAAATGTTCGTGGTATGGCACAAGAATTCGAAATCAACGGAACACCTTTCTTGATCATAAATGACAAGGCATTCCCAGGTGCTATCCCATACAAACAAATTGTCGATGCTTTGGGTAAATAATAAAGCTTAAAGATAATGCAATTAAAACCGCCCAATATTTTGGGCGGTTTTTTTATAACAAATAAAAATAATTTCTTTATCTGGTTGGTGCTTTGAAACGGCTGATGTCATATTCGCCAAATGGAATTTCTATTTCTGGGGTTGGACCTAATACGACACGATTGTTTTCAATTAAAAATTTATCACCATGTTGAAAGTTCAAAACATCGTTATAATATTTTTCGGATTTACTGACCATCAAAGTTTTTGGTTTCCCTGCAACACGTTGTCTGCGGATAAATTTATCCCAATCAGCCGGCATACGTTGTGGAACAGGCGATATGTATTCTAATATAATTATATCGTTGGCTGGGGTTATGGTTAAACACATTGCTTTTTCAGTTGTTGGCATTTATACATCCTTTTTCATAATGATTGCATTGTGTCCATTTTCGTAATAGTGTGGACGGACACCCGCCTTGTCAAAACCGCATTTGTGGTATAATTCGATTGCAGGAATATTTAATTCATCAACCTCGAGAAAAATACTTTTAACGCCGTTTTGTTTTACATCGTGTTCAACCAGTTGCATTAACGCACTGGCAGTTCCAGTTCTGCGGGCAATTGGTGATACACCGATTGAAATTATTTCTGCCTCGTCTGCGATTGTTCTCCATACAACGAAACTGTTTTGACTGGCAATTATGTCGCACCCAGATTTTTTCAAATCTGCGAAATCATTGGCATCCCATTTGTGAGTTTTTTCTGGGAAACATTCGGCATAAAGTTTTTCTAGTTCAGAATACATTTTTATTTCCCATTAGATTTTTCTTCGGCATAACTGGGCCGTAAATACATTGGAATTGCCGGTTCCAGCTTTCCTGATTCCAGTTTTGATTTTGCGATGTCTGTTGCCAATTTTAAATTAAATGGTTTGTGTCCAACAGTTTGTGGCCAATCCATTTGTCGTGTTTCCAATTCTTCGATTTCCATTGTGCATGGTTCCAGATTTTTCGCGGCAACAAAGAAATCACCACGACCAGATTCCAATGCCACAAATGCATCAGGAAATTCTGCCAAATACAATTCAAAAAGATTGATTGGAATAACAGGTATGTTTAATCCGATGCCTAAACCTTTGGCATACGCAATTCCCAAACGGATTCCGGTAAAACTGCCGGGGCCAACAATGATTCCGATTGCGTTTAAATCTTGCCAGGATATATTATTTGTTTTCAAAAAAGTTTCAACCGCAGTGGGCAGGGCGATTGCCTGTTTTTCAGCATCAATATGTTCTGAAATATCGCCATAAACCAAATCAATACCATTTGTTGCGGTGTTTATAATAAGAATCATTTTTGCTTTTCTCGTTTTTTATATCTTTTTGCACATGCACGAAAAATTATTGGTGCAAATATGCGGTTGAATAATTTTCTGTTTTTAGGATACGGCATTAATTCGGATTCATTATGAAGTACAAATCTGTAAGGGGTGTCCCCCAGCAAAGTTTCGTATTTCACAACATCGAAATAGATGTCGGGTGTCCGTAACGAAAATTCATCGTTTATCTTTATAATATCAGAATAAATCCATGTTTCAAATTCTAAATTATCGCCATATACGGATATTTGCCGGAGTATATTTTTACAATTGGAAATGTATTCTATAACCTCATGAAATATAGCCATAATTTATTGTACTCGCATTCCAAAACCAATTTTATGCGTAGATTCAGCACAACTGCGTATAGATAACAGTTCGTCTATTTTTTCGATTGTAAATTCGGTTGGTGTATCCATACCATCATTAGCCAATAATTGTCTGCGTAATAATGTTGCCAATTCTCGTTGTAATCCACGGACACCTTCTTCGGATGTGTAATTACGAATAATGTGACGCAATGCATCGTCCGAAATAATTATATTATCAACATTCCATCCGTTGTCGTTAGCCACGCGTTTAATTAAATGTTCACGAGCAATTTGAACCTTGTCATCTTCGCTGTATCCAGGGACATTTATGATTTCCATTCTGTCTTTTAATGCAGATGACATATTTAAAGAGTTCGCAGTTGCAATAAACAAAACATTGGATAAATCAAAATCAACCTCTAGGTAATGGTCGCGGAAAGATTTGTTTTGTTCTGGATCCAAAATTTCCAGTAATGCAGATTCTGGATCGCCACGCCAATCGCGGCCCATTTTATCGATTTCGTCCAAAACAATAACAGGGTTGTTTGTTTTGCAACGTTTTAATGCGTCCATGATACGACCTGTTTGGGCACCAATGTATGTTTTTCTGTGGCCACGAAAATGTGATTCATCAGAAATTCCACCCAATGAAATTCGTTGATATTTACGACCCAGGGCAGTTGCAATAGATTTGCAAAGTGATGTTTTACCAACACCTGGGGCGCCAACAAAACATAAAATACTGCCACGTGGGGTGCCGGTTTTTTTCATAACGGCAATATGTTCCAAAATGCGTTCTTTGACCGGTTTCATACCAGAATGTTCAGCATCCAAAATTTCACGCGCGTTGTTCAGGTCGATGGTTGCCTGAACAGATTTGCCCCACGGCATAGATAATAATTCTTCGAGATAATTTTTTATCAAACCGCCTTCTTGGGACATAGGGGACATTGAACGCATACGTTTCCATTCTGATTTTGCCTTTTCCATAACATCGTCAGGCAATTTGGCACTTTCAATTTTTTTACGCATACTGGCGGTGTCGGCCTCGTCATTATCCTCGCCCATTTCATGTTGGATGGCACGCAGTTTTTCCTGCAAAATTGCCTCTTTGCGTCCGTTTTCCATTTGTTGATGAATGCGACGATTGATGTTTTCCTCGATTTTAGTGGTTTCTGCACACAGGTTGACCTGTTCCAGCAAGATAATCAGTTTTTCGCGCCAGCTGTTAGCAGATAAAATTTGAATTGCGGTATCTGTGTCGATATCCAGCATTTGAATCACACTGTCAATAAATGCAGGTAGTGGATAGTTGCGGACGACATTGTAAATCTTTTCCATTTTGATTTTCTTAGAACCGGCCAAACTGCGTAAGTTTTCGGTTATTTTATCGCGCAGGGCGATTGTTTGCTCGAACTGGCTGTCGTCTAATAATTCCAGTTTGGTTACATCACCCATAAATACACCGTCAACCAATTTAATATCAGAAAGTTTAACCGCATCGGTGGTTTTTATGATAGAGTGAACGGATCCATCAGGTAAATTCAATATCTGAACAATATCACCGATTGTGCCGGTGTCGTACATGTCATCCTCGCATGTGGGATATCCCCAAGAACGTTGGGGAACCAATACAATTTTTTGTCCGAAACTGGATGCAGTTTTCAGACAATCAACGGATGCTGGATTATCCAAATATATTGGCATTGTCAATCCAGGATGTACAACAAGGTCACGAAGAGGTAATATGTAATTTTTCATAGCAAACTAAATATAGATTGTTTTTGTTTTTTTTCAAGATAAAAAACCTCAATATTTTTTATTGAGGTTTTTATTTCTGTAAAAGTGTCTGTTAAAAAATTAACGACGACGATATGTGTTACCAGAAAATTGTGTGTTGTTGGAAGAAGAACGTTTTGATAAATAACGTGCAGCAATCAAAACTAACCATTCAACAGACAATACTGCCAAACCGACCATTTTTTCATCGCAATTAAAGCCAGTATTAGTCAATACATAAACCAATTGTGCAATGTAAGAAATATATAAAATACCAAATATACCTGTAAAAAATACTTTTTTAATTTTTCCAAACATTTTTTGTCCTTTTTATTTGTTTTGTTATAGTGTTGGGATTTCTGGTGCCAGGTACCCAACGGACCCCGCAAAAGCTAAACTGATATAACCAACAATTGCCGATTATATCAAAGCCATATTAGGCAGCCATTGCAAGGCGAACATTGTCGTTCGCAGCGATTCTATCGCCATTCATTTTTTTATTAGTGTTTTACGACAACCATGTCGGATTCAATCTTGTACCTTTACTGCGCTTGTCGAAACTATGTCAGCCCCCTAAAAAAAGCTTTTTAATAATGGTGGAGCTGTGGGGTACCGCCCCCCAGTCCAAAACGACTATTCCGCACAGAGTTCAGAATCATCACTGTTTGCACAGCCCAGCAATTATAAATCTTTATACTGGAAATTGCAAGTTTTTAAGTTTATAATGTGGGCAACTCTAGGTCATAGGTATAAAAATGAAATTTTTAGACAAAGCAAAGATTCATGTCAAAGCTGGTGATGGTGGTAATGGGGCTGCTTCGTTCAGACGTGAAAAATATATCGAATATGGCGGACCAAACGGTGGTGACGGTGGTCGCGGTGGTGATGTTATTTTTCGTGCTGTGCCAAATGTGAATACTTTGATTGATTATCGTTTTAAAACCCATTTTGCCGCAGAACGTGGACAAAATGGTATGGGAAAAATGCGGACTGGGTTTTCTGGGGAAAACCTGATTTTGCCTGTGCCAACAGGAACTGTTATTTTGTCTGAAAATGAAGAAATAGAATATGCCGATTTGAACCAGGATGGTATGGAATATTTGGCCGTTCGTGGTGGTAATGGCGGATGGGGAAATTTGCATTTTAAAAGTCCGACTAATCGTGCACCCAAACAGGCCAATGACGGTTTGCCAGGTGAAGAAAGAACCGTTGTTTTGCGTTTGAAATTGATTGCTGATATCGGTTTGGTTGGATTCCCTAATGCCGGAAAATCTACATTGTTGGCGGCTGTAACATCGGCAAGACCAAAAATTGCAAATTATGCTTTTACTACATTAAATCCTCAACTGGGGGTTATGTATGCACATAATCGTGAATTTATTATGGTTGATTTGCCCGGATTGATTGAGGGTGCACATACCGGTGTCGGATTGGGCGACAGATTTTTAGGACATGCAGAACGTACAAAAATGATTTTGCATATGATAGATGGAACCGAAGAAGATTGGGGTTCCAGATATGCTGCAATTCGTCATGAAATGGATTCGTATGGTGGCGGATTATTATCTAAACCTGAAATTGTTGTGATAAATAAAATTGATGCGATTGATAAAGATGTTTTAGATGAACGTATGACCGCATTCAAAAAATCTTTTGGTCGCAAGAAAAAACCAGAAATTTTAACCATCAGTGCTGCGGGGAGACAGGGGATAGATACATTGATGTCAACAATTGAAAAGCGAATGATGGATATGTAATTATGGCAAAAAAAGAAACTTTTGATTTAGGTGTAAAAGATTTGGATGGGAAACCTGTACCAGATTCAAAAATTACCCCTGTGTTTCGTGATATGATGGCATCCAATGGAAATTATGATGCTGATTGTAAAAAGGGTGTTAATGCGTATTTATGTGATACTGCAATCCCATTGGCAAATGTCGATTTGAATAAATATCTGGTGAAATATATTGCGGGATTGTGGCGTGTTCGTGAAAAGCCAACAAGGGCATATCAGATAATAGATGTTTGGGATAAAAAGTTGGTGCTGGGTGATAAACTGGATATAGAGGAAAGAGATTCTTTGAATATTGAATATTATATGGCGGCCGAGGTAAAATACGATAATTTCGGTGTTTTGTTGCCTGAATTTAATATGTATGTATCAAAATGTAATACGACAAAAGGACCGATGTTAAGATACGGTTTGACTCGTGCTGATGCTCGTGCGTTTTTACGTGGGGCAATAATGGATGATAAAGATTTTGCGCCACAAATCGCTGCTGTTGTATTTGGTGGAAAAACAAAATAAATAAAACAAAGAAAAGGAGTAAAAATGGCTACATTGAAAGGGTCCCAGACCGAAAAAAATTTGTTGATGGCATTTGCTGGGGAATCTCAGGCACGTAATCGTTATACTATGTTTGCATCTGCTGCGAATAAAGAAGGTTTCCAGGCAATCGCAAAAATCTTTTTAGAAACAGCAGAACATGAATATGAACACGCATCCAGGTTGTTTAAATTTATGGAAGGCGGTATGTTGGAAATAACCGCGACTTTTCCCGCTGGCAAGGTTGGAACAACTTTGGAAAATTTAAAGGCAGCCGCATTTGGCGAAAATGAAGAAAATACAGAAATGTATCCTCGGTTTGCACAAATTGCCGCCCAAGAAGGTTTTGATGCTATTGCTGAAATATTCAAAAATATTGGTTTGGCAGAACGTTATCATGAATCCAGATTCAAAGCATTGGCCGAGGCAATTGAAAACGGAACTTTGTTTAAGTCAGATAAAATCGTAATGTGGCGTTGCACAAATTGTGGTAATTGGCATATTGGAACCGAGGCACCACAGGTTTGCCCAGCGTGTTTGCATCCACAGGGATATTTTATCAGCGAGGGTATTGCCAGTCGCTGTGATACATCCGAAGGTTTTTGTGAATTTACAAAAGTTGATGAATAAAAAAATCGCCCGTTTGGGCGATTTTTTATTTGTCTGATTTTATTTCCATTGTGTCCAGTAATTCGTTTAATTTACGTAGGGAACTGTTTTGACATCCACGACCACGCCAAGATAAAATTTCTGTGCCGGTTTTTTGTTCAACGATAGATACATTAAAATTCCACCACCAAAATCCATTAAACATACACCAAATTGGACGGAAAATTTCACTGCGTTCTTGGACACGAACAGAATATTTTGCATTTGGTGGAACAATATAAGTTTCAAAATCTAAATCAGAAGAGTCGGATGCACGGGTTATTCTGCCAACATTTACATTGTATCCGCGTTTTTCCATCACTGTTTTAATAGAACGTTTCATTGTATAACCACCGCGAGGAACAAAAATCTTTTGATCGGGCTTCAATGAGTTTGGTTTGACATAGACGCTGTTGCAAGCGGTCAAACAAAACAGTGATAAAATTGCGATTATGCGAAGCATTTGTGAAAATATTCCTTGTGCCTTTTGTTTTAACTGTAAAGCATCAAACCAGAAAAGCAAACGAAAAATTGTTGATTTTTAAGCGGTTGATTTTATAATGCGTATGTTCGGTTTCGCACCCGTAGCTTAACTGGATAGAGCACCACCCTCCGAAGGTGGGGATTGTGCGTTCGAATCGCACCGGGTGCGCCATTATTATTTATCCCATTTATCGCCGATTGTATATTCTGCGACCAATGGTACAGATAATTTGCAGATATTTTCCATTTTTTCTTTGATTTGGTTGGCGAATTGTTCAGCACAATTTTTATCGCATTCAAAGATAATTTCATCGTGAACCTGTAAAATCATTTTTATTTTATCAGAATTTTGATGCACGATATCGGTTGCAATTTGAACCATCGCCAGTCGCATTAAATCCGCCTCGAACCCTTGGATTGGGGCATTGATTGCAGCACGCAAAGCATATGTTTTTAACCTGGAATTATTTATTTCTGGTAATACAATTTTACGTCCCCATGGGGTATAAACACATGCGTTTTCGGTTGCGAATTTTTTGGTTTCTTCGATATATTTACGCACCTGGGGCAATCCAGCCATATATGCATCGATTATTTTTTTTGCCTCTTCACGAGATACCCCCAGTTGTGCCGCCAAACCAAAAGATGATATGCCATAAATAATTGAAAAGTTTACAGTTTTTGCAGCGCGTCTTTGTGCCTTGCTGACGGAATCAGACGGTGCAATGTTGAATATTTTACGGGCGGTTTGTTCGTGTATGTCGGCGCCAGAATTAAATGTTTCTTTGAATGTTGTAACATCCGCGACATCGGCCAACAATCTTAATTGAATCTGGGAATAATCCACAGAAATTAAAACGCGATTTTCTGGTGCAACAAAACATTTGCGGATTTCGGAACCCAATTCTGTTCGGGCAGGGATGTTTTGTAAATTTGGATCGCGACTGGACAGGCGACCTGTATTTGTGCTGGTTTGAATATACGTTGTGTGAATGCGGTTGTCGGATGCAATTTGTTTTGGTAATGCATCAGCATAAGTACCAGCCAATTTTGCAATAGAACGCCATGCCAAAATTTTTTCAATGATTGGGTGTTCTTCACTTAAATCATTCAAAGAATCTGCATCTGTGGAACGTTTTTTATTTGCAGGTAATTGCAATTCATCGAATAACACCACCCCCAGTTGCTTTGGACTGGCGATATTAAATTCGTGTCCAGCATATTGCCAAATTTCATTTTGTAAATTTTCAAGTTGGCTGTGGAATACATTGGATAAATTTTGCAGACCTGTTTTATTAACCAATACACCGTTGCGTTCCATTTCAACCAATATTGGCATTAATGGGCGATCACAAGTGTCGTATAATTTTTTTAATTTTGCATTTTTATCCAGTTCTGGTCGCATCAGTTCATATAATGCAAAGCAAACTGTTGCATCTTCGGCGGCATATGGTGTTGCGTTTGCAATATCAACATATGCAAAATTACGGTTGTTGTCGGAAATTTCGGCAGGGAATAATGATGCAAATTTTATGTTCTGGTGATTTAGATATTTTAATGCCAATTCGTCCAGACCATGTCCATGCAATGTGCCGTGCAAAATATATGACAATAACATAGTGTCATCAATTGGTGTTATTTTGCTGATATCAATACCGGCATTTGCCAGGATGTGCAAATCGTATTTGAAATTATGGCCGATTTTCAGAATGTTTTTATTTTCTAAAATAGGAACAATTTTTTCAAAAACGACCTTTTGACTTAATTGTTCTGGAACAGGAGAATCTGTATCAAATAAATCTGAACCATGTGTTAAGTGGTGCAGGGGAATATATGCCCCATGTGTTTTATCATATGCCAACGACATTCCAACGATTTGTGCCGTCATTGTGTCGATGCCGTTTGTTTCGGTATCAATCGCCACGATATCTTTTACATTGGATAAAAATTTTTCCAGTTGTGATATGGTTGAAATTGTTTCGAAATGCATTTCGGGCAATGTGCCAATTTTGGTTTCGGTTGGTTCACAATTTTCAGGACAACAAGATCCCGCATATTCAAAATCGGTTTGTTTCGACGAATCGTATTTTTCAATTGGGAATAATTTTTGAATTTTTTCCACCAATGAAGAACTTTCAATTTCGTCTTTTACAAATTGCAATGCCTTTGGTGTGTTAAATACAAATGGCGAAAGTTTTAATCCCGACAAATCGACATCTGATTTCAAGGTGACCAGTTTTTTTGATATGTATGCCATATCACGTCCGTCAATCAGTAAATTGCGGATGCGTTCGTTTTTTATTTCATCAATGTGTTCGTATATCCCATCCAATGTTTTGAATTGTGATAATAAATCAGCCGCTTTTTTGGGACCAATGCCATTTACACCCGGAACATTATCAGACGAATCACCGATTAAACTTTGTGCATCTATGACTTGGTCTGGTGCAACACCGAATTTTTCAAAAACCCCTGGTTCGTGTATTTCGGTTTGTTTCATACCGTCATATAAAAACACACAGTGTGATACCAACTGCATTAAATCTTTATCACTGGTAATTATGCGGGTTTTGTCGTGCATATCGCAAAATTGTTTTGCCAAAGTTGCGATAACATCATCCGCCTCGACACCGGGAATACATAAAACCGGCATACCAAAAGATGTCATACATTCACGAACCATAAAAGATTGTGAAATTAAATCAGCGGGTGTTTCATCACGATTCGCCTTGTATGCAGGATATATATCTTGACGGAAAGTTTGACGCGATGCATCGAAAACACAGACAAATGTATCGTCTGGTTTTGCAGATGCCAATACCGGTAATATCATATTTACAAAACCATATACGGCACCTGTGGGTTTACCATCAGACCGCGTCAATCTGGAATGCACACCATAATATGCACGAAATAGTAAAGAGTTTCCGTCAATTAAAGTTAACATTTTAGAATATATATCTTAATTTTAAACGAGCATCATATTGCATAAAGTCGGGTTTGGAATTTGCGGCCTCGATAAAGTTTGGTGCATACAAAACACGACCTTCGACATCAAATTTTAATGGAATTGCCAAAATGTCAAATGTTAAACCCAACATTCCTTGGTATGCCACAGATGTTTTGATATCTTGTTTAACGGCACCTTTTTCATATGTGCCGCCAAATATAGAACCAACACCGACACCGGCATATGGGTGAATCATTGTTGAAAACATTTTAAAATATGCGTTCAACATAGCATCGTTTGTAGAAAAATCATCGTTTGTTAAATGGTTATATTCTGCCTCGACACGCAATAATGGAATATCAATACCGAATACACCACCAAAAGATTGAGAAGAATAGTTTTTATGTTGGCTGCTGTAATAAATACTGGATCCGCCGGCACCCAATGATGCACCAGCATACACATCAATCACAGGATTTGCAGATGCGGTTCCGATTACAGATGCCGCTAAAATACCACCTAAAAAAATTTTTGAATTTAATTTCATTTTTTTCTCCTTTATATGATATCATAATAAAAAAAGGGTTAGTAATATGCAAGAAAATAAACCTATTTTAATCGTTGGATTGGGAAATCCTGGCCCAGAATATGCAATGACACGTCATAATGTCGGCTTTATTGCGCTGGATTGGTTTGCGGGCGATGATTGTTCTTGGAAATCTGAAAAAAACGCATTGACGACCAAGGGCGAAATGAACGGCCATTCGGTTATATTGGCAAAGCCACAAACATATATGAACGACAGCGGTCGTGCGGTTTTGGCATTGATGACTTTTTATAAAATTCCGTTGGAAAATCTGATTGTGATACATGATGATATGGATTTGAAAAACGGGCAAGCCCGAACCAAACAAGGTGGCGGCAGTGCAGGGCATAACGGTATCAAATCTATTGATGCAGCGGTTGGTAATGATTACAAACGCATCAGAATTGGAATAGGGCATCCACGTGATTTTGAATCAATGATGGATCCAGCCGATTGGGTTTTGGGTAAATTCACAGATTCTCAAATTCAAGAAATCAAAAAAACAATATCTGAATTATCGCTGTTTTAATTAGAACTGTAATTACTGGTTATTATACTGGATGGTGGAACTGGCTGGATACATTGTTGTGATGCACCATTTGCAGTCCGGGCAGTATTTGGCAGGCATAATTTAATATTGGTTGTCATTATGCATGATGTACGTGCGCTGGCACCGATAGGGTCGGTGGTGTGTCCCGCAGGGCAAGGTTGGCAAAAACTGGCACTGCCACTTTTATAATATCCATTTGTGCATACACAACCATGTGTTGAATCGGCATATACAGCAGAAGATGAGGATGCGGCATTGCTGCCAAATACAGAATTTGTTACGATACTGGAACATTCTGCACAACTGAAAGTATTACCAATGCGTTTTACAACCTGGTCATTGGAACAAAGGCATTTGTTACCACTGGCAGTGGCGCCGTCTGGACATACGCATTGGGTACCAGACGGAATTGGAGTATTATTGTTGTTTGCCCAAGCATTGTTGTTTGCCCAAACAGATGTACAATCACATTCAACAATAGCATTTATTTGGGTTGTTTGAATACCAAACCCACATTCTCCGCAATAATATTTGTTTCCAGTTTTTATAAGGTTTAGTTTAATGGAGCCATCGTCGTTTTCACAAGAATGAGGTAAAAGACATTTTGTTATGTTAGTAAAATTACCAGATTGTACATGTCCGTCCAGGGCTGGACAATCTAAGCAGGTTGAATTATCATTACTCATAAAAAAGTAATCATTACATTCGCATTGTCCACTTGATGGATTCCATGTCGAGTTTGCTATGCAGCAACCAACTGAGTGTGTGTCGTTATTTCTTGATGCGGTAAAACCAGTGTCGCATTGTACGGTGTCATAGGTCAGGGCACTGTCACCATCTGCTTTACAATTTGTGCTGTGGGCTGGGCAAGGTATGCAGTATTCATTGTTTGAATTTGTACTGCCTCCACGGTAATATCCTGCCTCGCAAAACCATGGACATGATGCCAGCCCCGGGTTGTTGCCTTGGGTTGCATCATAAATTGAATGTTCTTTGTAAGAATAATCTGGGTCCCATGACCAAACACCGTCTGTTTCATTTGCACATTGATGGCATACACCACTAGCACCATAGTGGTGTGTGTCACATCGTTGGCAACCATCTTCATCATCGTAATAACAACCACCTATTCTTTTACATTGGTTTTCGTTGTATGCAGGGGTATTGGCACATTGGTTTGTGTTGTCAGCCAATGCGGGTGATAATAAAACTATGCAAAATAAAAATGAAAATATAAATTTCATGTTTCTTTTTCTCTTAAAATAAATGATAAAAAAATATAAAAATTAACGCAATAAAAAAAAGACGGTTTTATAACCGTCTTTTTTATTCAATAAAATGTTATCTGGATTTTACACCAGTATATAATACGTTATATTTCAACGTGTCGGCAAAGAAACGCACAATTTCCTGGTTGTTTTCTACGGCATCGGATGCCAATTGCAAATCTCCTTTGCCTAAAACCTTGTTCGGATTAATGTTGTGACGTTCGCGTAATTTTGTAACCCGTGTTTGTAATGCACTGGTTGAAAGGCCACTAAATTGGTTGTATGCCTCTGGAATCATAAATATTGTATCAACGGCTGGGTCGTTATTATATTTTGAAATTGTATCCAGATCGATATTTTGCCATTGGGTTGATGGGGACTTACCATATGTTAATTCCACGTTGTGTTTTGGAATGTCGGGTGTGTCGGGGTTTTCGGTGTTGCCGCTGTTTCGGTTACCACGGTTTGGTTCGACGTTTTCTTTTTCACAGCCGCTAAATGCAAATGGTAATGCGACCAAGCCCAAAATAATAAATCCTTTTTTCAAATTGTATGGAAATGTTGTCTTCATATCAAACTCCTTTGACTATATTTTGTATATAATCATATTGACATAAAAATATTGGTTTGTCAATTGGTGCGTTTGTTAGAAGTTATATGATGAATCCGGATTTGCCAGGTCGGTTGATGCTTGATTGTATCTTGATGGACAGCTGTTTATTGTTCTGTAATCATAGTTTATTAACCAACGATTTACGTTATTTACAGATTGACCGGGATGTGGGTTGGTCTCGGTTGGTGTTTCATGCTGATAAGCAATAGTTGGACATCTGTACTGATCTGATACCTGTTGTGTGCTGATACCGTTATAATACTCCCAATGAAATCTGGGGGTGCCATTTGTAGTGGCAGTCAGTTTATGATAATTTGAATAATAAGATGATTGACAATATTTGTTCAAATCTGGGTCGTTACCAATCTTGTTTTGTGGAACAGTCATATTGTAAAAATAATTCATGTCATAATCGATATTTGTTGCATATATTCCATTGTTGTCTGGGGTGCCATCGGGGGTTAATACACTGTAAAAACATCTTGTGATTGAGGTCGGTGCACATGTTAATGAAATATAATTGCCATTACATACAATTTGTGCGTCAGTACCAACCGAACCCCCAGTCGTTAATGACCCATCACAAAAGATATATGTATAACCATGATGATCAGTACCAAATTCATTAGGTGTTCTATATTTTGCAATCAATGACAAACTTGAGTTTTGGGATGGAGTGCATATTTTTAAATTTGGTATTGTGGCACTGTTTGTTCCCAGTGCTGGGTTGTTTGATTTTAATAATGGCTCTAAATTTGGGTATGTTCCATTTTTAAAGTATAAACCCAATGGATTGGAAACAGATGTTGAATTGCCGTTGATACAACAATTATCCCAATCGTCCTTGATCCCAGATGGGCAACAATTGGTATTTGAAGCGGTGACATTGATTGTTGTGCTGCATACGATATTATCAAGATGTGTAGCAGTACAGATTAACACTTCTTCTTGAGGAACGCATGTTGATCTGCCACCAATCATAACGTCAATTTCACCACTAGGACAACCGGATACCTTGCATGAATTTGGGTCGGACTGGGTATGGGTGTTTTGTGCAAACCACCATAATAATGTTGTTGAGTTCGGATTTTGTGGCTGCATGATATTATTGTTGTTTGTAGAGTTGTCTGGCACGGAACGACAATTTCCCCAAATTTGTTCGGCAATACGACAACGATAACAATCTGTGCTGGGTCTGTCATTATCATTGGTTGTGGATATGCTTTCGCACATACCTAACTCTTCACGACAAAAGTCATATACCCCAGAAATACCGTAACTTTGTCTGTATAATTCGCTGGGGACGGCATTGCTGGTTGGCAATATATTGCGGATGTCTTCTATGGATTTATCGCTGGCCTGGGCAACGCAATCCAAAACGTCTTGCCAACATGAACTGCGTGTCAAAATAGAGTGACGGTTGACCGATTCGTTTATACTTTCACACAAACCAAAATTACCAGTTATAGATTTACAAGATTTTACAATGCAATCACGTCCAATCTCGCGACAGGTTTCAATAATCGTGTTGTATGTTTCATATGCCGCAATGTCGGTTACGCCACTGGTCCAATCGTTTGTGCCGGTGTCGGTGGCAATCTCGTTGGTGTCAGGGTTGTAATCCATAACAATAGAACATGATGTCTTGACATTGTCGCATAATGCATTGACGGTTTTGTCGGTTAACACACCAAATGTTGATAATGCACGAGAATCAAATTCTGATAAACTGGTCTTGGCCGTATCCATACAGTCGGTTAATAATGATGTACAACTGCGACGAACTTCTTCTAGTTTGGCATTTTGGGCAAGTTTGATTTTTGCTAATGCATCATCCAAAAATTCTTTCCATACGTTGTCAGCAATCGTTTGACAATTTTGCATCGCTGGTTCCAGATATTTTTTCTTGCTGTTCAAATACGATACAAATTGTGCATTAGTCGGTGTTTTTGCCCACGAGTCAATGTTGTTTGTTGGACGGGTAATCAGTTTAGATAAATTTACAAGTTCCGGGGACAGAAACACCTCGCCAGTTGTGGGGTTGACATAACGGCCGGATATATCCAAACATTTTGTTAAACCGTCGCCACATACGTTTGTATCCTCTAGCATAGTTAGCATTTTGGATTTGCATGTCAAAATGTCGTCTGAATTATCGTCTTGGTATTTATTAAGACGGGTCATGTCCAGCAAGGCGCTGCTTTCCAAGATTTTGTTTTTCGCCTGTTGTGTTTGTGTTTCGTATGCACGTTTAACGGTATTGCAATCTTGCTCGATACTCATACTGTAACTTTGTTCAACCAAAGATAAATCTTCGTCAGAACAAACCTCGGCCGCCATTTCACGACATACCGGTGTTGCCGCAGCCTTTAATTCGGTGCCACTTTTTGCGGTTGTTGATACACCGTTTAATGAATCAACCGCGTCAAATGCAGAATCTGCATCCAATGACCAAGATAACACACCCAGGTTATTGCTGGTCGCGGAATCAAATGATGTGTTTAATTTTTTCGCGATTTCATCCAATGTTTTTCTGGATGCGGTTTTATCCTTGGTTTCGTTGTATGCCTTTTCACCCTCGCTTTCTTGGTTTATAACCGCAGCATCAGCAGGGTCCATATTAACCTTTAATAAACGTTGACTGAAGTCCAATAATTTATCCTCGACATTATCAAGTGATTTTTGTGTCGATTTGAATTCGTTTGAACGTGAAGAACATGCACAACGTTTTAACTGGGCATCCTTGTTTGCACAAAATTCATCCATACAATCAAAGAATACAGTTTTGCATTTGCTGAAATCACGTTGCATTA
This sequence comes from uncultured Alphaproteobacteria bacterium, assembly GCA_946188105.1. Taxonomy (GTDB): domain Bacteria; phylum Pseudomonadota; class Alphaproteobacteria; order Rs-D84; family Rs-D84; genus Enterousia. The sequence goes on along the minus strand of CAMHTQ010000001.1, from coordinate 130,857 downwards.
CAGATTCACGTGTTTTTGTCGTTTCAGTAGCCGCACGTGCCAAACCCAAAGAACGTGATGGTGTTTTTGTTGTTTGGAAAATTGCACTGGGGCGTAAATATGTGTTTTGTTTTTTTGTACTGGTCGTGCGGGCAACCACCGATGTTTTGCGGGCAGGGGTTGTTGTGGTACGCGTCTTTTCAACTGGTGCCGTTTTGTTGTCACGTTTAACAACGTTTTTTGCGGGTGCGGTGGTGGTTCTGGAAACAGTATTTGCACGTTTTTGTTGTGTTGCGCGGGATGTGCTGAGGGTTGTGGTTTGACCCCTGGATGATTGGACACGATTTGAATTTTTTGTAACATCAGCACTTGCGCTGTTCAATACAGGCACAACAAAACAACTGGCTAAAAAGAGATTTAGACCTTTCATTTCCTTATTTATAAATATGATACCAGATTTTTTTTATTTTGAGCAAGGATATTTTTATATATAAGTATAATTATACGAAAATTCTGGTGCAGCCAGGGGGACTTGAACCCCCAAGGATTGCTCCACAGCATCCTTAGTGCTGCGCGTATACCAATTCCGCCATGGCTGCTTTGAACAAATTCTTTGCATATTCTTGCAATAACATATTTTTTTTTCAAGTTTTTTGTGATATAATATAAAACGATAATATTAAGTAGGAAGTGGAAATGTCTAGAAAAATATGGGGATTGCTGCATTGTTCAGTGTTTGCATTGATGCCGTTCGTCGCAGATGCGGCTGGGACATATTTCAATTATAATGGAACGGTTCAACGTAATTATGGCGGTCCACATAGTGGTGTTTTGAGTAATTATGGTAATGTAAATTACGGTAATATGGGTAATAATGTTAACTATAATAACTCTTATAAGGTGCCGAATTATGCTGTTCCTGTGGTAAATACACCGGCTGAAAATAATGTTCCGTATGTGAACAGCAATACCACAAATACTAAACCGGCGGTCACTCAAAATGTGAATAATGTTCAACCCAGTTATAATGTCGGAAACGAATCGGATACTGGTGGTTTTAGGCTGAATGCTGGTTTTTCTCACGAATTTGCAGGTTGGAAATTTGATATGAAAACTGCGGCTTCGAAACTGCATTTTGATAACATCAGTTGGAATGTGTTTAATGCTGGTGCGGTTTATGATTTCGAATTCGGAAAAACAAAGTTAAGAGTCCAAGGTGGTGCCGAATACGGTGTTCAATCTGGGGATTCAACTATGGTTGATGATGATATTACGGGTGGTGGATATTTCTTGCAAGATTGGAATGTCGATTTGGATGGCGATGGTATGGCTGATCAGGTGTGGAGTCAGCATGGTCACGCATTATCAATTGGAACATCCAATGGTGGCAGCAGAATGGGATTTTATGCTGGTATCGGATTGGTTGATGCATGGAATATTGGCGGTTTAAAGATTATGCCATCGGTCGGTTATCGTTATTTCAAATATAAATTAGAAACCAAAAATAATTATGGTATGTCTTTGGATTCTGCTGATGGTGCGACTAATTATTGCCAGAGTTTAAATGGTGAAACACAATGTTTACCATTCTTGGTTTTTGTTGATGATACTAACAGTCCTTTGTTGGGAACAATTGATGGTGTTGATTTGGACGGGGATGGTTATATTGACACGTTCAGTTATATTTCTGTTCCATCTGGGACAATGTATGTTGAAACAGAAAATACATATTTTTATCATCAAGATGGTGTAAGTCATTCGTATGAAGTTGAATGGGCTGGACCATATTTGGCATTGGATTTGGAATACAAAATCTTTGCAAGAGATACTGTGAGTGCCAGATTTGAATTTGGTTTGCCATCATATACTGCAACAGCAGATCAACCATATCGTCCAGATTGGCAACATCCAAAAAGTTTAGAGGATATAGCCAGTATCGGTGATGCATATCACGTTGGATTGGGTGCGCAATGGATGCATGCGTTGTCTGATTCTATTTGGTTGACAGTTGGGGCAACATTGGATATGTACAGTGTTAACAAGGCAGATGCTTCATCGTATTTAAGTCCTGATTACTATAATTCATTGTATTATGTACCTGCGGCTAATACGAATGTTGCATTGGCAAATGAATATGGTAGCACAGAATATTGGAATTGGACCGCGGTTTCTGGCAGAGATTTGCAGGAAGATCAGGCAGTATTCGAAAGTAATTTAGGAGTAATGTCAGCCATAGAGCAGTTAAAGGCAGATGGTTGGAAGCAAACTGTGAAAGAAGAAATAGAATCTTTCTATAAATCTTTGGGTATTCATGTCGGTATCCAGGCCAAATTTTAAGGTTTAAAAAGTGCGAATTGTTAATTTTCTTTATGCTGTTGTATTTTGTTTAATCGCAGTTGGTACTGGGGTGGCGGTCGAATTGACAGGCAGTACATCTGTGAATGTAACCAGTGATACTGCGGCAAGTGCAAAAAGTTCTGCGTTTAATTCCGCCAGACGCGAGGTTGTTCTTCGCGAGTTGCGTTCTTATGCCAATCCCGAACAATTATCCCAAGCGGTAAAAGACAGTTCTAATGATGAATTGATGAATATTATTTCTTCGTCCAGTTTGGATGGAGAAAAAATTTCTGATACAACATATTCGGCAAAGATTTCTTTTGTGATTGATGGTGATGCGGCAAAACGTTGGATGGACAAACATTCTGTTCAAAATTGGTTGCCAGCATCTGATGTTGTTGTGGTTCAGCCAGTGAATTCAGTTATTGTGAATATTGTTTTGTCGCAACCATTGTCTGATTGGATTGTGTTAAACAGTATTGCAAATGGTGTGAATATCGATTTATCAACAACCAGAATTATCGGCAAAAATGTGACGTTGGCTTTTGATGAAAAAGATTTTACAAAATTGTCTGGGGCATTGCGTTCAAATGGTTGGCGTGTCAGACAGGGTGAAAACGGTTTTATTGTTTCAAAATAGTTTTTAGTTGAAATAAAATTCCATATATTTTAAATTCTAATTGAACATTAGGAAAGGATATTGGTCATGAAAAAAATTATAGTTGCTTTGGCATGTTTGATGCCTGTTGCGGGTTTAGCATTGGAAACACCACACGAAACAAAATTTGATTTGAATATTCGCAGAATTGGTATTGATTGGACCAAAACGTCAATCGGACATGCGGCAGAATATGCGGACTCTCCGGTTGCGGCATTTACCGCCAGCGACCAAGATTCTTTTGTTGGTGTTTTTGATACTGCGTTGGAATATGGATTTGATAGGCTCCGTTGGGATAATTCTTTGTTTATGAATTATGGAAAGACAACATTAAAACCGTATAATGCACCATCAACAACCGATGAAAAGGCGGACAAGATTTTATTCTTGTCTGATTTGGCATATGCGTTGTGGGATTGGGATGATGCAAAGTTGGGACCAATTGTTCGTGCGGAATATGAATCGGAATTTGTTGGAAATCCACATATCCGTAAAATTGCACGTCCATCCGCCGGTATTGCATTATTTGATCACAAGGTGTTGAAAACATTGTATGTAACTGCGGTTTATGAAAATGATTTTACTATTGTTGATGACCCTGTCAGTAAATTTGCAGTCGAGGCCGGATGGCGTGCTGAATATGATATCAGGGAAGGGGTAAAATTTACCAGTGATGGTTATTATCGTGAGTATTTAGATTATTCTCAATATGTTCCAACAGATTTCCGTCGTGATTTAAGTGTTAATGCCAGATTGGATACAAACCTGTGGGGTGATTTTACATTTGGTCCATATATGAATTACAGACGTGCATTGTCTCGTCATGCAGAGCATTTGGATTCTAAACCATACGCATCGAATATGACATTTGGTTTGTCGTTCAGTTATATAAATAAATTCAATCTGAAACGCGCAGAATCGTTGGAAAAAGAATAAAAAACACCCGAAAGGGTGTTTTTTTATGTGCAAAGGGGCGATATCGGGCCCCGCAAAATTCTGAAATTTTGTGGGTGATTAGTTCTGCGGGATGGCAAAATACTTTTTTGTCAAAAAAACTTGATATTGCCGTTTTTTTTTGGTATTTTGACTGTGGGTATAGCGATTGAAAAGGGTAATAAAATGACAGATATACCAAATACAGAATATATTACAATTAACAAAGACGGGATTTTTGTTGGGGGAAAACCTGCGACAACATATCGTGGCAAGCATATTTATTGCTTGGTTGCTGTGCGTGACTATTTTTCGGGTATTCAAAGATTAAATAAAAATGTTGCAGAATTGCATGTGTTGTCGTCGGCAACAAGGGGTGAGTATGCCGTGACTGGCAATCCATCTTGTAAGAGTGGCCCAAACGTATGGTGTCGTGTGCTTTTGAGTGATGGACGCCTTGGGGCGTGGGTGTTCGCCTACACGTCCAGTTCGGCGGCCAATTGTACGTACCGCTGTGCGGATCTCTGCGCGGACGCCGTTCGCCACAACGCGGACTTCCGTTCTGCGGTGTTTGATGCGGTTGATAAAGAAAAAACACCACAAAAACCAATTAACCCTGTTGTGGTTGCTGCAAACAACAACGCACAAAACAAAAGATAAAAGGTTCATAAAATGACAAGAAATGAAGTTTTGCACAAAGTTATTGAAATTGTAAATGAGCATAAATTGGCTGATTCTCCAGAAACCACAGAAAACAGCCGGCTGGAAGAGGATTTGGGAATGGATTCTTTGGATATAGCTGAAACCGGCATGGACATAGAAAGAAGATTAAATATTGTGTTTGATACAGATGAGTTCGAAGAAGTTAAATTCAATCTTAAATCAGTTAAAGATATGGTAAATTTTACGTGTAAAAAATTAAATATTCCGGTTAATAATGCCGAAAAAAAATCAAATCTGAAATTAAATGTGTTATATCCAATTATTGCGTGTTTATTGTTTGCCGGATGTGATTTTGTTGAATACAAGAAAAATGTTGTGGTGGTGCCTGGGAAAAATAAAATCGTTGTCAAAGATGTTAAAGACGGTCAGGAAAGAATATTTTTTACAAATACATTAGACAATCGTTTTCAATATCTGAATGCCGGGGATACTATCAATGTGCGCAAACTCAGAGGTTTTAACAATTATAATTATTATAAAGTGTTGAATGATGATAATGATGCCGCGAGTGTTGAAAAGCGTGATTTACATATTGCACAAGAAAAATTCAAATTTAATTCTATTAAAAACGCGATGTTAAGGGACAATGTCGCACAAAACAAAAGATAAAAGGTGGTAAAAATGTCTGAATTGGGTATTGAACAGCACAGTCCTTTGCACAGTACTTTTGGAAATGCCGGCGGTTGTTTTGTCGAAGGTCTTTCTTTTGTTGGTGCAGTCGCAATTATTGTTGGGTTGGCCAGTATTGACAGCAAGCAAGATAAACCAAAAATAAAAGATAAAGCGCAGCCAAAAGTGGAATCTGTCAGGCAAAATATCCTTGTTATTCCGCAGGATACGGCGATGTATGTCCCTGCAAATGATGCGGCCTTTCGTGATATAGAAAAGCAAAACGAATTTTTGTTACAGAAAACAGCACATGATTTGAAAGAAATTGAAAGATTGTCCCGTATGCACAGCCACACAAGATAAAAAAGGACACTGAAATGACAGATATTCCAAATACAGAATACATTACAATTAATAAAGATGACATTTTTGTTGGTGGGAAACCGGCGATAAAATATCGTGGGGTAGAAATAGCGTGGATTGAACATTTATGGGAACATTTTGAAGAGATACAAAAAATGCATCCAAATATTATGGAAATGCACGCCCTATCATCAGAAACACGTGGTGAATATGGCGTGGTTGGTAACCCGTCGACAAAACATGGTTACAACGCATGGTGTCGTGCAAAATTTAATAATGGACGTGTTTCCCCATGGGTGTTTGTTAGTGAGTGTGATTCAATGGATAAATGCGCAAGTCGTTGTGCATATCAAAGTCTGGATAGCTTTCGTATTTCTGCACAAATGCGTTCTGCTGCTTTGGGGACACCAGATTATTTGATAAAGGTATTAAAAGACGTGGATTTATCTAAATGTGTTGGCAAACCAGTGCAGGTAGACGGATATGAAATCGTTGTGAAGAAAATTGCTGAAACACAACAAAACAAAAGATAGAAAGGAAACACAATGTATATAAAAGAAGTTGTCAGGGCGCCATATATATGCACTGTTCCGGGTGGTGGTGTAAGGGCGACTAAATGTTACCACGATGCCCACACCTATATTATCAATGGTAAAAAAGTAGGCTATTCAGCCAAAGAACAAGCATTGATTTATACGCCTGATTGCACAAGCAGCGACGTAAAGGCGGCTACAAAAATTGTATCATATATTGAATCATTAAAAAAGGTTGCAAATACCGCTGCAAACAACGAAACACAAAACAAAAGATAACGAGATTTATAAAATGACAGAACTTGAAAATGTAGAACAGGTGACCAAGGACTTAAATGAATGGTTAGGAGAAATGCCTTATTTCCCGAACACAGAATATATCACAATTAACAAAGACGGTATTTTTGTTGGTGGAAAACCAACAATAAAATATCGTGGATACTACATATACCATATTGAATATATAAAAGAAGTATTTAAATGGATGCAAGAAAAATGTCCAAGCATCGCAGCGTTTCATGTAATAACGTCTAAAACAAGAGAAGAAGATGCCGTTGGTTATCCATCGTATGAAGAGGGTGTAAACGTATGGTGTCGTATTGCATTAAAAAAAGGAACTGAAAGCGCTTGGGTCTTCTCAGGCAATCTTGGTTCGACTGAGGATAGTGCGAGTTACGGTGCACGCAACTGTGCAATGAATGTCCGCCAATACAGAGCATTCCGTGCGGCATTGTGGCATTCATTAACCCTTAACCCTGTTGTGTTTACTGCAAACAACAACGCACAAAACAAAAGATAAAAATATGAAATCAATGCCAAATATATCAGAAGCAAAAGAGCTTGTATACAGCACGTATCCGGTGTTTAACAAATATTCCCCTGCGTATGCTGTAACAAATGAAGATGTGCGCAAATCGATGAAATACATAAAAAAATCGTATAAGACAGCCTTGACTGTTGCGGCATCGGGTGACCATCCGTTGTTTTGTAAATTATATGGCATTGAACATATTACGACTTTTGATATTTCATATAATGCCAAAGTAGTTATGGATTTGAAAACACTGGCATTACAGCATTTAACATTGAACCAGTATTATGAAATGCAAAACAGTTTATGGCACAATATAAATGTCAGACATGCAGCACATACCCAGGATATAATTTCTAAATTATCGTCCGAAGTACAACAGTATATTGATGGAATGAATGGGTATTTGTTGTTTGATAATGGACGGTTTCGGTCTGAAAGATATCAAAAATATGCTTTACAACAACAAGAGTTTTCCAAATTAAAACAAATTGTACATGAACCTTTTGACTTTATTTGGTCTGATGTTAAAAAATTAAAACTAAAACAATCGTATGATTTTATTCATTTATCAAATATTTGTGATTTTTTACCTTATGTTGCTATTCAAAAGGTTTTAATAAAAATGTTAAATCATACAAATACAGGTGGCTCTATTGTGATGTTATTACATCAAAAAAACGATATATATAAAGTAAAAGATATCGTGCACGATATACAATGTGATTATCCTGGAACACAAAACAAAAACGTTGTTGTCTTGCGTATGCACGAGTTGGTTAAGCATTTATATTAGAATATTAAAAAAGGAAAATAAAATGTCCGGATATCCTTATGTAGATTTTCATAATGCGGCAAACAGTATTCATATGGTTGATTGTGATAATACCGATGTCCGCTATACTTGTCCTTATTTGAAATTTCTTGAAAGTCAGGGTTATACAGATTATCAGATAGATCGTATGGGCAGAATCACGATTGTGCATTTAAATTTTTGGAGAAATTATTCTGCAAAAGAAAAAAATTTGCCATATCCACGAAATTTTTGTTTGTCGTGTCCATGGAATCGTGGCAGATAATTTAATTTATATAATCTAAATAGAAAAACCGTCCATTTTGGCGGTTTTTTATTGACATTGTTTAATTTGTTGCTATTTTGTCGGTGATACAAAAAAGGGGATATGTCATGTATAAAATTTCAGATAAAGATTATATAACGGTAAATAAAAATGGGATTTTTGTGGGTGGAAAACCCGCGACAACATATCGTGGTGAAGAAATATTGTTCCCAAAAGATATCCAGAATTTCTTTAATGATATTCAAGAAGAATCAATGTTAATTTCAGATGTACATGTATTGTTATCTAAAACTTCGGGTAAATCAAATCAGGTCGGTAAACCAGTTGGCGATAAAGGGAATTATTTATGGAGTCGTGTTGTATTAAACGGTGTGCCAGAAGGTGATTTTGTTTGCTCTAATTCATTTGCGGTGCCACGTCATGTTGCGAGTGATACGTTGCGTTGGATACGCAATAATACAGATTTTCGTTTGAAATTGTTAAGGACAGCGAAACAAGAACAAAGATAAAAAAATCCGCCATTTATGGCGGTTTTTTTCTTGCAATTTTAATATTTTTGTGTCAAAATCAGGGCACGCTGTTTCAGCGAAGAACACAGTTTTCGTGGTTGATTCTGTCCAAAAACCGCTGTTTTTGGCTAAATCCATGGGAACGAGGAATTAACAGAAAAAAGGATTAAAAATGGCATTGCCTACATTTACTATGAAGCAATTGATGGAGGCCGGCGTTCATTTTGGACACCACACTCGTCGTTGGAACCCATTGATGACCCCATACGTTTATGGCGTCAAAGATAAAATTCACATTATCAATTTGAACAAAACTGCACCTTTGTTGCACCGTTCTTTGGTGGCATTAGAGGCCGTTGCTGCCGCTGGTGGCAAAATCTTGTTTGTTGCTACAAAACATCAGGCCAAAGATATCGTCAAAGATGCAGCCGAACGTTGCGGTCAATTCTATGTGAACAATCGTTGGTTGGGTGGTATGTTGACTAACTGGACAACTGTTTCTCAATCCATCCGTCGTTTGAAAAAGATGGAAAACGATATTGCAAATGCTGACAAATTGGGACTCACCAAGAAAGAAGTCGGCGTTATGACCAAAGAAGTTGAAAAATTACGTTCTGTGTTCGGTGGTATCTTGGAAATGCACGGTGTTCCTCAAGCCATGATTGTTATTGATGTGCCACGTGAAATGAATGCTGTTCGTGAAGCAAAAATTTTGGACATCCCAACAATTGCTATTTGCGATACAAATGCAAACCCAGAGGCCGTTGATTACCCAGTTCCAGGTAATGACGATGCTGCTCGTGCAACACAATTGTACTGCGATTTGTTCGTAGATGCTATTTTGTCTGGTATTGAAAAACGTTTGGGCGGTGCTGCAGCCAAGAAAGCAGCAGATGATATCGATGCAGAAGAAATGGAAGCAGATATCAAAGACAAGGAAGCCAAACAAAAATCCAAGGTTTCCGAAGCTCGTGCTGAACGTCGTGAAAAGAAAGCAGACAAATAAGGTCGTTTTTGTGTGTTCGGGCAAAATGCCCGAACATGCATGTTTTTAATCAAATAATCTAAAACATCATAAGAAAGGAAAATACAATGGCAGAAGTAACAGCAAAATTGATTCAAGAACTGCGCGAAAAAACTGCTGCAGGTATGTTGGATTGCAAAAAAGCATTAATCGAAAATAATGGTGATATCGAAGCGGCTGCTGACTGGTTGCGTAAAAAAGGTATTGTAAAAGCTGCATCCAAAGCAGGTCGTGTTGCTGCATCTGGTTTGGTTACTGTTGTTAAATGTGATAATTTGGGCTGTGTTGTTGAATTGAATGCAGAAACAGATTTCGTTGCTAAAAACGAAAAATTCCAAAAATTAGTTGCCGATGTTGCAAACAAAGCTTTGGAATTACAGGGCGATTTTGATGCAACATTAGAAGCTGTCAAAGATGATATTGCTGCAACAATTTCTACAATTGGTGAAAATATGAATTTGCGTCGTGTCGCAAAAGTTTCTGGCGATCACGTTTATTCTTATATTCACAATGCTTTGGTTCCAGGTATGGGACAAATTGGTGTTGCCGTTGCTATTAACGGAAATGACCCACGCATTGATGAAATTGGACCAAAGGTTGCAATGCACATCGCTGCAAACAAACCTGAATTTATGACAGTTGCCGATGTTGATCCTGTGGCTGTGGAACGTGAACGCAAAGTGTTCATTGATTCTGGTGCTACAAATGGCAAACCTGAAAACATCGTTGAAAAAATGGTCGAAGGTCGTTTGAAAAAATACTATGCAGAATCTGTATTAGAAGAACAACCATTCGTTATGGATCCAAATCAAACAGTTAAACAAGTTGTTGAAGCTGCTGGTGGTAAATTGGCTGGATTCGCATACTATGTTTTGGGTGAAGGTATCCAAAAACGCGAAGATAACTTGGCTGACGAAGTTGCAAAAATGTTGCAATAAGTCATCCATGAAGACACTAAAAAATCGCACTAGGTTATCGGTGCGATTTTTTATCCGATAAAGATATAAGGAAAAAATATGGCGGAAATTGTTCAAGATTATCCAATTAAAAATACACACGTATATGGATTTCGTGATGGAACATATTTTGTGTCTTTTGATGCAAATAATTTACATCATGAATTTATAGGAACGCGTGAACAGATTTTACCAAAAATAGCATTGCGAGTTAAAAGAATCTTGCATGTTCATTAATTTTTAAATCCGTCCAGTTGGACGGATTTTTTTGTTGAAAATGCCGAATTTTTGGCTATTATGATACAAAAAGGAGTTTGTAATGGCAAAACGCAATAAATCATATAATGTGGCCAGACCGATAAATATTGATTTAAGTCGTGTTCGTATTGGTGGTAACTATGCGGCTATGTTGCGTGCCCAAGGTAATTCAGGTGTTACATCAGCAAAAATAAATCCGGAATTGGAACCTGCACATATTGCATCAGAACGCGAAGAATATATTGAAAAAATAAAAAATTGGATGCGGGAACCAAATTGGTGCGCTGGATATTCTTGGTTGATGTTGCGTGAACACTATGATGCTTATGGTTTAACCCCAGACGAATATTACGAAGTTGCAAAGGTTGCAATCAATACAGATCCCCACCAAATGAACCGGTTGCGTAAAGATAAAGTGTCAGATGTGCGTTATTTCGAATTATGTAAAATTATGGCATCTCAATGTGCTTTTTCCAATGTCGATTGTGAAAAATTGAACAAGGGTACACAAAACGGCACATATAAAATTGCAAATTTGGTGCTGGATTCTTTGTGTAAAGAGACAGCAGATTGGTACGTTTGTGATGCGGTCCGCGGAGTAAGAAATGTTGCAAGAGAACAAAAATATATGAGTGAAAGGGATGCCGCACAGTTGTTGTTTTATATGTGGTTGATTGTTCATAATGGTTTGGTAACAGGTGTTTCTGACAAGGATATTACTGAATTTGTTGATAAAGGTTTGGTAATACCAATGGATGCCGATAAATATATTGTAAAATTAACACAAAATGCACAAAAATATCCTTGTACGGGATTGATGAAGTCAGTCAGATTAGGCGAGGGGGTACATGTTCCTGAATTTTGTAAAAAGGCACAGGGTAAAGTGTTAGATATATATGAAGAAGTTATAAAAAGGGAAAAAGCCGCAGGAAAATAACTGATAAAAAAATCCGCTAAAATATTGGCGGATTTTTTATTTTTTCTGTGGTTGCAACAGATAATTTTTCGTGGTATTATTTTTGTGATAAAAGGATATAGATATGAAAAATACTTTGTGGCAAGAATTAACCGAACGCGGTTTTATCAATCAATGTTCCAATATGGATGCAGTTGCAGATTTATTAGATAACGGTAAAATTGCGGTTTATTTGGGTTCTGACCCAACCGCAGATTCTTTGCATGTTGGACACCTGGTTCCGGTTATGATGATGCGCTGGTTGCAAAAATATGGTCATAAACCATTGATGTTGGTCGGTGGTGCAACAGGTCGTATTGGCGACCCATCGGGTCGTGATACTGGACGTCCAATGATGACCGAAGAAGTTCTGGCAAAAAATGTTGCGGGATTAAAAAAATCATATTCTAAATTTTTAAAGTTTGGTGATGGTGAATCTGATGCATTAATTGTTGATAACTATGATTGGATGCGTGGATATTCACATTTGGATTTCTTGGCACAATATGGATTAGATTTCACAATTCCACGTATGTTGTCCATGGAAAGTGTGAAAAAACGTTTGGAAAATGGTATGACATTTTTGGAATTTAATTATATGACTTTCCAGGCGGTTGATTTCTTGACACTTTATAAAGAACATAATTGCGTGTTGCAACTGTGTGGTGCGGACCAATGGGGCAATGCAATTATGGGTGTGGAATTAATTCGCAAAAAAATGGGTAAGGAAGCATTTGTATTATCAACATCGCTGATTACTGATTCAAATGGAAATAAAATTGGAAAATCCGCGGGTAATGCTGTTTGGGTGAACGAAGATAAAACATCTGCATACGAATATTATCAGTATTTCCGTAATACACCAGATGATTTGGTTGAAAAGTTTTTGAAAATCTTTACCGAAATCCCATTAGACGAGATTGCAAAATTGTCTGCGTTGCAGGGTGCCGAATTGAACGAGGCAAAAAAGATTTTGGCTTATTCTGCTACTGAAATTGCACATGGAACGGATGCCGCGCGTGAGGCAGAAAGTGCGGCGGCGGCTTTGTTCAGTGGTGGTGCATCATCAGAAAATGTTCCAAGTGTTGAAATCGAAATGTCAGAAGATATGAAAATTTTAGATTTCTTGGTTGCAATAAAACTGTTTGATTCCAAGTCCGAGGCGCGTCGTAATGTTGAACAAGGTGGAATCCAAATTGATGGTGCCAAAATTACCGATAAAGAATTTGTGGTGCCGGTTGCCGAACATATGGTCCAGAAAGGAAAGAAAACATTTTTGCGTGTTGTTGTAAAATAACAAATGAAAAAAATACTGGTTGTTTTGGCTGGTGTGTTTTGTTTTGTGTCGCAATCTTTTTGCGTCAGTGAATTAACGCGTATTCAAACTGAAATTAAACAGGTTGAACAGAAAAATAAAAAGTTAGAAGAGCAGGTCAAAAAATCTGAAAAAAATGTTGCACAAACAAAACAGGATCTGGTTAGAACAGCAGACAGGGTCAGTGTTTTAGAAGAACAACGCGGAAAAATGCAGACGAAAATAGAAGAACTGGATGCAAAACGCGAAAAAATTGCCAAGGAAATGGCTGAAAATCAAGGACGTGTTTTGGATGCGGTGTCTGGGATTTTATATATGGCATTACAACCCAGTTTTGATTCTAAAAATATGCATGATTATGTTTTGACTTCGGCTGTGTTGTCGGGAATGTCGCAACAATTTGATTCTGATATTCAACGTGCTTCGCAACAATTGGATGAATTGGAAAAAATTCGTAATGCACGTAGTGTCGAAAAAGAAAAACTGGATCGCAGTGCGAAAAAATATACATTGGAAAGAAATGCGTTGGACAAGTTGTTGAAAACACGTAGCGCCCAAAATGAAAAATTAAAAAGTCAGCAGGTGGCGTTGCAGAAAAAATTACGGGCATTGTCCGAACGTGCTAAAAATATTTCTGAATTGTCTGCGGGTGTGGGCAGTTCACAAATGTCCGAAGATTCCAGATTTTCTATACGAAAATTAAATCTGCCGGTGCGTGGTCGGTTGGTTGTGCGATTTGGAGAAAAGACGGCTTTGGGACTTACATCTGATGGGTGGCGAATACATACCCGTGGTGATGTTTTGGTTACCGCCCCTGCTGATGGAATTGTAAAGTTTGCAGATACTTTCCGTGGGTTTGGTCGTGTTGTTATTATATCTCATAAAAATGGTTATAATACGGTTTTGACTAATTTGGGAAAGTTAGATGTTGTTCCTGAACAAGAGGTTTTAGCGGGTGAACCAATAGGTCGTATGAATGCTGACAAAAACGAAATGTATATGGAGGTCAGACGTGGTAATAAAGCGGTTGACCCAGCCAGATTATTTAAAGAAGAATAGATAATTATCTGGTGCGATGAGATAACATCTTTAATATTGCATTCTGTGTTTTGATTGTTCTGTCACACATATATGCGGTATATTCTTTTGTATCCCCATTCAGACGTTTACGCAAAGATTCTGTGTATAACTGGTTATCGTTTTTGTGATTAAACAACACAGGTGTATAATTGTTTTGCAGTAAATACCAATTCATAATTATACGTGCGGTGCGTTTATTAAAATCAGAAAAAGGTTGAATTGTTACAATATCGTAATGTATATCAAATGCTTTGGTTAGAATCTGATTTTTTGTTGTATTCATTCTGTATACAGCAGAATCTAATAAATCGTGAATTCGTAATGGATTTGGAGCGGGTTGTCCCAATACATAGGCCATACAATAACGAAATGTTCCACCAGTAACATCTTCATCATTATTTGTAGATATAATCGAGTTTATTTGGGCAATTTCTTTGATGTCAATAGTTGTATGCAGGTGTTTCAATACATAATCCCAAGCCACAGACATGTTATATATGTTTGTAAAATCGATTGGATCAGAATTTGCAGGTTTTAATCTGGTTGCTTCGTTTCTTAATTCGCTGCGGGCATAGTTCAATACATTCAAACGCAAAAAGTCGTTCTCTTGAACGATTGGTTGAATAATCATTTCATTAACATGACGAATGTATTGTTTTTGGTTTTTCATTTTTTTACCTTTGTTTAATATTGTAATACATAAAAATCTTTTGTCAATATTTTTGTATAGATGTTTTTTTATAATAATATTGCCATTTATTGGGAATTACCTTGAAGTTGCGAGAAATTGTGCTATTAATCATTACAGTTAAATAAAGAGGCTTTAATAATGAAACAAGCAAAAGAAAATGCCAATTCTAAAAAAGACAAGTTGTTTTCAAAAACAGATATTGCGATATTGGTAACAACCATAGTTTTATGTGTGGGGTTAGAGCTTTCATCTGTTTTGCCAGTCGTTGAAAACAATATCTATGAATATAAATACACTAAATTGAAAGAAATGGGGCACACTGATGCTTGTGCAAAAATTAATGCCAAAGCACAAACACAGAATGCTTTGATGTCATTATATTTTTTAGGTTTGGGTGCTGGCTTGATGGGAATGGGTGCAATGTATATTAAAAAGGGCATGGAAACTTCCCGTGAATTCAAAAGAATTAATGATGAATGGAATCATATAAGATAATTATAATGCAACATAGATTATATAAAATAAAACCCTGGGATTTTGGGTTTTATTTTTATTATGAAAAATCTTGAAAATTCGTGTTGCAGAAAATGTTTTTTTTATGATACTATGTGTTTGAGTTAAAATGAGGAAGGGAAAGGTTTCGTCTATGTTAAAAAAATTCTTGATTTGTGCGGCTTTGTTAACTGTGTCGGTTAATGCTTTTGCTGGAAATAAACAAAAGAAAGAAGAGCCAGTTGTTCATTTGACTGATGAACAAATATATGAAGAATTGCAGAAATTGGCATTGGTTTTCGAAACTGCACGCGATAATTTTGTCGAAGAGGCGGATGAGAAAAAAATGTTAGAGGCCGCAATGAACGGTATGTTGACGGAATTGGATCCTCATTCTTCTTATTTAAATGCTGATGATTTCAAAGATTTTAATGATAAAAGCCAGGGTGAATTTGGCGGTTTGGGTATACAAATAACTTCGGATCGTGGGGCGATTCGTGTTATATCCCCAATTGATGATACACCTGCGTACAAGGCCGGAATCAAGGCAGGCGATTATATTACTCGTATCAATGATGAGCAGGTTTTTGATATGACTTTGAACCAGGCTGTTAAAAAGATGAAGGGCAGACCTGGAACCAAAGTTAAATTAACCGTTATCAGTGATGGCAAAGATCCAAAAACAATTACATTAAAACGTGATATTATCAAGGTTAAATCAATTAAATCTGGGGTTAAACAATTGGCTGATGCTGATGAAGATTCGCCAAAGGTTGGATATGTTCGTATTTCTGATTTTGGTGCAACCACAGTAAAAGAATTAAAAGAGGCAATCAAAAAATTAGAAAAAGACAAAGTCGTTGGTTATATCGTTGATGTGCGTAATAACCCAGGTGGATATTTGACCGCGGCAATTGGTGTATCTGATGCGTTCTTGGACGAGGGCGAAATTGTTTCTACACGTGGTAAAGAAAAAACAGATATTGATCGCAGTTTCGCAACACGTGGCGATTTAACAAATGGAAAGCCAATTGTTGTTTTGATAAATCATGGTTCGGCTTCGGCTTCGGAAATTGTGGCTGGGGCATTACAAGATAATGGTCGTGCATTGGTTATGGGCTCACAAAGTTTCGGCAAGGGCAGTGTGCAACAACAAAAACCATTGGGTGATGGAACGGCTATTCATATCACGATTGCCCGTTATTATACCCCCAGTGGTCGTTCTATTCAAAACGAGGGTATTACCCCAGATGTCGAAGTTTTACAGTCCAAGGTAAAGGTTTTAGAAAAACGTGATAGTGATTATTCCGAGGCATCTTTCAAAAATGCTTTGAAAAATGACGAGGCAAAAAAGAGCAAAAAATCAAAATCTGATGATTCAAAATCTCGTTTGGATGATGATGACGATGATGTGGATGAAAAAGATTTAACTGATGAAGAAAAAGATGCTCGCGATTATCAGTTGCAACGCGGTATTGATATGGTCATTGCTATGACAAAAATGAAGATGACCGTTGATGACAGACGGGCCGTTGTTGATGCCGAAAATGCAGAAAAAGAAAAGGCAAAAACCGAGGCCAAAGAAAATAAAAAATAATTGACACGAAATTATCGAAAAACCGCCAAGAAAGGCGGTTTGTTTTTTATGTGTTTTGGGCTTGCATGGGGGGGTAAAAGTGTCTATGATATACTAATAAAATTATAAGGTTAGGTGAATCAAATGGGAAATTTAATAGTTGATGGAAACTGGGCTGCGGCTGATGTCGCATATCGTTGTGTTGATTTTGCTGCTATTTATCCAATTACCCCCAGCAGTACTATGGGCGAATTGGCTGATGCATGGTCTTTTCAGCACAAGAAAAATATATGGGGTGCAATTCCACAAATTATTGAAATGGAATCCGAAGGTGGTGCTGCGGGGGCTATGCATGGTGCATTGCAGATGGGGACGTTGGCAACAACATTTACGGCATCCCAAGGTTTGCTGTTGATGATTCCTAATATGTATAAAATTGCGGGGGAACAAACACCATTTGTTATGCATGTCGCGGCACGTGCATTGGCAACACATGCGTTATCTATTTTTGGCGATCACAGTGATGTGATGTCTGTGCGTTCATGTGGGTTTGCTATGTTATCCAGCCATAATGTTCAACAGGCACATGATTTGGCGGCGGTTGCACATGCGGCAACATTGCGTGCACGCGTTCCATTTTTGCATTTCTTTGATGGATTCAGAACCAGTCATGAAGAGTCCAGATTGGACAGAATAGATGACGAAGTGTTACGCAAAATGATTCCTGAAAAATTAGTGTTGGAAAATCGTGCCAGAGGTATGTCCCCAGAACATCCAACTGTGCGTGGAACTGCACAAAATCCGGATGTGTATTTCCAAGGACGCGAGGCGGTAAATCCTTTGTATCAAAAAATACCTGAAATCGTTCAAGAATGTATGGATGAATTGGCTGTGGCAACGGGTCGTTCATATCACTTGGTTGATTATGTTGGTGATAAAGATGCTAAGTTTGTTATTGTCGCAATGGGCAGTGCATGTGAAACTATCGAGGAAACATTGCCATATATGCCTAAAAAATGTGGATTGTTAAAGGTTCATTTATATCGTCCATTTCCAATCGAGGCATTTTTAAATGCTTTGCCAAAAACGGTAAAACAAATTGCTGTGTTGGATAGAACAAAAGAACCAGGTGCAATTGGCGAACCTTTGTACCAAGATGTTGCAAGTATTATTGATAAAAAGATTTCTGTGTTTGGTGGTCGTTATGGTTTGGGCAGTAAAGAATTTGCCCCACGGGATGTCAAGGCCATTTACGAAAATATGATTATGGGAACATTGCATCATAACTTTACCGTTGGAATTGATGATGATTTAACTGGACTGTCTTTGAAAACGGATAAAATGTTCGCAATTGAAAACAAGGATGTCAAAACCGCGGTGTTGTATGGAATTGGTTCGGATGGAACAGTTGGTGCGGTTAAAAATATTGTAAAGATTGTTGGCGAAAATTCAGATTTATATCCACAATCTTATGCGGTTTATGATTCTAAAAAATCTGGTGGACTTACTGCATCGCATATTCGTTTTTCATCACATCCAATTAAAAGTCAATATTTGGTAGAGTCAGCTGATTTTATCGGGGTGTCTAATTTTATGATTGCACAGAGATTTGATGTGTTTAATGGTTTGCGTGCTGGTGGAATCGTAATGATAAATACATCGTTGGCACCAGATGTTGCATTTGCTAATTTGCCACGAGAATCACAAGAGCAATTGATTAGATTGCGTGCAAAAGTTTATTTCTTGGATGCAAATGCGGCGGCTGCGGAATTGGGATTGGGTAATCGTATAAATACGTTTATTATGATTAACTTTTTCAATTTGATGAAAATTGTTGATCCTGAAATTGCGGCAAAATCTGCAAAAGAGGCAATCGAAAAAACATATAAAAAGAAGGGTATGGATATCGTTCAGGCAAATTGGGCTGCGGTGGATATGGCGTCAAAGCATTTAACTGAATATAAATTGCCTTCATCGGTGTCTGGATTTGCACCAGAATTTATTCCTGCGATGACAGAAAATGCACCTGCGGAAATTGCGGGTACATTGGGTGAAATGGCGGCTGGTCGTGGTGATGCGATACCTGTATCACGGTTCCGTCCGGATGGTCAATTCGCAGCAGGGCAATATCCTGTGGGAACATCAAAATATGAAAAACGTGGAATATCATCCAAAGTTGCTAGTTGTGATTTGTCGGTTTGCGCCCAATGTGGAAAATGTTCTATGTTGTGTCCACATGCGGCGATTCGCATCAAGGTTATGACCGAAAAACAAGCCGAGGCAGCCCGCAAAGATGGTGTTATTGTTGTGCCAATGAAAACACCAGAATTTGGCAAAGATATGTATTATACTTTGAATATTTCTCCGGCTGATTGTACAGGGTGTTCTGTTTGTGTGAAAAATTGTCCGGTGCATGCGTTGGCTATGGTGAATGCTGATGATGTCAAAGATACACAAAAACAATTTGATGCGGCACAAAAAATACCTGATATTGCACGTGAAAAATTGAATTTAAATATTCCAAAGCATATTGAATTATTGCCTCATTATTTCGAATTCCCAGGTGCTTGTGCGGGATGTGGTGAAACACCGTATGTAAAATTGTTGGCTCATTTATTTGGCGACAGAATGATTGTTGCGAATGCAACTGGGTGTTCTTCAATTTATGGTGCGAATTTACCAACAACTCCATGGACATGTGATGCAAATGGTCGTGGGCCGGCATGGTCAAATTCTTTGTTCGAAGATAATGCTGAATATGGATTGGGTATGCGTGTTGCATTAAATCAAAAACGTGATAATTTGTATGGATTATTATGCGAACTGGGAATTGACGGGGTTGATGAAATGTTTGCAGAATCAGATATTGCAAAACAACGTGAAAACCAAGAAAAGTTGCGTAAAGTTTTGGCAAAAAATAAATCTGAACGTGCCAGATTAGCAGAAAGTTTATTGGATGCGGTTGTTGATAAATCGTTGTGGATTGTCGGTGGTGATGGTTGGGCATACGATATTGGATATGGTGGTTTGGATCATGTATTGCACAGTGGTGAAAACGTCAATATTTTGATTTTGGATACCGAAGGATATTCAAATACAGGTGGACAACAGTCCAAGGCAACACCTTTTGGTGCATCTATGAAATTTGCAATTGGTGGTAAAGAACATGCCAAGAAAGATTTAGGTATGATTGCCATGATGTCGGGTGCATACGTTGCACAAATTGCATTGGGTGCAAATCAGGTTCAGGCGGTTCGTGCATTGCAAGAGGCAGAAAGTTTCAACGGTCCATCTGTGATTTTGGCATATGCACCATGTATTGCCCATGGGTTTGCATTACAAAATGGACCAGAACATCAACAAAGTGTTGTGAATACTGGGGCATGGCCATTGTATCGTTTTGATCCACGTTTGATTGCAGACGGCCATTATCCATTAACAATAGATTCTAATGTTGATGATGTGGTGCCATTGCAAGATTTTATAAAAACAGAAAGTAGGTTTGGTGCGGCACGCAGTGCGAACCCTAATTTTGATAAATTGATTGAACGTGCGGTTGCGAATAATAAATATAAAACAGACCTTAAAAAATATATTGCGCATTTTGCAATGAAAAACGGCGATGGGGAAGAAAACAAATAACATGTACGAAGCATTGCAAGATTATCTTAAAAATTCAGAGTTACGAATTGTGAACGATAATTTTCGCATTCGTATGTCGCCAGATATTGCAAATAATTACGACAAAGGAATATACAACAACGCAATCGCGGAACACACAGCATATATAAAAGAAATATTGGCATTGGGATTGCATAATACCATGGATAAAAAGCCAATTATTTATACATACCTTGTTCCAGACGACAGGTTGAAAGAATTGTTGATGTATCCATATGACCGTTCCCGTGGCGGTCGGCCAGTTGCATGTTTTGATAAAGATGGATTGTTTTCTGCATACGGTGCAACCCAGAATACATTTATCATGAATGGCACACCGTCTGTTGCAATACGTGTTAACCATATTCACGAATATGTACATTTAATTCAAGGGCAATTTCATCCATTTAAGCATATGTTGTTCCAAGAAGGTTTTGCGGAAATGGTTCCATGGTATTTGATGGATTATGAAAAAAAATGTCCTGCACATGCTATGGCACTTGTCAATACTGATATTTATTCCGCAGACGAGTTGCTAAAAGGTGCCAGTTTTCGTGACGTGGTTCCAAATCGCACGTGTTCATTTCAAAAATCTTATATGTCATCATATCTGTTTATTCGTGCGGTTATTGAAAACATAGAAAAGAATTTGAACCTGACAAAACAGCAGGCGGCGGTGGAATTCTTGAAATGTTATGGGGCTGATGATACTGACAAATATTCTTTGATACAAAATTTGGCAAATGTTGCAAAAATGGATTATGATAAATTGGTGCATGCGACAGATTATCAAAAAGAAGTATTGCAAAGAATACAAAATATCGTCACAATGAACACTGAAATGGCCAAAATTAAGGAAGTATATAAATGAGAAAAATACTGAGTTTTTTTGTGATTTTGTTATTGGCTGGATGCACTTTTCAGACGAAACATCGTGGGTATGTTTTTCCAGATGATTTAGAAGAACGGGTCGCGAATATTAAAACGACCGCCCAATTACAAGATAAAATTGGCGATCCGCTGGCAAAAACGGTCTATGGGGATACCGTATGGATTTATTATGGACTGGATGAAAATTATCGTGGGCCGTTGCCACATACATACGATAATAAAACGGTTTTATTGGCTTGGGTTCGTGGGAATCAGGTGGTTAAAACGCAAATCTTGCATGATGAAGATTTGCCTGAAATTGCCATGGATGATGATGAAACACAAATCCCAGCGGCAATAGAATTAAATGCTTTGCAAGAATTGTTTAATAATATTGGACGGTTTTCGCCGGCTGGAATGGGTCAGTAAACTAAAAAAATAAACAAAAATTTGTTTTTTCAGTTTTTATGTGGTATAATCAAGGGAAACAGAGAGGGAATGGCAACTGTAAAGGGTCTGTGTATGCCAAGTAAAAAATTAGATTTTAAGACAGGTCAGTATGTTGTATATCCAACTCAGGGTGTGGGAAAATTACAACGTGTTGAAGAGCAAATTATTGCTGGCCAACCTGTAAAATTGTTAGTCATAGAATTTGAAGCTTCGCACATGACATTGCGTGTGCCTTTGGAACGTGCGGAAATTTCCGGTTTGCGTCCATTGTCTTCGGCTCGTAAATTAGACGAGGCGATTGCATCTGCAAAAGGCAAGGCGGGATCAAAACGTATGATTTGGTCCAGACGTGCAGCACAATACGAAGAAAACATCAATTCTGGGGATCCAATGAAATTGGCCGAGGTTGTACGTGATTTACAAAGACGTAATCCAACGGATACTATGACTTTCTCGGCACGTCAATTATATTTGCGTGCTTTGGAACGTATGGCACAAGAATTTGCTGTGTTGCATAAAATGGATGTCGAGGCTGCATCTGAAAAGATAGAAGATATTTTGGGTGTTCCAAAAGAAATCGATTTGAATGCAGTTGATGTTGATGATGAAGAGATAGACGATACATCGGATTCAACGGATTAGATTTTGCCGTCTGAGATTAGACGGCTTTTTTACAATTTGAATTTCAGTAAAAAATGCTTGATATATCTGTGAAAATTGCTAAATTATGTAGTAATAACAAAAGGATTTAATGTTATGAAACGTTCTGACGTTATTAGAACCATCCAGGTTCAATTTAAACATATGCGTTCTGCGGATGCAGCTGCGATATTGGATACAGTTGTTGATTCTATGATTGATGCGGTTGCAAGGGGTGATCGTATTGAAATTCGTGGGTTCGGTACTTTCCAACCACGTATGCGTGCACCAAAGATTGGTTATAACCCATCAACTGGTAAACCACAAGAAATTGCGGCTAATACGACTGTGTTATTCAAACCTAGTCGTGAATTAACCAAAAAAATGAACGGATAATAATTATGCTTTTTAAATCAAAAAAGGGAATTCAAACCCAAGATCGTAATCGGTATGATCGTGTGCCCAAGTTGATGTGGATTAAATGTGAATCTTGTGGCAAGTTGGTTTATTATCGTGATTACAAGGATAATCATTATGTTTGTCCACGGTGTGGACATGTTTTTATCATGTCTCCGAAACAAAGATTCAATTTGTTGTTTGATGACCCAAATTGGCAGAAATTAAATTTGCCTGTGTGTACTGACGATCCGTTGGATTTCGTTGATCGTGAAAATTATAAAGACCGTTTAACCGATGCCCGTGAAGAAACCGGAGAAATGGATGCGGTATCTGCGGCTGATGGAAAAATTGGCGGTATCGATGCAACAATATGCGTTTTAAATGGATTCTTTATGATGGGATCTATGGGGCGTGTTGTTGGTGATGGAATTATTGCAGCAATCGAACATGCGGTTGAATTGAATAATCCGTTTATTATGGTTACGTCCAGTGGTGGTGCCAGAATGCAAGAAAATATTTTGTCTTTGATGCAGATGGCACGAACAACGGTTGCTGTGAACAAATTGCATGATAAAAAAATTCCGTATATTGTGATTTTGACGGATCCTACATTTGGCGGTGTAACCGCATCATTTGCTATGTTGGGCGATATTCATATTGCCGAGGCTGGATCCAGAATTGGTTTCGCGGGTCGTCGTGTAATTGAACAAAATATTCGTGAAAAATTACCTTCGAATTTCCAAACTGCAGATTATTTGTATGAACATGGAATGGTTGATATTGTTTCAAGTCGTGTTGATTTGCATGATAATGTTGCAAGGATTTTACGGGTGCTGACACATCAAACTATTACACCAAAGGTTATCAAGGCACAAACACCTAAATTAGAGAAAGATAAAAAAATTCGTGGATTGGGTGAGTCCGAGGCATACGACAAGGTTTTGTTGGCTCGTCATGAAAACAGACCACATTTCTTGGACTATGTTGCTGGGATTGTTGATGATTGGACTTATTTGGCTGGTGACAGATGCTATGGCGAAGATGCTGCTATGGGCAGTGGTATTGGATTTTGGCGTGGGGTTCCGGCTGTTATTATTGGTCAGGAATCTGGACGTACAATTGAAACGCGTCAAAAACATCGCTTTGGTATGGCGAATCCCGAAGGTTATCGCAAGGCTGTTCGTATGATGCGTTTGGCAGAAAGATTTAATTTGCCTGTGATTTCTTTGTTTGATACTGCGGGTGCAAATGCTGGACGCGACAGTGAAGAACGCGGACAATCCCAGGCGGTCGCAAATGCTATATCAACCGGATTGGCAATAAAAACCCCGTATGTTGCTGTGAACGTAGGTCAGGGTGGATCTGGTGGTGCAATTGCTATTGGAACAGGTGATAAAGTATTGATGATGGAAAATGCAATTTATTCTGTGATTGCACCTGAATCTTGTGCTTCTATTTTATGGCGTGATAACAAGTTCAAAGCAACTGCGGCAACTGCTATGAAATTGACTGCACGTGATATGGCTAATTTGAATGTTATTGATGGTATTATTTCAGAACCTGCGGGTGGGGCACATAATGATTGGCAGACAACAATGGAATTGGTTGCCAATGCGGTATCAACGGCATTAGAATCTTTGCGTGAAATACCAGTAGATGAATTGCCTGTGAAACGCGCAGAAAAATTTATTTCAATGACACGAGATGTTGAAATTTATCAACCAGATCCTGTTACTGAATAATAAAAGGAATATAATATGGCTAAAAAATTGGGTAAAGAAATACGTGAAAGAGTTTTGCGTAATATGTTTGTAAAAAATTACAAACGTATATGGCCATATTTAAAACCATATTGGGTGCGTGGTTTGTTGGCGATATTGGTCGCAATTCCAGTTGGTTCATTGGATGCGGTTATTGCATTGGCTTTGAAACCATACATGGATGTCGTTATGATAGACAAAAACCTGCAAACAGCATGGTACATTCCATTATTGATTATTGGTTTTACATTGGTTCAGGGTGTTTTGAAATATATTGCTGATTATTTAAATACATGGGTTGGAACCAATACTACAAATCTGTTGAAAAAGGATTTGTATAGAAAGATGCTGACTTTTGAAACAGAATTCTTTAACAAGAAAAATTCTGGTGAAGTTCTGTTTATGTTTAACAGTAATGCTGATATGGCATGTGCGGGGCTTTTGAATAATGTAAAGGCATTTGTTCAAAAGTTTTTCACAGCAATATCTTTGATTGCGGTGTTGTTTTATAATTCTTGGCAGTTGGCATTGGTTTGTGTGGCCATTATGTTCTTTGCATTATTGCCAATGACGGTTGTTCGCAGAAAAATTAAAAATGTCGTTAAGAAAAGTATTCAGGTCAGTTCTGAGTTATTGACCGAATATAATGAAACATATAATGGTAATAAAACAATTATCTCGTATAACTTGGCTGAAAAGCAACGGGATAAATTTGACAAGGTGTTAAATAATTCATTCAGTTTAAGTATGAAAATGATGAAAAGAACACGTTGGTTGACCCCAGTTATGCATGTTATTTTGTCTGTGGGTATCGGATTGGCAATATGGTTTGGATCTTATTTGATTTTAAATGGCTCTATTACAGCGGGTAGTTTTGTTTCGTTCTTGACGGCTTTGATTATGTTATACACCCCAATTAAATCGATTGGTGGAACATATAATTCTGTGTTGATGTCTTTCTTGGCCATAGAACGTGTGTTCGATATATTGGATGCGGTGCCTGCAATTACAGAAAAGAAGGGTGCTGTTAAAATGAAATCGAACATCAAAAAGATTGAATACCGTGATGTTTCTTTTGAATATGTCAAAGATGTTCCTGTGTTGAAAAATATTAACTTTACTGTGAAAAAGGGTGAAACAATCGCCTTTGTTGGTAATTCTGGTGGTGGTAAATCTACGGTGGTTAGTTTGTTGCCCAGATTTTATGATGTAACATCGGGTGCAATTTTAATTGATGGTGTTGATGTTCGTGATATGACATTAAATTCTTTGCGTGCCAATATTGGTGTTGTGTTCCAGGATAATTTCTTGTTCAGCGGAACTATACGTGAAAACATTATGTTGGGTAATGAAAAGGCATCAGAAAAAGAATTACTGAAAGCTGTTAAAATGGCATGTTTGGATGATGTTATTAAAACATTGCCTGATGGTTTGGATTCAGAAATTGGTGAACGTGGTGTGTTATTGTCTGGGGGACAAAAGCAACGTGTTGCGATTGCTCGTGCATTTTTGAAAAATGCACCAATTTTGGTGTTAGACGAGGCAACATCTGCGCTGGATAACAAGTCCGAGGCGGTTGTTCAAAAGGCAATTGAAAACCTGATGAAAGATAAAACTGTGTTTGTTATTGCTCACAGATTATCAACAATTCAAAATGCAGATAATATTTTGGTTATCAATGATGGGCAAGTTGTTGAATCTGGAACCCATGAAGAATTGATAAAGAATAAAAACGGTGCTTATAAAACACTGTACGATATGCAGTTTAAAGCAAAACAAAAACAGAAAAAGGCAGAGTAATACTGGGCAGTTTAATCATACAAAATTTGTAATATTTTGACTTGATTTTTACTATTTGTTGTGATTATAATTGCCGGGTAACCCGGAGCGTTGGCAGAGGGGTAAATGCAGCGGATTGCTAATCCGTGACCGTGTTACAGCGGTCCGTAGGTTCAAATCCTACACGCTCCGCCACAAAATTTAACCGCCATAAAAGGCGGTTTTATTTTATAGCCATTGCTGATGACCATGCCCATTGTAAATTATATCCACCCAAATCACCCGCGATATCCAAAACCTCGCCAATGAAATATAGGTTAGGACACAGTTTTGATTCCATGGTTTTAGATGATATTTTTGATGTGTCAACGCCACCGCGAGTGCATTCAGCAGATTGAAAATTGTGCATTGTAAATGAACCAGGTGTAATTGTTGTTTTTGTCAGTCGATTTGTGATTTCTTGTAATTCTGTATCTTTGTAATCAGCGATATTTTTTGTGTTATTTTCAGCAAAAAATGCCGCAACGCGTTCTGGCAACTTGGTTCCCAGAATTGTTTTAAGTTGTTTTTTACCGTTTTTTTGTTTTTCAGATTTTAACCAATCAAAAACATCTGTGTCTGGTAAAAGATTGATAGTAAATCCATTATTACAATCACGAACAGATGTGCGATAAATAGCAGGTCCACCAATACCAAAATGCGTGAACAGCATTGTGTCATTTATGGTTTCACGATTGATTTTTATCATAACAGGTAATGATATGCCGGATAAATCGGATTTAAAAATCTTGGTTGCCATTGCACACAGGGCAGGTCGTGGTGGAATTATTTTATGTCCAAATTGTTTTGCGATTTTATAACCAAAATCGCTGGTCCCCAGTTGTGCAAATGATATTCCGCCTGTGGCGACAACTAATTTTTTCGCGGTCAATGTGCCTGATGTGGTTGTTACATAAAATATATCCGCATCTTTTGTTATGGCTTTGACGGTTGTGTTCAGCATCAGTTTTGCATTTTTGGCATCTTGCATCAACGCGGTTACAATGTCGGCAGCAGATGTCGCGAAATATTGCCCAGGTGTTTTTTCTGAAAATTCGATGTTATGAGATTTTACCCAATTTAGTGTGTCGTTTGGTGTAAATTGTGTCAGGGCACTGCGGACAAAATTGGGGTTTTCGCCAAAATAATGTGTGTAATCTGCTGTTGTATTTGTGAAGTTACATTTGCCACCACCAGATACGGCAACTTTGCGGGCGGGTTCGTCCCCCATATCAATAACACAGACGGTGTTGGTTTTGCTTAAAGTCGATGCGGCAAATAATCCAGCAGCCCCAGCACCAATAATGATAATGTCGTAATTTTTCATGATTATAATTTTATAATATAAATATCAAAAATAGAAATAAAAAAACGCACCGTTTCAGTGCGAATTTTTTTTAAGTGGTGGGTTAGGTAGGACTCGAACCCACGACCAAAGCGTTATGAGCGCTCCGCTCTAACCAACTGAGCTACTAACCCACGAGGGGGATTATTACACCTTTTTTTTGGTTAAGCAAGGTAAAAAATTAAAATTCTTTATTTTTATGGATAAATATGCCAAAATTGAGCCATGACTGAATTGGTTCAAATCTTGAGTGATGTTCAAAAATTGGCCTTTGATACTATTGAAAAAACACAGGGCAATGTGTTGATTATGGGTCAGGCTGGAACAGGAAAATCAACATTTGTAAATTATCTGAAAACTGCATCCAGAAAAAGAATTGTATGTGCGTGTCCTACGGCTGTATCGGCATTAAATATTGGTGGACAAACAATACACAGTTTATTCCAAATTCAACCACGTGATTTTATTATGCCTGAATTTTTGAAGTTAAAGGCAAAAACGCGTAATGTTTTGGTGGCGACGGATATTTTAATCATAGATGAAATTTCTATGGTTGCCCCGGATTTATTGGATGCGATGGATTTGTTGGCTCGTCAGGCACGCAGGAATAATGAACCGTTTGGTGGAATCCAAATTGTTGCAATTGGTGATTTATTCCAATTACCCCCAGTCATAGTCAATGATGCAACAGAATATTACAAGCGGGAATATGGTTATGAAAATGCCTATTTCTTTGATAGCCATGTTTATAAACGTTCTAAATTTATGCGGTTTTGGTTTGACAAGGTTTATCGGCAAAATGATGGCGAATTGCTGGCCAACTTGGTGCGTCTGCGTGATGGTGATAATACGGCGTTGGAATTTTTTAATAACTGTAAAATTTTAGATGTGAACAGGCGAAATAATGCGGTTTTAATTACTCCGTATCGTGCAATGGCAGAAAATATAAATGCCAGCAGGTTGCGTGCAATCAATTCACCTGAAATTACTTTTGTTGGGGAATTGGACGGGGTGTTTTCTGAAAAAGATGTTCCTGCACCAATGAGGTTGACATTAAAAGTTGGTGCTTTGGTCGTTTTTGTTAAAAACAGTGACAAGTGGCATAACGGATCAATGGGGCATATTGTGTCAATCGAATCCAAGGCGATAAAGGTAGAATTGTTGGATAATATGCATACCATTGTTACGGTTAAACCTGATAAATGGGAAAAAATAGAATATGTCAGGGATGAAAATGACAGGTTAATGGAACATGAAATCGGCTCTTATAAACAATTCCCATTGAATTTAGGTTATGCAATGACGATACACAAGGCCCAAGGAAAAACATTGGATGCAGTTGTGGTTGATATTTCGCGTGGTGCATTTGCACATGGTCAAACATATGTCGCATTATCACGAACACGTACTGCGTCTGATATGCATATTGCATCGGTGTTAAGACCAAAAGATGTTATTTTTGATACACGTGTTATGGAATTTATCAACAACGAGTAAGTGCTTTTTTAAATTTGTTTTTAATCTTGTCTTTGGTTTGTTGAAATTTTTTAAGTTTATTCAAATATTCCATATCTATATCATAATTGAATACAGATTGATAAATTTCTGCAATTTCGTTGATTGGTATATTTGGCCAAAATAAAGATGTTTGTAATAAAACAGAGTATTCATTACATATCGCCAAAGAATCCAAATCCAGAATTGCGGAAATATTATTTTTATCATCCAGTAAAATATTTGATGGATTTAAATCAAAATGGTGTAATGCAACATGGCCACGTGTCATACGTTTTTTGTTTGGCAGGTAATATGCATTAGCAATCATTTTGCCATATCGTTTTTTATGATGATGTTTGCGTCTGTCCCACAGATTCAGTTCTGATTTGAATTTTATAGAATCAGTATTTATTTCTGAGATTTTTTTATCAACGGTAAATGCCTGACGTAATAATTTACATATTTCATTATGAGATAATAAATTATATGCCAACATTGATGATGCAGGCGTTCCATCCAAAATTTCATATTTTTCAAAATATTGACCGGATACAATAAAAATCTTGGAATCTGGAACTGTAATGCCATTTTTTAATAACAGTTGTGATAACATTAATGTGTGTAATGCCGTTTTTGGATCAGAAATTTTGTAAATGTATTTTATTCCCAGTTCTTCTGCAAGAAACAAAGATGATTGAGTGATTTCCTGGTTTAAAATCTTTTTTACTGGTTTTACAGATGTTGGCTTGTTGGCCTGGTGTTTTATTAGGTCAATGTAATAATCAGCGTCTTGCATATATAATCCTTTTGGATTTATTCAGATTGTTGTAAATATGCCAACATAAATTCGTCCAGGTCGCCATCCAATACTGCATTTGAATCGTTTGTTTCAACATTTGTGCGAACATCTTTGACCAATTGATATGGGTATAAAACATAATTTCTGATTTGGCTGCCCCATTCAATTTTCTTTTGATTTGCCTTGGCCGCGGCATCGATTGCCTCGCGCTTTTTTAATTCCAGTTCATACAGGCGACTGCGTAAAATTTTCATAGCCATATCTTTGTTTTGGAATTGGCTGCGTTCATTTTGACATGTAACCACTGTATTTGTTGGAATATGGGTAATGCGTACAGCACTGTCGGTTTTGTTAACGTGTTGCCCCCCAGCCCCAGATGAACGATATGTATCAATGCGTAAATCTTTTTCGTTTATTTCGATTTCAATATTGTCATCAATGTCAGGCCAAACATCCACAGATGCAAAACTGGTTTGACGTTTCCCGTTGGCATTAAAAGGTGATATGCGAACCAAACGATGAACCCCAATTTCAGATTTTAACCAACCGTATGCTTTTTCACCGTCTATTTTGAAAGTGATACTTTTTATACCGGCAACGTCACCAGGGTGTTCGTCAACGATTTCCGCAGAAAATCCATGACGTTCAATCCATCGGCTGTACATTCTGGTCAACATTTCAGCCCAATCTTGTGCCTCGGTTCCGCCGGCACCGGCCTGGATAAATAAAAAAGCACCATTGTTGTCAGTTGGCCCATGGAACAATGTTACGAATTTTGCCTGAGATGTGCGTTTGGCTAAATTTTCAATCGCATTTAAAACATCGGTATCTTGGGGAGCAATTTGATATAAATCGTTCAGGTTTTGGTAATCTGATTCCAAAGATTCAAAATCGGCCAATGTTTTTTCTAGGTTTGATTTTTTTTGCAATAATTTTTTTGCGGTCTCGGGGTCGTTCCACAAATCATCATCGTTCGTTTTTTTGCTCAACTCGTCGATTTCTGATTTGATTTTTTCAGGGTCAAAGAAACCCCCTTAACGAAACAATGTCGTTTTGAATTTGGGACAAGATTTCATTTTGTGTAATCATACTTTTTATGATAACAAGTTTATATTGCAAATCAATAAATAATTGCAATCACATTAAAAATATGATAAACTTTATCTGAAGTGAGAGAGGCCTGAAACATGAAAAAAATTATCGCACTGTGTGGTGCTTTGGGAATTTGTATCGGTTTTAATAATGCTTTTGCTGTATCTGCGGGAACGGTGTCTGGATCGGGTGAAAACCGCGGTGGTACTTTGATTTCTAATAGTAATCAAAAGGCAAATGTTAATGCAAAACGTGGTATGCAGGGCATTGCAAATACATACAAACAGAACCAAATTGCAAACTATTATATTTCTAATCAAATGGATTTGGAAACTGCATGCAGTGAACGTATCATGCAGTGTTTAACAGAGTTTTGTGATGGAACAACTGTGACGGCTGGAATTGTCCAGGGTCGTTGTGCAAACACTACGGAAAGTGAATTGTATAATTATGGCTTGTTGTGTTTGCAAAAAGATTATTCCCAGTTGTTGCCACAATATGGTGCAAACAGCAAGTATAATACAAATGCTATGAACACACCTGCGAATTTGTGCCCCAGATATTTAACATCAACGGTTATGTCGTTCTTGTCTATGTCTAATATGGCGGACAAATTGTCTAAATCACATTCCAATTTGTGCATACAAAGACGTCAAGAAACCGAGGCGGCAATGGCATGTCATTCTGTCGCTTTGGCATATGGAAATAACACAACCAGTAAATTGACATCACAATTGACAGATTATTGTGGTTCTGGGGTGCCTGGCGGTTCTGCGGAAATGGTATCCAGATTTGTGAATGCTGGAAATGTTGGTGCAAATGTTTGGGGATGGGCTGAAAAAATTGTTGGCTTGGACATGAATAGCAAGGGTGCAGATTGGCAGTCTGCTGTGGATAATGTTTTGGCTGGTTATGTCAATCGTATGAATTTGGCATGCGGTGATAATATGCAAATCGCTCCTAGTGCTGCAACTGTATCAACAACAGGAACTGCGGGAATGTTGATTGCGGCATCATTATTGACAGATGCAAAATTCCCTGATGCTGCAACGGTTGCATCAAATGCGTTACAGCCAGGAACATATTCTGCGTTTTGGATGGATGTATTGTCTAATTCAGACATATATGATCAAAATACTGCTGTCCAGGTTGTTAATGCGGCAATGTCAAATTCGCCTTTGACCCAGAATGCATTTTTAACCAGTTCACAAATATCACAAATGCAAGAAGGATATAAAAAAGGAACCAAGGTGTTTATTATTCGTGATGCCACCCGTTGCTTTATAGTGCCGGTTGCAACATTGACGAATGAGGAAACAACAATGGTTGCATCCCAATTCTCGCATTGCAGAAAGTAATATTTCAGGTTTAAAAAATACCGCCAATTTTGGCGGTATTTTTTTATGTGTTTGCTTGTTTTTTACACTAAAATTTGGTATAATAATGCTGTTATGAAAGTATCGAGACGGACTGTTTTAAAGGTGTCTGGATTTAGTGTTGCTGCGATAACTATGTTACCGCGTGTGGCTTTTGCTGGCCGTAATTCTGTGTTGTCATTAAGAACAGGAAATCAACCAAATGGAAAAACGCGTTTGGTTATCGAAACGTCGGCTCGTCCATCGTATGATATTTCGTATCCCCAGAATCAAATGGTAATATCTTTATCAAATACTGCGGCAGGGGGGGAGAGTCCAAAATTGGCAAGTGGTACATTGGTTAAAAATGTGAACCAGATTCAAATTGGAGACAAATTAAATGTCGTGGTTGATTTGAAACGCAATATTGCCCCAATCGACAGATCACAAGTAATGATTTTGTCGCCCAATGGTGATAATGAATACAGATTGGTGTTTGATTTTGTTGCAGGATCTGGGGGTGGTGGTGCTGAAACAGGTACTGCGGCTGCGACAAAAACACAAACAAAAAAATATGTTGTTGTTATTGATGCGGGACATGGTGGCAAGGACCCTGGGTGCATAGGCAAGGATGGAACAAAAGAAAAGGTTGTTGTTTTATCTGTGGCCAGAAAGTTAAAGAAAGAATTAGATGCAATCGGATTCAAAACATATTTAACACGCAGTGATGATACATTTTTGAAATTGGCAGACAGGGCAGAGATTGCTGAAAAGCGGCATGCGGATTTATTTTTGTCGTTGCA
This sequence comes from uncultured Alphaproteobacteria bacterium, assembly GCA_946188105.1. Classification (GTDB taxonomy): domain Bacteria; phylum Pseudomonadota; class Alphaproteobacteria; order Rs-D84; family Rs-D84; genus Enterousia. The sequence continues at coordinate 97,489 of CAMHTQ010000001.1, read as the reverse complement.
TGCAAATGCAAACCCCAGTCGTGAAACACGTGGTTATTCGGTTTATACATTGTCTGAAAAAGCATCTGACGAAGAGGCACAAAAATTGGCAGAAACCGAAAATGCGGTGGATAAAATTGGCGTTACAGGATTTTCTGAATTTTCCAAAGAAATTCGTGTGGCTTTGTCGTCTTTGCAACAACGTGCGGTTGCGGAATTGTCCGAAGAATATGCGTCTGATTGTGCCAGTGCAATGGACAGTGCCAGTATAGATAGATTGCCAGGCCCCAGTATTCGTCATGCGCCATTTGCGGTGTTGCGTTCAACGGTTCCGGGTGCCTTGATAGAATTGGGACATTTGTCGAATGCCAAAGAGGAAAAGTTGTTAAAGTCTGATGCACACCAGAATAAATTGGTGCGTGCAATTGTGAAATCTGTTAAAAATTACAATTTTGATGTTTAATTGTTGAATTTGATAATAAAATATATATAATCACCCCATACGGAGATATGGCAGAGCTGGTTGAATGCGCACGACTCGAAATCGTGTATACAGGAAACTGTATCGAGGGTTCGAATCCCCCTATCTCCGCCAGAGTTTTTGTATAGGTTAATTATAAATAATTGACAATATCGAAATTTCTGCAATGCTTTGGTCGTTATACAGTAAAGCAGAGGGTATAAAATGGATATTGTAACTCGTCCTTATTTTTGGATTGAATCTGGAGATTTAAAGTCGGAATCAGGTTCTGCGGTGGTTGATTATATTACCTGTGCCAAGAATGTTGATAGTATTGATTCTTGGGCACTCAAAGATGATATAGAATTGAAAAAAATAGATGATTTGGTAAATGCATGCCAAAAATTCTGTAATAATTTGAAAGATTTAAATACTCCGTATGTCAGACAGGCATATCAAGTGGCACTCAGACGTTGTGTTTATGTGTTTTTGCCAGGTCGCAGAATAGAGTGTTTTGGTGAAAATAAAGATGTTTTTTATTTTGTGTTTAATAAAACAGATAAATTGACATATACTTCAAATATTCGTGATGTGTTAAATACGGATTTCAAAAATATTTATGTTGAAAACCCAAATTATATATTTGATGGTAAACCATATATGCCACATAATGAATCAGCAGTAAAACCTGAAACACCACTGTATGTAAAAAAATATGATGCAGAAAATGTTTGGGTGGCACCAATTAAAGATCATCAGTTTGTTGTGAACAAGAACTTGCACGAATTGCATCCGCGTGTAACAGGTGAATGTCCAACCCGACTGTTGAATTTGTTGAAGCGCAGAACAGAAGATATAAGATTAATCAAAAAGCCATCTATTGTGCGTTAAATAAAAAATCCTGTGAGTGTGCAGGATTTTTTTATAAATTATATATTGACAATTTAATTTTTAGTGTTATATTTATCTTGTCTTGATACAAAACAGGAGTTTATAGACATGAAAAAAATTGGTAAAAAGTTACTTTTCGTTACTGGAATCAGCGCGTTGATGGCTTTGTCATCTTGTGAATCCAAAGAAAAGAGAGAAGAACGCGAAGATCAGCAATATCGTGATAGTGTTGCTGCGGTTCAGGCTGCCGAAAAACAAGAAGAGCATTTGGCTACAATTATTTATGATTCATTGATGAATGTGCCAAATACTGTTTCTGATATGAGTGCAAAACAGGCAGGTGTTTTTTGTAATGATTTTGAATATGGTCGTGGTATGGGAACACGTCAAGAATTAGATTCTTTGAACAATGTTTCTATGGCTGATGTTTTGCATCAACGTGTTATTAGTTCTGCAAAACCAATAGCAGAAAAGCATTTAAAAGAATTGTATTCTTCTTTGGCTACATATCGTTTAGGTATTGATCCAGATACAAGAATAAAAAAAATGCTATCTGGCGAACCTTTCGAAGAAGGTGTACATTATGGTTGCTTTTTGGATTTTTATGGTCAAGAGGCAGGCGATACAGTGTATGGATTTTCTTCGGATGATTTTATAGAGAATCAAAATTATTTTGTAAATGATGTTTTGTATGGTGCTGATACCGCACAATACGGTGCAAAACGCAGGGCAGAAATTGTTCAGATAATCGAAAAGCAATATGCTAAAATGATGTCTGCGTTAAAGGCCAACAGAATTGCTGTTGCTAAACAATTTGCTGATTATTATCCTGTATTAGATTTGGATAGAGTTCCAAAACAATACAGAAAATATTTTGATACATATGAACCAGCAATGCAAAGAGCCGAAGGGGATGCTTGGTATTCTTATGGAGAATATAATGTTATACCAACCAGTTTTGCAATTGTAAAATATGTGGACGTTTATGATTCTAAATTGAAACCAGAATTCTTTAACGTTCCAGGTGCTAAATATAAATTGGTCCGTGTTTCAAAGGGCAAATGGCAAGTTGTCAGAACTTTGAAAGGCAAAATCGAAAAGACACCTGTGTTTGACCATAATGTAGATTACAAAACTGAAATGTGTTACTGGGGTGTAGAAGATGCAAAATCTGGCGATAATTCGTTTGATGCATCCGCAGGTGCAAATATGGGTGTGCACATCAGTGTAAAAGAATATGAATATGTGGCACATGCAACTAGGTTGGATAAAGTGCCAGATCCAAATGGTGAACGTGCCGATCGTATTGAATTTTTGGAACAGAAAAAATCCGAAGTTGCGGCTTTGGATAGTATCCAAGAAGAATATTCTAATCGCGCTTATGAAACTGCGAAAGAAATGGCAAAACGCAGATTAGGGCACAACCGCTAAGAAAAAATAAAAAGTCGTCATTAATTTTTAATGGCGATTTTTTATAAATTATGTGTGGTATTATTTTACCGTATCAAATTTTCTTGACTTTTCCAATAGGTTGAGACATAATAACCCCGTTCAAAATAAAACAAAAGGTTAAAAAATGGTAGCAACAAAATCCTTGAAAGGTTGCGAATTAGAATCTAAATGGTATCTGATTGATGCAACTGACTGCACTTTGGGACGTTTGGCGGCATATACTGCAAACATCCTGCGCGGTAAAAACAAGCCAACATGGACACCAAATTTGGATTGTGGTGATCATGTTATCATTATTAATGCATCCAAGGTTGCACTTTCTGGCCATAAAGCAGATAAAGATAAATTTTATTGGCACTCTGCTTGGACCGGCAGTTTGAAAGAACGCACATTGGGTCAAATGCGTGAACAAAAACCAGAATTATTGGTTAAAAATGCTGTGAAACGCATGATGGGTCGCAGAACCACAGTTGCATTGGCTGATAAACGTTTGACAAAATTGCACGTATATGCTGGTGCAGAACATAAACACAGTGCGCAAAATCCAGTTGTGATTGATTTTGCAAGCCTGAATCCAAAGAACAAAAGAGGCTAAGATATGACAGAAGCAAAAAAGACAACTGCAAAAAAGCCAGCTGCAAAAAAAGCAACTGCTGCGAAAACTGTTAAAGCTGCACCAAAGGCCACCACAAAGGCAGTTGCTGCAGATGTTAAATTGAATGGCGCAACATACGCAACCGGAAAACGTAAAGATTCTGTTGCTCGCGTATATATGTTGCCAGGTAAAGGTAATATCACTGTGAACGGTGTTGCGATGGCTACATATTTCCGTCGTCCTGTGTTGCAGATGATTATTGCACAACCATTTGGTGTTGCAAAACGCGAAACTGAATATGATATCGTCGCTTTTGTGTCTGGCGGTGGTTTATCAGGTCAGGCTGGTGCTGTTAAACATGGTATTTCAAAAGCATTAGAAAAACGTGAACCAGAATTGCGTGCTGTATTAAAGGCCGCTGGATTCTTGACTCGCGATAGCCGTGTTGTTGAACGTAAACACTATGGTGTTCGCAAGGCACGTCGTTCTACTCAGTTCAGCAAACGTTAATCGTTGTGCAGAATTTTGTATTCAATCCCCTGGAACCCAGGGGATTTTTTATAGGATAATATTTCTGTATAACTTTATGTTGCGTTTGTGAAAAAATGGTTTATACTGTGTTGGCAAAAAAATACTTAAAGGATTCCATATGTTTAAAAAAGAAAAAATTAAAGATTTACATTATGTTGTCAATGGTGTAATTGCTGCTGATGATTTGCAAAAAGCGGCTGATGAAATTTTAATGGAATATGGTAAAACTGCAAAAATGCCGGGTTTTCGTGCTGGTCATATTCCTCTTTCTGTATTGCGTCAAAAATACAATGCTTCTGCATATGGCGAGGCGATTGATAAATTGATGAACACAGATTTAAATGCTTATTTGGATGAAAAGAAAATTCGTTTGGCAGGCAGTCCAAAGGCAGATTTGCCAGGTTGGGAAATGGGTAAAGATGTAGAATACACATTGGAATTTGATATTTTGCCAGAATTGCCAGAGTTTGATTTGACTAAATTCAGTGTAACAAAACCTGTTGCAACATTGGATGAAAAGGAAGTTGAAAAAGCATTGGAAAATATTCGTCGCAGTCGCAGTGTCGCAGAAAAACAAGACGAAAAATACAAGGCCAAAGATGGCGATACCGCTGTCATCGATTTCAAAGGCTTTATTGGTGATACTGCTTTCGAAGGTGGCGAGGCTAAAAAACATCATTTGATTTTGGGTTCTGGTGCATTTATCCCAGGATTCGAAGACCAAATTATCGGACACAAAGCAGGCGATAAATTTGATGTCAAGGTAAGCTTTCCAAAAGATTATCATGCAGAAAATTTAGCCGGCAAAGAAGCCAGATTCGAAACCGTTTTGCACGAAGTTCGCAAACACGTTTTGCCAGAATTGAACGATGAATTGGCAAAAACTGTTGGTTTCGATACTGTTGATAAATTGAAAGAACATATTCGTGATATTTTGAACGAACAATATGCTGATGCATCTCAACGTGCAATGCGTAATGATTTGTTAGATGTTTTGGCTGAAAAAGTTAAATTGGACTTACCAGAAAACTTGGTCGCCCAAGAATTAGAAATGGCAAAACAAGAACACGAACGTCAACATGCTCATTGTCATTGCGAAGACAAAAGCAAATGCAAAGACGAATGCAAATGGGATGAAAAAGCCGAGAAAAAAGAAGCAGAACGTCGCGTTAAATTGGGCTTGGTTTTGGCAGAGTGGGGCAATAAAAACAAAGTCGAAGTCACTCGTGACGATTTGCAACAAGCCATCTGGGCCGAGGCATCCAGATACCCAGAACCAAAACAAGTGTTTGAATTTTACAACAAAAATCCAAATGCTTTGGCAATGTTAAGAGGTATGTTGTTTGAACGCAAGGCATTGGATGAAATGTTGAAGTCTGTGAAAGTAAAAGAAAAAGCTGTGAAAGCAGATGATTTGTTCAAACAAGCCGAAGTGAAATAATTTTGGTTTATAAAATAAAAAATAAGGGGCTTAAAATTAAGCCCCTTGTTTTACATCAATCAAATTGTTTTGGCATGCTTTGAACAGCACAACATCGATATAGCCACGTGGTAATCCGGTTTCTTGTATCAGGTGATCGAACATATCGTCACAAACTTGTTTTATTTCAGGGTTTAATTTTGCGTTATCTATTTTTTTATATAAATCTGGGTTGCCACTGTATAATACCCCCAGTCGTTGAATCCAAATATCATATTTGACCAAATTTTCCCCTAAATTTCTGGCCAAATGATTAGCCGTAATTTTTCCAATATGTGGTAATGTTTCCAGATAAGCCAATTTTTCTGATAATTCGTTGATTTTATAATATTCGTTGCAGAATGTGTTCCGGTTATCCCAGATTTTAACAATCGCATTTATTTTATTTTTATTATTGAATATTTGTAATAAATCCTGGGGTGTGGGGTTGGTTGGCAATATATCCATTATTATGCGATGAATCTTTTTTGCTGTTTTTTGAGAAAATCCGCCAGCCAATATTACATATGCAACAGCAGATGCAAATTCATCAGGTGATAATACCTTGCGAGTGCTTAAAATCTCTTTGATTTCATCAAAAGATTTATCATCGCTATCCAATCCTGCTGAACGCAATTTTGCGTCTAAATCATTAAACCAGTTTTTAGAAAATAATTTTTCGTTCATGGGTATTTACCAAATTTTATTTAAATGATAAACGAATTGGAAAAATATTTACAAATTCTGGTAACAGCAGGTCGTATCTGCGTGTGGCTGCAATAATGTGAATTTTCTGATTTTGTGCCAAATCAACAAGTGTGTGTTGAATGTTTGGTTGAATCGCTATTAAATCAGATAATTCATCAATTATGATAATGGTATTTTCATCTGGAGTGCTGATTTGATTTAAATATCCGGTTGCTTTGTGGGTGTCTGTGATAACAGGAACAGATAAATATTTTGATGAAAAACCGTTAAAATCGTAATCTTTGGTATCAATTAATACAATTTTGCAATTTGTTGTCTGGGGCTGGGATTCAATAGAACCTAGAATAGATTTTAAAAGTGTGGTTTTGCCTGTGCCGGTATTACCAGTGATTAAAATATGCTTGATTGTATGTAAATTTCCAATTGTAATAGGTAGTGTTGCTTGTGTTTGTGTGTCGGATGTCATTTTACAACTCCTTGGGTTTATACATATGGTTGGTTAGGTTTTTTTGAATCTGAATTTGGCGATATTTTGAAAAAGCTTTTGTCTGGTATTTTATTAAGTTGTATAAGTGATTTTGCCTCGTTTATTTCCGATGTGGTTATGCCATATTTCTTCATAATCATTGTGAACCATTCTTCTGTATCAGAATCAAATGCACCTTGGAATGCGACGCCGTGGCTGTCTAAAATTTTATGTGTTTTATCGGTTTGGTCTGTGATGATTAACCACCAACTTTGGTATCTGTTAAACAAATGATCCAATGTAAATTTTACAAAAGCCAATCTGTCGGCTGGGTCTTTGACATAATCAGCATCGTTTTTTGGAACGCATACAAATGCGACTACGTTGCTGGGGCTATCACTTAAATCAAAATCGGCAATGGTTGGATATTCTTGGTAATAATTATTTGGGTTTGGCGGCATATCCGATGATTCCAGGTCAAAATCTTCGCTTAATATATTCAGATAAAATATATCGTAATCAGGATAGGTGCGTTGCAAACTTAATTTGTCTGTTTTCGGATTAGATAGTGTTAATTTTGTCTTTGTATTGCACAAAACTTGGAATCTGGACGGTAATTCAGATGGAACAATCATATGAAATCCGTCATACCCCAGTTCCCGAAACCACGAGGTTGCTATGTGTTTCATTAATAATATATATGGTCGTTCTTGCATTGCTTATACACCGACATATGTTTCAACCTTGCTAGCATTTGTAGGAATATATGTTAATGTACCGTTAATATAACTGATTAAACGACCGTCAAAAACACGAGTAACACAGCCACTTTGACTGGTGATGATTATTTGGTTCCCAACTTGGACCGCTGTTCCAAAAGCCATAAGCAACTCCTTTCTTTACAAATTATGCTAACAGACCACTGGGTAAAATCAAGTTCTTTCTCTTTGCGGAATCGCGACAAAACAACGTAACCAATGATTGAATTTTGCATCAAATCCATTTTGATTAAATTTTTCAATCCACCAATCGTTTGGCTGGATTGTTTTTAATTCTTGGCATGTGCCTAATTCTTGTCCCATTTGTCTGGCGATATTATAATCTTCGGTTGTATTATGAATTGCACAAATCATATTTGTATTTTGGAATTTACCTAAAACGGTTTCCAATGTCGGTTCGTCGAAATAGGTTAATATTCCATTACAATAAACCAAATCTGCCTTTATGGGTTTGCAATCTAAAATAGATTTAATTTGAATTCGGCCACTGGAAATTAATTGAGGCAGGTTGTTGCCGATATATTTTACCCTCAGATGACCATTATCCCAATGTACAATACGGCTGGAATAGGTGTCAGAGTATGTTTTTATGTCTATGCCGCGTGCATCCATACCGTAATCTAATGCCATTTTTACAATTGCACCGCATGCAGCACCACAATCAAAAAATGTTTTTGGCTTTTTCCCATAATGCGACTTGTATACAGATGCCAACAGTTTTGGAGGTACAGAACACATGGTTCCTTCGGAATATGAATATTGTAGGTGTGGATATTTTATATCGTAATAATGTGGCATGGGGGACTCCTTTCTTTGTCATATTGGCAAAAACAACAAAAAAAGCAATGTTTTTCTTGCATTTATCAAAAACTTACTATAAAATAGACCTGATTTTCGCGGGTGGGCGTGGAAATCATCCGATGAACCCCACAAGTCCTGTGTAAAATCTGGTGTTTATCACAAGATGCATATGGCAAGCTTTGTTTAATTCTAAAAATATGAAAGATTTATCCAAAGATTTATTTAATCCGGTTGCAGGCGAAGATTTTGTCGCTATGTTTGACCAAAATTATGGTAACCAAGAAACTTTACAAGGTTTCGCAACCAAAGGTACTGTGAAAGATATTCGCGGTGATTTCGTTTTGGTTGATGTGGGCTTGAAATCCGAAGGTCGTGTTCCATTAAAAGAATTTGGTGCATCTGTTCCATCAGTTGGTGATATTATTGACGTTTTTGTTGAACGTTATGAATCTCGCGAAGGTACAGCTGTATTATCTTATGCCAAGGCACGTGCTGAAAAAGCATGGAAAGATTTGGAAAAGATTGTTGCCGAAGGTCAAGATCCAGAAGGAACAATTATCGATGTCGTTCGTGGTGGTTATACAGTCGATATCAACGGTGTATTTGCATTTATGCCATCATCACAAATCGACCACAAACCTGTTCGTGATGCAAAATCTATGATTGGTTTGAAAGATAAATTCCGCGTTTTGAAAATGGATGCATTGCGTACAAATGCAATCGTTTCTCGTCGTGCAATTCAATCTGATACAATTGCTGCTGCACAAAAAGAAGCAATGAAAAACATTTCATTGGGCGCAGTATTAGAAGGCACAGTCAAAAACATTACTGATTACGGTGTGTTTGTTGATTTGGGCGGAATCGACGGTTTGTTGCACGTTACAGATTTGTCTTGGAAACGTGTTAATCATCCTCGTGAATTGGTTCATGTCGGTGATAAAATCAAAGTTAAAGTTATTCAATTCGATCCTGAATCTCATCGTATTTCATTGGGTGCAAAACAATTGGAAGAAGATCCTTGGGAACAAGCATCCAGAGCATTCAATGTTGGCGATACAGTAACAGGCAAGGTCGCATCATTAACAGATTATGGTGCATTTATCGATTTGGGTAATAATATCGAAGGTTTGGTACATATGTCTGAATTGTCTTGGACAAACAAGAACATTCACCCAAGCAAAGTTTTGACAGTTGGCCAAGAAATCAACGTTGTTGTATTGGATATTGACCAAGAAAAACGTCGTATTTCTTTGGGATATAAACAATTGCAACCAAACCCATGGAAACAATTTGCTGAAACACACAATGTTGGCGATGTTGTTACAGGTCCAATCAAGAACACAACAGAATTTGGTTTGTTCATTGCTTTGACACCTGATTTGGACGGAATGGTTCACATTTCTGATTTGTCTTGGAATAAATTAGACGAAGAAGAATTAAAGAAATTTGTTCGTGGCCAAGAAGTAACAGCAAAAATTTTGGATATCAATCCAGAAAAAGAACGCGTTACATTGGGTATTAAACAATTGACAGAAAGTGCTGAAAACAATGCCGTTTCAATCAAAAAAGGTGCTGTGATTTCTGGAACAGTTTCCGAAATTACACCTGATGAATTGATTGTTGCATTGGCTGGTGATGCCAAAGGTATTATCCGCCGCACTGATTTGTCTCGTGAAAAATCAGAACAAGATACCAGCAAATACAAAGTCGGTGATACAGTGGAAGCATCCGTTGTTTCCGTTGAAGACAATACAGTTAAATTGTCTATCCGTCATTTGCAGGTAACATTGGAAAAACAAGCAGTCAAAGAATTCTCGAACGAAGCTGATTCTGGTTCCGTTTTGGGCGATATTTTGGGTGCTGCAATTGAAAACAGCAAAAAATAATTTGCAGATTTCAATGGAAATAAAAATCCCGGCAAGATGTCGGGATTTTTTGTTGATATTATGGTTTTATATGGTTATAATGCAGGGGCAAAAAAAAGGAAGAAATATGAAAAAAGACCTGATTTTAATGATGGGAGGCCAGGGGTCTGGTAAGGGGACACTTTCTAAAAAATTTTTAGAAGAAAATAAAGATTTTAAATATGTTGAAACTGGGGCTATGTTGCGTGCATTACCTGATAATCATCCGTTAAAGGCAATTATGGCGCGTGGCGAATTTGTGCCTGATGAAGATTTGCAGAAATTGTTGTTGGAAAAAATTGTACCAACACATAACACTGTGTTGGATGGTTTTCCACGTCAGTTGTCCCAAGCAAAATGGTTGGTGGATACTTTTGCTGACAAATTTGATTTGATTGCTGTGTATTTGAATATTCCACGTGATTTGATGGAAAAACGTATTAAACAACGTATTGCCGAGGGCGGTGGTCGTGCCGATGATGACGATGCTGCGGTTGTTCAACGTCGTTTGGACAGTTTCTTTGTTAAAACTATGCCGGCTATTGAATGGTTGAGTATTGTTCCAGATGTAAAATTTATTGATGTGCCAATCAAAGATGCACCGATTGACCAAAACTATAACACAATGAAAAATATGCTGGTAGCAGCAAGAATAAAAACTAGATAAAAAAACACCGACCATTTGGTCGGTGTTTTTTATTCACGAACATATTTCTGTAAAAGAGCAGCAAGTTCAGGATTGTTTGTTTTTTTGTCGTCAGATTTTTGGTTATGTATTAATTGAAACAACTTTTCTAATCTTTTTTGATCAATTTGCTGTCTTTTACCGTTAATATTTAAAACGTAAATTCCTCGGGTGCCGTTTCCGGTAGCTCGAGTAAAATCTTGTGTTAATTCAATCACAGTTTTTTCATCGTTAGATTTTATTGTATAGGATTGTGTTTCTTTTGTTACGTGTACTCCTGGCTTGTTATGTCTGTGGTCACTAAGAAGCCCGTCACTTTTAGAAATGCGCTTATCGTGTTCGATGCTATATGCTGAATCCTTTGCCATATTTCCAACAAGGTTTACAATACCTTTTTGAAATTTATATTGTTTTATTTTTGATATGATAGACATAAATTTACTCCTTGGTTTTTTGCAAAAAACGAGTGTAATTTTCTTTTGAATATGTCTGTATTATACCAATAAATAGGCTTTTTATCAAACAAAAACACCGACCATTTGGTCGGTGTTTTTTATGTGATATTTTATTACATCATTCCAGGCATTCCACCAGGCATTTGTTGTGCTGGTTTTTCTTCTGGAATTTCTGACATTACCGCACCGGTTGTTAACATGACGCCCGCAGTGCTGGATGCTGCCAAAATAGCAGTTTTAACAACTTTGGCTGGGTCGATAATACCCGCTTTCATCATATCGACATATTCAGCTGTCTGGGCATTATATCCAAAATTGTAATCTTTTGCCTCGGACACTTTGCCAACAACGATTTCGCCAGATACACCAGCATTTTCTGCGATTTGTGCACATGGTGCAACAATGGCACGACGGACAATATCAATTCCGACATTTTGATCTGTATTTTCGCCAGATAATTTTTCAAGTGCATTAACCGCACGAACCAATGCAACACCACCGCCGGCAACAATGCCTTCGGCAACTGCGGCACGTGTTGCAGCCAATGCATCATCAACACGATCTTTCTTTTCTTTTACCTCGACCTCGGTCATGCCACCAACTTTGATAACTGCGACACCACCAACTAATTTTGCTAAACGCTCGGACAATTTTTCACGTTCATATTCACTGGTTGTTGTGGATAAAGTTTGGCGAATTTCATCTGCACGTGCTGAAATCTGGGCAGAATCGCCACCGCCATGTGCCAACAAGGTGTGATCTTTGCTGACAACAACTTTCTTGGCAGAACCCAATACATCCATAGATATATTTTCAAATGTCATTCCCATATCATCGCTGATAACGGTTGCACCGGTTACTACTGCGATATCTTTTAACATCTCTTTACGTCTGTCGCCGAAACCTGGGGCTTTGACAGCACATACTTTTAATCCGCCACGCAAACGGTTCAATACCAATGTTGCCAATGCTTCGGATTCGACATCTTCGGCGATAATCAACAATGGACGACCACTTTGAGCGATTGGTTCCAAAATTGGCAATAATGCCTGCAAACCGGAAATTTTCTTTTCAGAAACCAAAATTTGTGCGTTGTCCAATTCTGCCAACATTTTTTCGCTGTTTGTGACAAAGTATGGTGACATGAAACCTTGGTCAAATTGCATACCTTCGACAACATCAATTTCTGTATCCAATCCTTTGGCTTCTTCGACGGTGATAACACCTTCACGGCCAACGCGTTCCATTGCATCGGCGATTTTTGTTCCGATGTCAGAGTCGCTGTTAGCAGAAATTGTTGCAACCTGGGCAATTTCAGCACTGTTTTTTACAGGTCTGGCATGTGATTCAATATCAGCCACCACAGCATTTACAGCAATATCAATACCGCGTTTAATATCCATTGGGTTCATCCCAGCGGCAATAACGCGACGACCTTCGTGAATAATTTTTTGTGCCAATACGGTTGCAGTTGTTGTTCCGTCGCCAGCATCATCACCAGCTTTTTTTGCAACTTCTTGAACCATTCTGGCACCGATGTTTTCGGCTGGATCTTTTAATGATACGGCCTTGGCCACGGTAACACCGTCCTTGGTTGCAACGGGTGCGCCGTATGGTTTATCAATAACAACCGTGCGACCTTTTGGACCCATAGTAATTTTTACAGCATTTGCTAATTTATCGACACCGGCGGCTAATTTGTCTGTGTCAAAAACAATATCTTTTGCCATATTTATATCCTTTTATTTCAAAATTCCCAAAATATCAGATTCTTTTATCAATACGTAATCTTGTCCGTCAATTTTAACCTCGTTAATGGAAGCAGCCCATTTTGCAAACATAACAACATCGCCAACCGAGACAGTCATCGGAACACGATTCCCATTTTGCATTTCGCCATCGCCAACGGCAATTACACGACCACGAACAGGTTTTTCTTTGGCATTATCAGGAATAATAATTCCGCCTGCGGTTTTGTTATCTTCTTGGATTCTTTCCATTAAAACATAATTATTCAAAGGTTTAAACATACAAAAATCTCCTATTAAAATTATAAGCCATAACGGCTTTAATCCCAATATAGTGCAAACAAATCGTATTTCAAGGTTGTTTTTGTTCAAAAAATATGTATTATTTTATATGTCTGTTTAATGAAAAGGATTTGATATGTATGATACAAATAATGTCTTTGCGAAAATTTTGCGTGATGAAATCCCCAGCAAGCGCGTTTTTGAAAACGAATTTGCGATTGCTTTTCAAAATATAGATCCACGTGCAAAAACACATGTTTTGGTTATACCACGTGGTGAATATACCGATGTTTATGATTTTGCAAATCGTGCCGACCCTGAAACCCAGGCAGGATTTTGGCGTGCGGTGGCGAAAACGGCTGATGTATTGGGAATAAATGGTAATTTCCGTATCGTTGCAAATACTGGTGCGGGTGCAGGTCAGTCAGTGTTTCATTTTCATGTCCATTTAATGAGCGATGCCAGATTCAAAACGGATTTTTAATGTCAAAGTGATACCACGTGCCAAGGTGAATTCTGTATCCCAAGATACAGACGGGACTTTGCGTGTGCATACAACAACGGCACCAACTGATGGCAAGGCAAACGAGGCGGTTATTCGTGCATTGGCAGAATATTTTGGTGTGTCTCGTTCATCTGTTCGTATAGTTCGTGGCCAAACATCACATAACAAAGTAATAGAATTGGTATGATTTAGAAAAACTTGAAAAACATACTTGAAATTGGCTTTGTTTTAATTTAAAATGGTTGCACTGTGCGCCCATGGCTCAATTGGATAGAGCAACAGATTTCTAATCTGTGGGTTGCAGGTTCGAGTCCTGCTGGGCGCGCCACAAATTTAAACCGCCATTTTTGGCGGTTTTGTTTTTAATATGCTAATAACTTTTTTATTAAACCATCAGGTGTGTCATCTGCATATATTGTGTATGAATGGACATTTTCTATAAATCCGCAATTTTGCATATGTATAAACAATCGGCTGAATGGATGCCAAAAATGTGCGGTGTCCAAGAAAAATAATGGCTTTTTTGTTTCGCCAATTTGCTGCATGGTTAAAATATCGGTCAGTTCATTTAATGTTCCCAATCCACCTGGTAAAATAATAAATGCATCAGATTCATTAAACATTTCTGTTTTTCGTTTGTTTATGGAATCCGTCATACGCAGTTCAATTGATGGGTGTGCCGGTTCTTGTAATTCTATGATATGGGTTGTTGATACACCCAAAACCGAGCCACCATTATCCAATGCAGCATTACATACCGCGCCCATTAAACCAACATTTCCACCACCGAAAATCAATTTTAATTTATTTCTGGCTAATAATTCACCAATTCTGGCCGCGTCACGTGCAAATTGTGGGTCTGTGCCAAATTCGTGACCACAATACACCGCCACAGAATTTATATTCCGTTTCATTTTGTCTTTTTCCTTTATTTTTTGAAATTATATCATAAAATGAGCATATTATGAATCAAAAGTTTTTGGATTATATGCAATCTTTTGCTGGTAAAAAGTTAGCCGTCGCAGTCAGTGGCGGGGTGGATTCTATATGCTTGTTGCATTGGTGCAAAATGGCGGGTATGGATATTGTGGCATTGCATGTGAATCATGGATTACGTGCTGCTGCGGATGTTGAAACGCAATATGTGTGTGATTTGTGTAACAAGTTAGACGTGCCAGTTCAGATTTTTTATTGGACAGATGAAAAACCAACAACAGGATTGGAAAATGCCGCCCGCGAGGCACGTTACAAAATGATGACTGATTTTTGTAAAGAAAATAATATTGATGCATTGTTGGTCGCACACCAGGCGGATGACCAAATTGAAACATTTTTAATGAATCTGGGGCGGGGCAGTGGTCTGTACGGCTTGGCCGCAATGAGACGAGAAAGTATGCGTGACGGTGTTAAAATTGTGCGTCCATTGTTAGATGTATTCCGTTCTGAACTGCGTTCTTGGTGTGATGAAAATCATGTTAAATATTTTATAGATGAAATGAATTCTGATCCACATTATACTCGTGTCAAAATTCGCCAAAATCGTCATTTGTTGGATGAAAAAATGGGAATCAGTGATGCCAGAATTTTGTTGGCTATTGAAAATCTGGGCAGGTTGCGTGATAAAATTGAATCAGATGTAATTGGTTTGGTTAATTCTGTTACAAAAAATAAAAGGGCAATATTTTCAGATGCTTTTCTGTTTGACCTGGGGGATGATATTAGGTTAAAATTCTTGGGCACACTTATTCAGGTTATTGGGGGGGATAAATATCCGCCACGCTTGAATTCTTTGGCAAATGCATTATCTAGATTGTATGGCGATTGCAAGTTTACTTTGGGACATTGTACGGTACGTCGCTTGAAAAATCAGATTTTAGTGGTACCCGAAGGGGCAAAAACAACATTTAGGAAAAAAAGAAATGAGAAAAAAGATGTTTAAAAAAGGCAGTTCTGCAAATTGGTTTTTAGGATTGTTTGTCGTTTTATTTTTGGTGGTGGTTGCTCGCACTGTGATTGGTGTGTCTGGCAATGATTCAAAACCTGATGTTGTTGCAACAGAACAACAGGTCGTGGTCAGTGAAAAACCAGTTGTGTTGACTTTTTCTGATGTGTTAAGACGTGCCGAAGATATTAAAAGCATCAATATTCGCGACAAAGATGCGAACGGTGTATTAAAAGACGGAACAAAGTTCAAGGCCGTTATCAGTTATGATCCAGAGTTTTTGACTAAATTGTCTGAAAAAGGTGCGGTTGTATCTATTGATTCTTCGCAAAGTTGGGTTGATGTTTTGGGAACATGGTTGCCAATCATATTTACTTTGCTGATTGTGTTTTGGATTTTCCGCGGATTGCGTGGTGGTGCATCTGGGGGACTCAGTCGCACATTGTTGGCACAAAATCCGACCAAGGTTACCACAGGAAAACCAAAAACGACTTTTGCTGATGTGGCAGGAATTGATGCCGAAAAGCAAGAGTTGATGGAAATTGTAGAGTTTTTGAAAAATAAGGATAAGTTCAAGGCATTAGGTGCGCGTGTTCCACGTGGTGTTTTGTTGTCAGGCGAACCTGGAACTGGAAAAACACTTTTGGCACGTGCCATTGCGGGCGAGGCAAATGTTCCTTTCTTTGCCACATCGGGCAGTGATTTTTCAGGAATCATTGTTGGTTTGGGTGTCGCAAAAATCAAAGAAATGTTTGAAATGGCAAAACGTAATGCCCCATGTATTTTGTTCATAGATGAAATTGATGCAATCGGACAAAAACGCAGTTCTCATTCTTTTAATGATCAAGATAGAGAGCAAACTTTGAACCAGTTGCTGATTGAAATGGATGGTTTTGCAAATGAAACAGGCATTATTGTTATTGGTGCAACAAATCGTCCTGATATGTTGGATACGGCTTTGTTACGTCCTGGTCGTTTTGACAGACAGGTGCAAATTGAATTGCCAGATTTGGCAGGCCGAGATGCTATTTTGAATTTGCATGCTAAAAAGTTCAAGATTTCACCAGATGTTCAATTAAAAGATGTTGCCAGGGGAACAACCGGATTTTCGGGTGCTGATTTGGAAAATCTGTTGAACGAGGGGGCTTTGCATGCTGTTCGTGCAGGACATAAATCGGTTGAACAATCTGATTTAGATGAAGCACGTGACAAGATTTTAATGGGACCAAAGAAAAATCGTAAAATGCGTGCCGAAGATATAAAATTGACCGCATATCACGAGGCAGGACATGCGTTCGTCAGTGTGATTTATGCCGATGTAACTGACCCAATTCACAAGGCGACAATTGTGCCACGTGGACGTGCGTTGGGTATGGTTCAACATTTGCCAGTTGATGACAAGGTTTCTATGACAATCCAAGAGGTTCGTGCAAATTTGGCGGTTGCGATGGCTGGTCGTGCATCCGAAGAAATTTTCTTTGGTGCTGATAAAATCACAACTGGTGCCGAGGCCGATATAGATATGGCAACCAGATTGGCCAGATATTCAATCACTACGGCTGGATTATCACCAAAAATTGGATTGGCGGCGGTTAAACAGGTGGCGGCATTTGGAATGCGTACCCAGTTGGAATCTGCATCTGAACAAACTGCACAAATGGTCGATGCCGAAATCAGAAGTTGGTTAGACAAGGCACATGCTGATGCGGTCAAGATTTTAACCAAGAATAAAAAGACTGTTGAAAAATTGGCTGATGAATTGCTGAAACGCGAAACATTGACTGGTGAAGAAATCAAAGAAATTGTTTTGGGTGGTAAAAAATCAAAACCAGAAGCTAAAAAGATGGTTAAAAAAAGAGTCAAAAAAACAAATGCAAAAAAATAATGTAAAATTTGAAGTTTTGCATTTGCCACCAACTAATACTAATTCTGTATTGGTTTCCAATGGCGACGAGGCGGTCATTTTTGATGCGTGGGGGCGTGCGGATGATTGGAAACGCGTTTTGTCTGGACAGGGGTTGAAATTGCGTGCGATTTATTGCACCCATGGGCATCCAGACCATATATCTGCGGCACCAGGTTTAGCAGAAGAATTTAATGTAAATTGGTTTTTGAATTCGGCTGATAATTACCTGATTACCAGTGGCAACGGTTTGTTGGATATGTTTGGGTTGCCACATATTTTGGATGATTATAAACGGCCATCAAAATTGCCAGTTGGAACTGTTGAAATTTTACCAGATATAGAAATGCAAATATTTACCAGTCCTGGTCATACACCGGGTGGGGTGATGTTTTATTTCCCAGAATATAAAATTTTGCTGATTGGAGATACTTTGTTCCAAGATAGTTATGGTCGGACGGATTTCCCAGGTGGTAATGAAAATCAAATACATCAATCTATTCATAACCTGTACAGCATGAATTTGGATGATGATACATATGTTGTTCATGGTCATGGTATGGAAACAAATATTGGTTGGTTAAAACAAAATAACCCTTGGTTTAAATAACCTAAAAAATTTGTATATATTGTATATGTTGGTATTACAGGTTTGTATTGCCGCGATATGTTTCGTGGTTATTTAATGTTTTCGAATACCAATACTCGAATTATTCCACCTAAATCTGAAATTTGTTTTATGAATTTCCAATGTTCTTTTTCAAATATTTGTGTCACATCAGATTCCATTCCAATCCCGATTTCCAGATAAATTCTGCCACAATCTTTTAACCAAATTTTAGCATTTTTTGCAATTTGTTTGTACGCGGCCAACCCGTTGTCATCGGCATACAGTGCGCATTTTGGGTCGTGCATTGCACCGGAATCCACATTTGGATCGTTATGGGCGATATATGGTGGGTTGGACACAATTACATCAAAAGAGTCATATTCTAATGCATGGGGGTCATTAAAATTGCCATGTTTAACCGAGATTTTGTCGCCTAGATTTAAGGTTTGGATGTTTTTACGGGCAACAAGAATTGCGGGTCTGGATTTTTCCAGTGCGATTCCTGATGCATTTATATTTTTTATTATTGCACAGATAATACATCCGGTGCCGGTTCCCAAATCAGCAATTCGTATATTTGTGGCACGATTATAGTCGTTTATAACCGCATCAACCAATGTTTCGGTGTCTGGGCGTGGATCCAGAGTGTATTTGTTGGTATAGAATTGCAGTCCATAAAACCATTTGTTATGAATTATTTTAGCAACAGGAATGCCCGCATGCAGTTGTCTTGAAATATACCATAATTTTAATTTAGACATATTAGGAATTGCATCCGTAATAATTCTTGCGATATGCGGACCAGATATATTTGATAAAATTGTGAATGCTTGATTTGTTGTCATAAATCTATTATAATACGGGTTATGAAAAAAGTAAAAGAATATCTGAATACGAAAGTATTAACCAAGCTTGTTGTTGCGTTGGCGGTATTGCTGACCTTGGTTGCTTTATTTTTAATGATAACTAAAACGGCACCTGTGTTAAATGGCAATGATAAAGGTGGCGACACTTGTAAATCTGTGGTTTTGGTTACATCTGGGGATACATTGTCTGGCATTTTATCCAAACAGGGTTTGTCTCATAATCAAATAAGTGAAATTGTTTCGGTGTTAAAATCTGGGGCGGGTATTACAGGGTTGCGTGCCGACAGGGATAAAATTGAATTTGTGCGTGATTCTGACGAATCGCCTGTGAACAAGATTGTTGTTATTCCATCCCCATGGCGTCAGGTTGAATTGACTTGCGACAAGGCGGGGGCATGGAAATGTAATACTGTTGAAATAGAACGTGATACCAGGGCGGTTTATAAATCTGGTGTAATTTTAGACGGGGACAGTTTTTATTTGGCTGGTCAACGTGCTGGAATTCCTGCGGGTATTTTGTCAGATGTTTATGATTTGTTGGCTTTTGAAATGGACTTTGAACGTGATGTTCGTGCAGGGCAAAAGTTTTCTGTGTTGTATGAAGAGAATTTTTCATCTGGTGCCAAGGTTGATAATGGTCATGTGCTGGCTGTATCTTTTGATGCGTTGCGTGGAAATGTTAAAATGTATCGCTTTAAAAAGAATGACGGATCATACGGCTATTATGATGAAAAGGGTAATGGTGCAATTAAATCTTTGAAACGTACCCCAATCAATAATGCCAAGGTAACAAGCAGTTTTTCAACACGTCGCAAACATCCTGTTTTGGGATTCACCCGTGCACACAAAGGTGTCGATTTCCGTGCATCAACCGGAACACCAATTCCAGCCGCCGGGGCGGGTCGCGTTGTGAAACGTGGATATAACAGCGGACATGGTAATTTTATACGTATTCGTCATAATGGTTCTTTTGAAACATTGTATGCCCATATGTCCAAGTTTATGAAGGGTGTAAATGTTGGAACAACTGTTCGTCAGGGGCAAACAATTGGATTTGTGGGTTCGACTGGATTATCCACAGGACCACATTTGCATTACGAGGTTATCAAAGACGGCAAACATGTAAATCCATTGACTGTGAAATTACCTGCGATAAATAATTTAGACGATGCGAACAAGGCAAAGTTTTTGGAATATCGCAAGGCATTGGATGATGGTATAGAATATTTATCTCAGCATCCACAACTGTTTATCGTTTTATAAGGTTTAATCCCGCAAATGCGGGATTTTTTGTTAAGAATATCTGCCTGTGGCGGTGGCTGGGTGGTTGCTGTATAATTAAAGTCATAAAAATGGAGGTAGGTGATGAAAACTTTTTTTTCTTTAATTGTCGCAATACTTATTTCTTTTATTCCAGGTGCAATCGGGGTGTTGTTTACACCAATCGCAGGACACACAAATGCTTGGTTCAATTCTTTGAATCAATCCGCTCTGACACCGGCACCAATAGTGTTTAGTATTGCGTGGACGATATTATATTTGCTGTTGGGTATCGCTTTGTTTTTGGTTTGGCGGCAAAAACGCAAGGTTTCACATAAACTGATTGGATTAGCAGAATTGTTGTTCTTTTTCCAAATGGTGTTAAATGCAGGATGGAGTTATGTGTTCTTTGGTCTGCATATGCCGATGTTGGCGGTATTTGTTTTGGTTGGTTTGATTTTGGTTTCTTTGTATATGGCCAGAGAATTTCAAAAGGTTAGTCGCACAGCATACCTGTTGGTGTTGCCGTATATTGTGTGGTTGTTGTTTGCTTTCTATTTAAATGGGGTAATTGCCTGTTGGAATTAAAGCTTTAAAATTTTGGTTTTGGCATCGCCCATATTCAAACGTTTCAGTCCCAATTCTTCAATGTAATCGGGGCTGTTTTGTTGAACCAAAGCAATATGTTTTTCCAATTGGTCTAATTTTTCTTGTTCTTGTAATAACTGTTGCTGGGCGGCATTTAATCGCCAAATGTTCATAATGCACCCTTGGACAGTTGTTTCGCCCAGGAAAAAATTCACAGAACGTATCGTTAATAAAATGGCCAAAATTACACCGACTTTGCCAACGAAACCCCCGTTCCATGCACGACCAATAAATGAAAATAAATTTTTGATTTTTTCCTTCATACGTGTCATTATATCACAAATGTTTGAAAAAAAGAATTTTTTTGTTGCCCCACTTGCAGGAATTACTGATAAACCATTTCGTCAGATTATTCGTCAGGTTTCTGGGGATGTATCATTGGTTACGGAAATGATTTCTTGTCATTCGCTGACAGAACAACACAAAAATTGTCCCAGAAATTTTGATAGATATGATGACGAGGGAAATATAGGAACTCAAATTTTTGGTGCAAATGTTGATTTGATGGCTGATGCTGCCAGAATTTTGCAAGATAACGGTGCAAAATGGATTGATATAAATATGGGATGCCCTGTGCCCAAGGTTGCAACTCGTGCTGGGGCAGGGGCATTTTTAATGCGGAATCATCGTTTGGCGGGGGAAATCGTTCGTGCGGTTGTTCGTGCGGTTGATATTCCTGTGTCTGTAAAAACTAGGTTGGGCTGGGACAGCGACCATACAGATTGGCGTGATTTGGTGAATATTGTTGCGGATAATGGATGCAGTTTTGTTGCTTTGCATGGGCGGACACGTGCTGCAGGGTATGTTGGGGTTGCAGAACACCCAGATGTTTCTGATTGTCCAATTCCAATTATTGCAAATGGTGATATCAAAACATTAAATGATGTTAAACAAATGGAAAAATTGGGTTATGCCGGTGTGATGATTGGTCGTGGAATGTTGGGCACCCCATGGAAAATTGCCGAAATTATGGGCGAAAATCCGCCTGATAATATTGGTGATATAGTGTTAAGGCATTTGGAATCTGTGATTGATTATTATGGTGAACGGACGGGGGTACCATTGTTCCGTAAACATTGTGCATGGTATTCTGCGGGAATGTCAGGTGCGGTTGCTTTTCGGGTTGCGGTAAACCAAATTACAGATGCAAAAGAATTAAAAGATAAAATATCTGAATTTTGGGGTTGCGTTGACAAAATATAAAGGTATCATATAGTTGATATACAGCCAAAGGAAATAAATATGAACGAAGAAAAAATTGTTGAAAACACAATAACTGCGGGTGAAATGTTGCGTAATGCCAGAACCCAAGGCCGCAGAAAACGTGAAATCAGTACAATCGCTAAACAATTATGCATCAGTGAAGAATTTTTAGAGGCATTGGAAAATTGTGAATATAAAAAGATTCCTGAAATTGTTTATGTTTTGGGTTTTGCTCGTAACTATGCTATGGAATTGGGGTTGAATCCTGATGAAATTGTGAACAAAATTAAATCTGAATTGGGTATTGAACCAGAATGTGAAATTACAATCACTAATGACGATTTAGAAGAAAAAAATCGTATGTCTTATAAGGCAAAAATCCAAGAGTGGTTGCGTATTGCTATGGACTATGTGATGAAACATTGGTTGTGGTTTGCAATCGGTGGCGGTGTCATTTTGTTGGCAATGTTGATTGTCCTTATCTTTGGTGGTTCTGACAAGGTGGCCGATGTAAATGTTGATGCAAATGCACCAGTTGCCGAACAAGTTGCTGCAAATGTTGTCGAAGAACCTGTTTATAATATTCCTGTGCGTGAACGGTTTAACAAGGAATATATGGGCAAGGCCAAGGTTGTCATCCAAGTAATCGAAGATTCTTATATCGGTATCGAAGATGCCAAAGGGCGTCCTGTATTTGGTAAAACACTGGTTTCTGGGGATGTGTATTATGTCCCAACAGGCGACGGTTACAAGGCTAAATTTGGTAATGCCGGTGGTGTTGATGTTTGGGTTAATGGTGTGTTGGCTCCAAAGGTTGGGGCAAATAAAACATCCAAGAAAGATGTTTCTTTGAACCCAGATAATTTAATCAAAAAAACAAAATAATTGAATAAAATAGGTGTGGTGATTTTTTCATCGCACCTATTGTTTTTTCGAAAAATTTATTTATATTTTACAATACTATGGCTGGAATTATAAAAATTCGTGGTGCACGCGAAAATAATCTTAAAAATATAGACTTGGATATACCAAAAAATAAATTGGTAGTGTTTACTGGTGTGTCGGGGTCTGGAAAATCATCGTTGGCATTTAATACTATTTATGCCGAGGGTCAACGACGTTATGTGGAATCTTTGTCTAGTTATGCTCGTCAATTTTTAGATATGCAGAAAAAGCCAGATGTCGATTTTATTGAAGGATTGGCTCCGGCTATATCTATTGAACAAAAAACCACATCAAAAAATCCGCGATCAACGGTTGGAACGGTTACTGAAATTTATGATTATTTGAGGTTGTTGTGGGCCAGAATAGGTGTACCTCATTCACCGGTAACGGGATTGCCAATTAAATCTCAAACGATTGCGGAAATGGTCGATTGGACTATGAAAATCCCCAGTGGTGTTCGTATTTACATAATGGCTCCGTTGGTACGTGAACGCAAAGGTGAATACCGTAAAGAATTGGCTTTTTTAGTAAAGCAGGGTTTTCAACGTGCAATTATAGATAATGAATTGGTAAATTTGGATAATGTTCCTGCTTTGGATAAAAATAAAAAACACAATATTTTCGTTATAATTGACAGATTGCAAATGCCTGATGAAAATGCGGATAATTTGGAAGAGTTCAAGTCGCGTTTGTATTCTTCGTTCGAAGGTTCTTTGCGATTGGTGCCGGGCATTGTTTTGGTACGCAGATTGGATACAAACCAAGACACTTTGTATTCTCAAAATTATGCGTGTCCAGTTAGTGGATTTACCGTACCAAAAATTGAACCCAGACTCTTTTCTTTTAATGCACCGATTGGTGCGTGTCAAACATGTGGTGGTTTGGGGGTTCAGTTAAATATTTCACCAGATTTAGTTGTGCCAGATCCAACAAAATCTATTTTAGGTGGTGCAATTGCCCCTTGGTCACGCAGTGGTATGTTGACGCAATATGACCATTTATTAGATGCGTTGCATAAAAAGTATAAAATCCCATTATCAAAGCCATGGCATACATTAACACAAGAACACAAAGATATAATTTTGTATGGAACGGGTGATGAAGAAATGCGTATAAACTGGAACGGATTTGTTTATGCAAAACCGTTCGAAGGGGTTATTCCAAATTTGGAACGCAGATTACGAGAATCTGATTCTGAATCTATGCGTGCAGAATTAAGTAAATACCAATCTGTGAAACAATGTCCAATGTGTCATGGAAAGCGTTTAAATATCCAAGCATTGTGTATCAAAATAAATGGATTTGATATTATTGATGTGTGTGATTTGGCGGTCAAAGATTCTTTGCGCTGGTTTATGGATTTACCAAATCAGTTAACACAAAAAGAAAATGATATTGCCCGGATTGTTTTGCGTGAAATTACAGACAGGTTGCATTTCTTGGAAAATGTTGGATTGGGGTATTTGACTTTGTCTCGGATGGCAGGAACATTATCCGGGGGCGAGGCCCAACGCATCAGATTGGCATCCCAAATTGGCAGTGGACTATCTGGGGTGTTATATGTTTTGGACGAACCGTCTATTGGATTGCATCAAAGTGATAATGATAAATTGATTGATACATTAAAAACACTGCGTGATAAAGACAATACGGTGATTGTAGTAGAACATGATGAAGACGCAATGCGTGCTGCGGACTATCTGGTCGATATTGGTCGAGGGGCTGGGATAAATGGTGGAAATATTATTGCAGCCGGTAGCCCACAACAAGTGATTGAAAATCCTGATTCAATTACTGGTCAATATTTGGCAGGGGTTAGAAAGATTGAGGTTCCAAAAAAACGCAGGGCGGGGAATGGTAATGTTATTTCTATTCATGGTGCACGTGAAAATAATTTAAAAAATATAGATGTTGATATTCCGTTGGGTAAATTCGTTGCATTAACTGGTGTGTCGGGATCTGGAAAATCAACATTGTTATTAAATACTTTGTATCCGGCTTTGATGCGTGTTATGTATAATTCGAAATTAGAGGTCGGTGCCCACGATATTATTCGTGGTATGGAACATGTGGACAAGGTTGTCGATATAGATCAATCACCAATTGGACGCAGCCCACGCAGCAATCCTGCAACATATACAGGTGTATTTACTGATATTCGTGATTTCTTTGCAGAATTGCCCGAGGCCAAAGCACGTGGTTATACATCAGGACGTTTCTCTTTTAATGTCAAAGGTGGTCGTTGCGAGGCATGCCAGGGTGATGGTCAAATAAAGATAGAAATGAACTTTTTGGCTGACGTTTATGTTGAATGTGATAAATGTCATGGAACACGATACAATGAAGAAACTTTGGCGGTGAAATATAAAGATAAATCTATTGCTGATGTTTTGAATATGACTGTCGAGGAAGCATACAGATTTTTTATAAACGTTCCAAAAATTGCCAGAAAGTTAGAATTGTTAAAACGTGTTGGTTTGGAATATATTAAATTAGGACAAAGTTCATTGGATTTATCTGGTGGCGAGGCACAACGTATAAAATTATCCAAAGAATTAACCGCCCGCAGTACTGGACAAACAATTTACATTTTGGACGAGCCAACAACAGGTTTGCATTTCGAAGATATTAAAATGTTGTTAAATGTTTTACAAGAATTGGTAGACCAGGGAAACACAGTCGTTGTTATTGAACATAATCTGGATATTATTAAATCTGTGGATTGGATTATTGATTTGGGACCATCTGGTGGTGACGGTGGTGGTCAGGTTGTTGCAGTTGGAACACCAGAACAGGTGGCTTTGGTTCCTGAATCTTTGACGGGTCGGTATTTAAAAAAGTATCTGGACAAGTAATAAACTTTTGGTAAAATTTCAATAAAAAGGAGTGAATGATGTTCGGTTTCGGAAAAAAGAAAGAGACAAAAAAAATAGATGAAGCAACAGCAGAAGATGTAAAAATGCCATCTGGTATGAAAGAGACCGCTGAACGTATGATGTCTGGTCAATTTGATATGAATGATATGTTGGCTCAATTAAAACAAATCAAGAAAATGAGCAATTTCAGTGGATTATTGAAAATGGTGCCAGGAATGAGTGGTGCTGTGAATGCTATGAAGGAAAAAATCAAAGACGGCAGTGTTGATGCACAAATTAAAATTTTAGAGGCCATGACTGCCGAAGAACGCGCTGATCCTGAAAAGGTTTTTGCAAATGCCAAGGCTCGTATCGCAGAAAAAGCAGGGTGCACCGTTCGTGATGTTGAACACATTATCAAACAATATTTAAATATGAAACGCCAAATGGCTATGATTCAGCGTATGGGGGGAATGGAGGCAGTTATGCAACGTATGCAACAACAAGGTGGCGTGCCAGGAACCCCAGGAGGAATCAAATAATGAATAGAAAAAAACCGCAAATATCACAACCAATTGAGGTTAGTGATGTTATGCCAATGGTGTATAAATCGTCTGGAAAAGAGAAATTAAAAGGTTTTACTCTATCTGTAACATATGATGGTTTCGGTCAGACAAATAAAAGTTTGTTGTCTGATATGGGATTTATTTCAGGTGGGTATGCATCATCGTGGTCTCATATTGACTTTGGTGGCGATAAAAAACAAACTGTGGTTGAATATGTTTTTCGTTCTGGGCTGTTGTATCCAGAACCATGTAAACGTGCAAACCAATTCCGTAAAAATGTGTTAGGAATGATAGAAAATTTCGTGCCAGTACGTGTTTCGGATCCTGTACCATACATGCAATTAGATTTGTTTGACGAATTGTTTGTTGCTGGATTTTGTGTTATTGTCAGTTATCCAATCGCGGCACAAAATAATCCATATTTCAAAAAGTTTATAACACGTGGCAAACCAAAGATTGCAAGAATCAGTTCTAATGAATCTGCTGGATTTGTTAATGTGGAATATTTGGTTAAACATAAAAAATCAAAAGAAGAAGCAATGGACGTTGCGTTGAAACGTGCAGAAAAATATGCTGATGAATTCCGCAAAAAGATGGTATGTCGTATAAAAGATGAAAATACTAAATAAAAAGAGTGCTGCATACAAACTGATTGAAATGAATGAAAGATTTCATTTTTTGAAAAACAATCAGGTTGTTGTTGATTTGGGGGCGGCACCGGGGTCTTGGTCGCAATATATTGCACGCGAATTTTGAGATAATATGTTGATGCAACAAGCTTTACGTCGATATGCGTTATATGGTAAAATAGAGAAGACATGGTAAAATAAAAGGGGTTAAACAATGTCAAAATTTTTAAAAGAAAAATGGCAAGATGTTTGTGCTGCTAAAAAAGCAAAAAAAGCGGCGGAATCTGAAATTGTTGTGACAGCTGTTGAAAAGCCAGATGATGTGTGCATAGTTAATGAAATTCGACAAATTCCAGAGGAATCGAAGGACAAAGAATTTCCTCTGCCAATGATAAAAGTTTGTCATTGTGAATATTTCTCGGAAAGTCGGGTTTGTGAAAATGCTGATTGCCCTATGCATGATAAAAATGAGCAATATATCGAGGCACGTTTAGAGTATAAACGGGTGCGTGGCGAATTTTTTAATATTTTGTTTTATGGTCGTAAAAATTACTTTAATAAACGATAGAAAGTAGGTATATATAAAGAGATAAAGGAATAAAGATGGCCAAATTGGCGCAATCTGAAAATACGGAATACAGCAGATAATGAAAATACTAAATAAAAAAATTGCTGCACATAAATCTTCGGCTGAATGGATTCGTCGCCAGGCGGCTGATCCGTATGTTGAACGCGCACACAAAGATGGGTATCGGGCGCGTGCAGCATATAAACTGATTGAAATGAACGAAAGATTTCATTTCTTGAAAAACAATCAGGTTGTTGTTGATTTGGGGGCGGCACCGGGGTCTTGGTCGCAATATATTGCACGTGAATTTCCAAAATCTAAAATCTTTGCAATGGATTTGTTGGAAATTACACCAATCAATAATGTAGAATTTTATCAGGGTGATTTTACGACTGACGAGGCATTACATTGGTTAGAAGAAAAATTGAATTTAACAGATGATGCTGTTGGAACCGCGGATGTTGTGGTTTCTGATATGGCACCAAATACGGTTGGACATAAAAAAACGGATCATTTGCGTCAAATGGTGCTGTTGGAATATGCATTTGATTTTGCCGTTCGTGCGTTAAAGGTTGGGGGAACTTTTGTTGCTAAATCTTTTACAGGGGGGACAACAAACGATTTGTTAAAACAAATCAAAGAACGGTTTGAAAATGTGCATCATATAAAACCACCTGCATCACGCAAAGATAGTGTGGAAATGTTTATTGTTGCAACTGGTTTCAAGGGATAGTTTGGTATGGTTGAGTATAAAAAGGTGGTTTTGAAATTTGGCGGTTCGGTTATTTCTGATGAGGCCGCCATAGCCCGCGTAGTGTACACAATAGAAAAAGTTTTGGAATCATATCAAATTGTTGCGGTTGTTGTTTCGGCAATAGGAAAAACTACGAACAATTTGGATTGTTTGGCGCATCGTGTTTCTAATTCTCCAAATCCACGCGAATTGGATGCGTTATTGGCAACGGGTGAAATGCAATCGGCTGCATTGGTGTCAATGCGGTTGGGTGCAATTGGTATCCCCGCACGCAGTTATAATGCAATGCAATTTGGAATTGTAACTGATAGTAATTTTGGTAATGCCGAGATTAAAAAGATGTTTGTTGAAAAAGTAAATCCGCTGTATGGAATTCCTGTGGTGGCAGGATTCCAAGGTGTAAATAAAAATGGTGATTTTACAACATTGGGTCGCGAAGGTTCAGATATTTCTGCGGTTATTATTGGTGCGGCATGTCGGGCGGATTTTTGTTGGTTTTTCAAAGATGGTGGCGGAATTTATAATAAAAATCCAAAAGAGGATGTGGATGCCCGTTTGTATAAAGAAATATCATATACTAAAATGTTAGAATTGTTGAATCAGGGCAGAGGTCAGGTTTTACATAAACGCAGTGTTCAATATGCTCAACAAT
Organism: uncultured Alphaproteobacteria bacterium; assembly: GCA_946188105.1. Classification (GTDB taxonomy): domain Bacteria; phylum Pseudomonadota; class Alphaproteobacteria; order Rs-D84; family Rs-D84; genus Enterousia. The sequence continues at coordinate 68,388 of CAMHTQ010000001.1, read as the reverse complement.
ATAAAATGCCTTTGTTTGTGTCTGGAATGAATTATCCATATAATGGAACATGGATTAAAGAACTGGTTCACCCCAAGGTATATTAAATTTTTTTGAAATTTTTAGCGGATTTATGGTATAATCCCTTTGATAAGAAAGGGATTTTTTATGTCTGAAATAAAAACAGATGAAGTTTTTAAAAAATTAAAAAAACAAAATGGCGAAAGTGTGGCAAAAGTCATACGTGAGGCGGTATTGTTAGATGTTCCAAATATTGTGCATATTTTGGAATTTGCTGGGAATAATCCAGATGATGCACGTGCATTAGTTCCATATATTCGTGAACGTTATAAAGCCAAAACAAAATCAGAAATTTTTGTAGATAAAAATCCGTTGGAATTATTAAGTGATGCTGGATATGATGCTTTTGTCGTAGAAAATACAGAACAAAAAAATTCAATTAAAAAATATTTCCGGTCGGGCGAAGAGTTATGCACATTTGGTGATCCCGATAGGCATAAAAAATTTTATATGATTCACGCGATAAAACGTGGCGCAGATAAGATTAAACCGGCGGCAAATCCAATGCGTCAGGATGAATACGGAACGTCCGTAATTTCAATTCAAATTGCCAAAGAGGGCGGGTTTATATCAATAAAAAATCGTTATAATCATACGGTGAATGATCCAGATGCAACATTTAGTAATTATCCTGATTTCATTATTCCGGGGTTAACAAATTCATTAAAACAATTTTTTAATGTTGATTTTGATGTGACGGAAAGTTTGTTGCCAAATGGTTTTTGTTCTATTAACGGACAAATATTCAAATTTAATTACAGAATATGGGGACGTATGCCGGAAAATAGAGGTGATGGCTATTATGGATATGGAAATGGTTTTTATTTTTATGGCGATGACGTTATAAAATTAAATCCTGATTATGAAGTAATGTTGGAAAATTATGTTTTAAATCTGCGTGATGGTACATTAAAGGATGTTATAATACATGAATCGGATGGCCCAAGTGAATTTGAACAAAAAAGGTATAAGAATAGACAAAACACCATGAAGGTGTTAGAAAAATTTTTTAAGGGTAAAAATATAAAAGTTAACTTAGAAAATAAACGTGAAAAAATTATATCTGCGGATGGTGTTTGGGTGGCCAAGGTTGTTGATGGTAAACTAATTGAACTAAATTTGCCAAATATTAAAACAGTTGGGGATGATTTTTTAGATGACGCTAGACATTTACAAAAATTGTATATGCCAGATTTGGAAAAAGCAGGTAACATGTTTTTGTGGAATGTTTATTCAATAACACAAGTGCATTTGCCAAAATTAAAAGAGGTTGGCTATTCGTTTATATCTAGTGGTGCGTTGAGCCAAATAGAATTACCAAGTTTAAAACGATGTGGTGGTGGATTTTTGGAATATAATAACTTTTTGACAGAATTGTATTTGCCAGAATTACAATATGCCACTGGCAGGGAATTTTTGCCCAAAAATTGTGTGTTGCGTCGTTTGGATTTGCCTAAATTGAAAAATGTACCAGAATGGTTTTTGTTAAAGAACACTGTTCTGGAATATTGTAATTTGCCCAGTGTGCAGAAATCTGATAGTAAAAAATTACGGCATGTGCGTTATGTTGTTGCTAAAAATAAATTAAAAGCAGGATTAAAGAGAATGTTTTTGCGTGGAAAAAGGCAAAACAATATCAAAGATAGATAAAAGGTATTTTTATGTCGGAAATTAAAACAGATGAAGTTTTTAAAAAATTAAAAAAACAAAATGGCGAAGAAGTCGCCAAGGTTATTCGTGATGCTGTCTTATCGGATGTGCCAAATATTGTGCATATATTAGAGTTTGCAGGGCATAATGCGGCTGATGTGCGTGCATTAGTGCCTGTTATTCGCGAAATTTATAAAACGCAAAATCGGTCTGAATACTGGACACAAAAAAAACCGTTGGAATTGTTGTCTGATGCAGGTTATGACGCATTTGTTGTAAAAACCGAAGAACAAAAAGATTCAATAAAAAAATATTATCGCCCAGGCGAAGAATTATGCACTTTTCGTGATCCAACACGACATGAAGATTATTACATAATTCATGCGGTTAAACGTGGTGCCGATAAAATAAAACCCGCAGATGTTCCAGAAAGACAAGACGAATACGGAACATCGGTTATATCTATTCAAATTGCAAAAACAGGTGGTTTTATATCTATTAAAAATCGTTATAATCATACTGTGAATGATCCAGATAATACATTTAATAGTAATCCTGATAAAATTATTCCTGGGCTAACAAATTCATTAAAAAGGTTTTTCAATGTAGAATTTAATGCTTCGGAAAATGCATTACCAGATAATTTCCGTATGGTTAATGATCAGTTTGTTCGATATAACTATGAAATAAATAATATTTATTTTGGTTCTGATTATTATTTTTCTGGTAGTACGATTACCAGATTAAACAATGATTATGAATTAATGTTGGATTGTTTTATTTTGGATACACGTAACGGAAAATTGAAAAATCCTGCGGAATTAAAGGGTCGTTATGGTTATGCAACAGATACAACACATGAATTGTTGTCTGATTTATTCTTGGAAAGAAAGATAAAGATAGAATCAAATCCTAAAAATAAAAAAGAAAAAATAGTGATTGTTGATGGTGAAAAAATTATGCATGTCGTTGATGGTCAAATGACAGAATTATTTTTGCCTGGGGTTACACGTACTGATCATGATTGTTTGACATTTGCGTATGGACTGAAAAAGTTAGATATGCCAGATGTTCGCGAAATTGCTGATAATTTTTTGCTTGGAAATACTGTGTTGAATTCGTTGAATATGCCAAAATTGCGAACAACAGGAAAAGATTTTTTGACAGGAAATCGCAATTTAACAGAATTAAATTTGCCTGAATTGGTTGAGATGGGTCAGTATTCTTTGCAAAACAATCATAATTTGGTTTCTATAAATTGTCCAAAGGTGGAATATCTGGGGCATTTGAGTTCTGACCAACCAAAATTAAAGTATTTTTATGCGCCATATTTAGATCATAATCAATTGGAATGGTTTGTGCGAAGTGCAGTTCAAAATGAAAATTATGAAATTGCTTTTGGTATAGCAAAGGAAAAAATTCATCAAAAAATAGATGCAATGACCGATGATGCAAAACAACATATGAAGTTCTTGCATAAAAAATATCAGGCTGATAATGAATAAAATGGCAAAACAAGATGATAAATCTTTGAAAAATAAAAAAAATGAAAAAGAAAAACCGTCTTTTCGCCGACGGATGTTTGTGTTTTTCTTTAATTTATTTTTGATTGGTATCATTTTTGTTGCGGGTTATGTCGGTGTTGTTTATATGCGGATGCCTTCATTGGATGCAATATTACACGAAACTAGGTTGCCGACAATTGTTTTTTTGGATGATGCAGGTAAAGAAATTCGCAGTTCGAATCGCATAATGGGAACACCAGTTACGGTTGATACATTACCCCCACATGTTTGGCAGGCTATTGTTGCGATTGAGGACAAGCGGTTTTTTGAACATGGACCAATTGATTTTCGTTCTACATTGCGGGCTGTGTTTTTAAATATGTTCAAAGGGCGATTCGCCGCAGGGGGATCAACGATTACTCAACAGACAGCAAAAAATATTTTCTTGTCACGAGATAAAAAAATTTCACGCAAAGTCCAAGAATTGATTTTGTCTAAATGGCTGGAAAACAGGTTTAACAAAAATCAAATATTGGATTTGTATATGAACAGGGTGTCATTGGTTGGTGGATTGCGTGGTGTGGATGCGGTTGCAAAACAAATGTTTGGGGTCGCGGCCAAAGATTTATCTGTGGCACAGTCTGCACAAATTGCGGCTATGTTAAAGGCGCCGACATTATACAGCCCATTAAAAAATCCAGAAAAAAATATCGCCAGAGCGCGTGTTGTTTTGGCTGAAATGGTTCGTCAAAATTATATCACATTAAATCAGGCCAGAATTGCGGCTGCGGAATTAAAACCTGCGGTTGGGGTCAAAGATACAAATTTATACAGATACTGGACGGATTTTGTTATGGATGAATTAGAATCTGTGACCGGTGTGTTTGATAGTGATATTTATGTCCATACCACACTGAACAGGAAACTACAGGAACGTGTTGCCGATGTTTTACCAAAGCATGTACAAGAATACCAAGGGGCAGTATTGGCTATGGGACGCGATGGCGCATTGCGTGCAATGGCGGGTGGTGCGAATTACCAGACCAGTCAATTTAATCGAACTTTGGCTATGCGTCAACCCGGCAGTGCGTTCAAGCCTGTTGTATATTTAATGGCTTTGGAAAATGGATTGACACCAGATTCTTATGTAAATGATTCTCAATTTGCGGTCGGGGATTATAATCCTAAAAATTACAACCAGCATTATTACGGTGATATTCCGTTGTCGGTTGCATTTGCAAAAAGTGTTAATTCGGTTCCTGTGAAATTGACCAAAATTTATGGAATTGATTCTGTGCTAAATATGGCGGGGCGATTGGGTGTTGGAACAAAATTAAAACGCGAATATTCAACGGTTTTAGGGGGCAGTGAAATGACTTTGGTTGATTTGACTAATATGTATGCGGTGATTTGGAACGATGGTAAATCGGTGCGTCCGTATTCTATTACCAAGATTACCAAGGTAAATGGTGATGTTGTGTATGAAAGAAATCCGTCTGAACCAATCCAGATTTTGCAACCAAATACCGTGTCGGCTATGACAGAATTGTTGGCGGATGTTATTGCACCAGGGGGAACGGGGCATCGTGCCGCGGCACCAGGGGTGTTGGGTGGAAAAACTGGGACCAGCAATGATAACAGGGACGCGTGGTTTATTGGTGCGACTGATGAAAATATAATAGGTGTGTGGGTCGGTAATGATGATTTTTCGCCTATGTCGTCCAAGATTACTGGAGGAACCATACCAGCAGAAATTTTCCACGATATTGTAAAATAGTAAAAATCTGTTTTTTTATAGCACTTTTTATGATATAATTATGTGGAGTGAGTTGAGATGAGAAAATCATTATTTATTTTTTCTATATTGTCTTTGGGCTTTATAGCGTCCGCGGATGCTAATTGGCAGTATCCAAAAAATTACAGTCGCGATGTGTGGAATGGCGATGATGGTATGCGTTTCGTGATTTCTGTGCGTGGTGGTGCGGCATACGGAACGGCAAATATAAAAAATGAAATTGGTGGGTTAACTGGTCAATATATGATTGATATAAATACAGGGGAAATTATTCCCAAGGCATATTATGATGCCGCATTCCCCAGTGGCAGTACGGATTATGCGTATGCAGGTTATGCAAAGTTAGGCGATTTGCCGGTTGCTGATAATTACAAAGATGTTTCTGTGGCGGTCGGGGTCAGTGCGGGATTTACTATGCCTGATGCACCACAATGGCGTGTAGAATTTGGGTTTGATCATATTTCTGAATCTGATTATAACCAAAATCCATTGTTTGACGGTGAATTGACTTTGATACCAACCGGATTACAGGTCGAGGTGCAAAGTGGTGGCGCCCAGTCCAGTATGTCCAGCGATATTTACAGCATTATGGCATTTTATGACTTTTTTGACGGGGTAAAGAAACCTGTGAAAGAAATTATTCCGTATTTGGGTGTTGGTGCAGGTTATGCCGATACAAAAACAATGCTGCAATTGACCGATGCATACGGCGATTTGTCTGATGTGTATGAATTACAGAATTTTGGTATTGCCGATGATGCTGGTGTAATTCAATTCCACAAGGCAGAAACTCATACATCTAATTTGGTGCCTATGTTGGCGGTTGGTGTGTCATACGGTATAAATGAAAGAATGTATTTGGATGCTGGATTACGTGGAATGTATGTGTCCAAGGTAAAATGGCAATTGACCAATGCGGCCACAACCCAGAGTGAAGAAAAGCGTCGTGATTGGTTCAGTGCCGAGAAATTGATGTATGTAAATGCCATGGTTGGCTTTCGTGTAGAATTTTAAAAATAATACTTGCATTTGTATAAAAACTATGTCATTATAGTCGCACGATGTGCGAGCGTAGCTCAGTTGGCTAGAGCGCAACCTTGCCAAGGTTGAGGTCGAGGGTTCGAGCCCCTTTGCTCGCACCAAAGTTTTAACACCCGAAAGGGTGTTTTTATGTGCAAAGGGGCGAGAACCCGCAGGTAAGCTAAGGCGAGGTTGTGAAATAACCGAAGTACTTTGCTCGCACCAAAGTTTTAACACCCGGAAGGGTGTTTTTTATTTTGAGCAAAGGGGCGAGAATTCTTGTAAATAACAGTATATCGTGTTGACATTATTAAATTTTGTGGTATTTTTATCCAAAACAATAAGATTTTATGGGGTTGTAATATGGCAAATGGAATTTATAATTTAACAGACGTTGTGTTTTTGTTTGGTGATTGGCATGGCCCACGGTTAAAGTGTGGTTATTTAAAAAATGATGAGGTTTATGCATATCTGGATAAATTGAATTCTTTTGTTCCACCAAAAGAACGTTGTATGCAATATCATTGTTATTTTGCGTTGAGTTCGCATCCATTTAAAATTCACGAAGTTATGCGTTTGGAACAATCTTTATATATTGTGAATAAAAATCCACGTTATATGAAATGTCCTTGTGGTGCAATGTGTCCTGGACAACTACGGTATAAAATAGACAAGTGTGCGGAACAATGTTTTGAAAATATAGAGCAGGGAAAATGTCAAGAAGCATTCATAATCGAAAATATTGGTAAAGTATTCTTTGCAAATAAATACAAAGATAATAATCAGAAGTAAATAAAATGATAGTGAACAGACCAAAGAAAAAAGAAGTTTATGAATCTCCGGCAAAATATGATCGCCAGTTTACTGTGCGTGTGCGTGAACGGGATGGTTTTGATTATCCTGAACATTGCGGAAATTGGAACGAGGCAAATCATATTATTCCGTATCCTGAAACTTTACAAACATATATTTTCCCACTTATAAAATCGGCTGGTTTGGGCGAAGACGGTTTGTCTTTTGAACGTGAATATATTGTGACCAGTAAAAAACGTGGTTTGTTGTATCGCGGGGCATATAATTTATTGATGGCTTTGGGTGATATGCCAATGCGTTCTTGGGCTGGAAATGGGTTGAGTTTTGGTGCTCATTATCATATCAAAGATGATAGAGGTTTTAATATTTTTCAGGCCAAGGTGCTGTATAACGATGGTGCGTATGGCGAAATAGAATTCGAAGCCGAATATTATCAATCTGTGGCTTTGAAATATCGGTATGCTTGGCGATGTTGGAGAGATAAAACTTTTGTTTATGATTTGGATTATGATGCGATGACGGCGGTGACAGATATTTTCGGTGTTCTGGAAAATGCCAAGACACGTTATCGCCCATCACAAAACTTTTTCGATGTCGATGGATATATGCAAATCCCAAGATTTTTGCGACCACGTGGCAGTTTTCAAATTCCATTGTTTCCCGGTGTCAGTGGTGTTGCATCGCGCAAGGTTCATCGGTTGTTAAATCAAATGAATTATTTGTGCGCAGAATACGATTTCAAAAAATATATGGAAGAAAAAAAGGGGCGTTAAAGCCCCCTTTTTTTATCTTTGTAAATCGGAACGTTGTATAAATGTTCCCATGTCTGTCAAAATCCAATCACACATATTTTTTTCCAAACATTGTTTCGCAGAAAATACATGGTGTTCTGTGGCCATACATTTTGCGATTTCTTTTGTTGTCAATTTTGTGAATTTTTTATATGTGTCTGACTGGTGTTGACGCAATTGTTTTTCATTTTGGGCGGCACGTTCTACTTCGCCTTCGGCAGATACGTTAATAGAAGTGTTACCATAATGAATCAGGTTGTATGCATTTTGATACATAATTCTGAAACCTGGGGTGCCTTGGATTGCAATTTGGCTGGTACAACTGCATGCACGACCAGTTACGGTTGTACGGATAATTGCACCTTTGCTGCGGGCGATGTTCACAAATGTCATAATGCTGTCCATGAATGAACATTGACCCCCAGGTGAATTTATAAATATATCCAAAACCTGAGTCTGTTTGTTTAGTTCGTATGGAGATTTAATAGTGGCTAAATCCGATGCGGTTTTTGGTTGTGCTTTCAAATTTGCAACCATTTCAGCCAATTCACCAATCAATTCGGCACAGGTATCTTGGTTGATTGTGTCGTACAAAAATATAGAATTTTTCATTGTGTAAATTGTTTTTACGTTGCTGTTTTTCTTGTCTGCCATATTTAAAACTCCTGTGGTTACGGTTAATTTATAACACAAAATAATAAATTGTCAATATAAAAAACATTAAAAATGTAAGAAATATTTTATGGTTTCTGCGATATTGCGCTTGACAAAATAAATATTTGGTATTATATTGTGTGCATAACATATTTAACCAAGGGGTATATAATATGGCATCAACAAAAGAAATTTCTGCAAAATATAATGAATATATCAGCAAGGCTGTTATCGACAAATTCGGTGGTTCTTATGTGAATTATCAAACTTTGCGTAACAGATGGCGTCGCGAGATGGAGTACCGCCCAGAAATTGAAGAATTCATTTTGCAAGAAACAAAAGTGTTTTTCAGATTGTTGGATATCTGTGATTATGGCAATTTGAATATGATGTACAAAGTGTCAAAAGAAATGGCTGATTATTTATCTGCATACATGGTAAGAAAATCAGAAAATTTGAAAAGAAGCCAAGTTAAACGTCAATTGATTGATGAACTGTTTTTGAAATCAAATAATTTCGTTCACAAGTTTAAAAACTCATTTAAAGATCGTACTATTGACACAACGGATACTCAATATGTGAAAAGAAATCCAGGTATCGTTGCGTTATATGCTTCTATAAGCCAAAACCATTTATAATTGACAAGTTTGTCTGTTTGATATATTGTTGGTTGGCTTTTAGAGAAAAAGGGTTAAAGATATGGCAGAAAATAATAAAAATAAAGAATATAGTGCGTTGGCAACAATTAAATGGGTTATGCAAATACCAGAATTTGATGTCGTTATTCGTGATTTAAGTGAAAAAAGAACTTATCAATCCACCGAAATACATGTGACCGCGGGGTTGGAAGGTTTTTCTATGACAGACAAGGTGGCTGATAAATTTGATGTTATTATCAAGGGTGAACTATATACAATTACATCCCCAGATATTGTAAATGAATTGCATTATATCAAACGCTTTTTGGTTGAATATCGCAATAAAAATTATCATAAAGATGAAAATGGTAATTATGTCAGAAATGCAAAGCCATCCCAGATTAAACAGGCTGTGATGGATAAAGTTGCACCGAAACACGTAAAATAAAACCTCCTTTGTTTTTAGTGTTAAAAATCCAGCAGAAATGCTGGATTTTATTTTTTTAGATTAAAAATTAAATTGTTGAAATATTTTAGCCCAATTGTCTATAATTCGGTTAGGCAAAGGGGTTTAGTTATGACACAAATTTTACCGGAAATTTATTTAGATTATTCTGATATTTTAATTCGTCCAAAAATGGGTATAAATTTGAATTCGCGACGGGATGTTAATTTACAACGTGTTTTTAAATTTAAACATGGCCAGGTTCGTACAGGACTGGGGGTATTCAATGCGAATATGGCAACGGTTGGTAATTTTGTTGTTGCAAAAAAATTGCTGCAAAAGGGTATGTTCGCAACGATACATAAACATTATACAATTGACGAAATAGGGGAATTTATTGTTGCGGCTCGTCAGGAAAATATTCCGCTGGATAATTTGTTTATAACTATTGGTTTGAAAAATATAGATGACGAAATAAAAAAATTAAAAGATTTAGAATCTAAATATGGTTGGATTGGGGTTCGTAATATTTGTATTGATGCACCTAATTTCTATATTCAAAAGGCATTGGATGCATTAAAAAGTGTAAGACAAGAATTTCCAGATGCGGTTATTATGGCTGGAAATATTGCCAGCAGCGATATATGTTTAAAATTATTGGATTATGCAGATATTATTAAATGTGGCATCGGCAGTGGATCTGCATGTTTAACCCGCAAGCAAACGGGCTGTGGAACACCAATGGTGTCGCTGATTTTAGAATGTGCTGATATTGCCCATTCGGTTGGCGGACATATTTGTGCAGATGGTGGCTTGGTCGATGTTGGTGATATTTGCAAGGCATTATGTTTGAATTCTGATTTTGTTATGGCGGGTGGTATGTTTGCCGGCACAGACGAGGCCGAAGGCCAAGTAATTGAAAAAAATTATGAAACATCCGAAGTTGTGGATGGAAAACATGTTGTCCAAACAAAACAGTTCAAGGTTTATTATGGGATGTCTTCGGAATATGCAAATAATAAATTCGCAGGCGGAATGGGAAATTATAAAACATCCGAAGGGCGCGAGTTGTTGATTCCGTATACTGGTTCCATAGACAAAATTTTGCAAGATATTACTGGGGGAATCGCGTCTTGTTGCACTTATATTGGGGCGGCATCTGTAAAGCATATGTCAAAATGTGCGACAATAATTCAGGTGCATAACCAGTTGAACAAAGTGTTTGAAAAATATTCTGTATAATATTTGTAGAATTTGTTGTTCGTGATTTATAAAATGCCTGAACACAGGCATTTTTTGTTGACAATATATTTTTTTAGGGTAATATTGTTAAAAACAAGAAGTTTTAATATGGCTTATACAACATACGAACAACAAGAAAAATTTTTGGTATCACAAATTAAATGGATTATGCAAATTCCACAAAGAGATGTGTATGTTTTGCGTTGGATTGATAAATCTGTGGTGCCGGCTACCAAAATAACCGTTTTTGCCGGAATGCATAAGTTTGTATTAGATGGAATTCCAGGCAACAGTTACAGTATGGATGTTATTGTCGATGGACAAAAATTATGGATTACATCATCTGAATGCATGACCGAGATAACAAGTATCCAGAATCAGTTATTGCAAGAGTATGATGAAAAAACAAAATAAAAAACGCTGAAAAAATTCAGCGTTTTTATTTTTACATTGTCTTTTCTTGTTTGTTAAAGATTTGTGCCACGCGTTGTTTTTTCGCAGCAATGAAATCTTGGATATGCATTCCTGTTAAATTGCCGTTCCAATGTTTTTTTATGATTTGTTCAACTTTCTTGTCGCGGTTCAGCATTTGTTTAATATATTTTTTATCCAGATTTGGTCTGGCAATCAACAAATGTTCCATCAATTTATACCAATCAGCTTTGTTTGGAAATTCGCAGTTAATCAATGCAGAAGTTGTGCGGCTGCTGATTCCGGTGAACAAAATAGGGTCCAATTTAGAATCAACCTGGGTATCTGTAAGCAACAAATATTTGATTGTTTCTGGTGATAACTGTTTACGGGATGGAAATTCGGTTGTGGCACTGGGGTGTGCTTTGATATATTCAAATTCCAAATCCGCGTTTGGTAATGGTAAAGCATCCATCAATTTCAACGCTAAATCAGAACGATAACAACATTTGATTGCATCTGCATAATATTTTGCAGGTATATTTTTTATGCTTTCTGGGTTATGTGCAAGGATATAAGACAATGTGTTTTGATTTTGAAGCAGAAACTCAAAATCTTGGTTATCACATAACTTACGGATAGTTTGTCCTTTGAAATTTTCTTTTTGGGTATTTTGTTTATTGGTTTCGGGATCTAGACTAGAGATGCGTTGACCGAGATATTTCCAAATAGTTGTGTTGTTTACAACGAATCTTGGTTGATTTGTATCCAGACAACATTTGATTGCATCGTCAATCAAATCGTCTGTGAATAAAATGTTTCTGATGTCAGCGGTGTTATTTTCTCTTTCTGTGATATATTCTAATTCACGTGCTTCAATCAAATATTTAGAAATATCGTGTGCCAGTTCAGGTTTGTTATTTTTGGTGTATCTGAATAATTCTGGTAAAGATGTGATAAATTTATATTGTTTTTCTTTGACCAGTTGATCTATGAAATAATCATATGCCGAGGTCGTGGCGTGACCACGAGAGATGTTTACCAGGTGGCTGATTGTTCTGTTATTTAAATATGGTTTAAAAGTAATAATGATGTAGGCACATTTATACCAATCATCATTATATGTGTCCATCAAAACAGTGTTTAATAATTCATTAGATACAAAGATGTCATATTTTTTTAACATTTCTGCAAGTTTACCAACTTGATAATCACTGTCTTTGCGGATGCATTTGAATAATTCTGTTTTGATTTTATCGGTTAGCAATGATTCTTCTTTTGCTGTTTTCAAAATTGGATCCAACGCAGTTACAGAGCTTACGTGTAATATATTATGGACGAGTTGTATCATATCATTATGGGTTACTTTGTCTTTGTATAAATAAAATGTAGAAGGTTCCTTGATAATAGCTTTGATTTCTTTTTTATTCAAACTCATCATAAAATCCTTTGTTTTGGTTATGTATCTGGTGGTTATGCTAGCACGACGGGGTGTTTTGTCAATGTTTTTATGGGGTTTGTATAAATAAATACTGGACTTTTAAAATAATTCTGGTAATAATAAGCCATGTGTTAGTACCCAGTGGGTAAAGGTATAATAAATGAAGTTAAATATAAAAAAATCTTGGCTGTAATGGGTGCGATCCAAAATTTATGACGGACGCACTTAATCTGCGTCCGTTTTTTTAAACTAAAAAGGGAAAACAATGGCAGAAAACCAAACTATATCTACAAATGAATTAGAGGCTCGTTTGCAAAAGGCAGAAAATATCCGTATTCGTGATGGCGTTGTGTGGAAAGATAAATATGAACGCAGCCATAAAATTGCCCAGGCACGTGAACTGGATGACGGTGCAGATGTTAAATTGTGTGGTCGTATTACCGCTTTGCGCTGGTTGGGTAAATTGATGTTTGGTCGTATCTATGATATTGAGGGCGAAATTCAGTTTTCTATGTCGCGTGAGGAAATCGGTGAAGAAGATTATAAATTTATGAAGGCCAATGTTGATATGGGTGATTTTATCGGTATTCAGGGAACTTTGTATCATACAACTGCGGGTGAATTGACGGTCAGGGTTTCAAAATATGAAATTTTGGCCAAGGCATTACGTCCATTGCCTGAAAAATTCCATGGGCTGACCGATATGGAAACACGTTATCGTCAACGTTATTTAGACATTGTTTCTAATGCAGATTCCAGAAATGCATTGCTGGGTCGTTTCAAAATGACTCAAAATTTGCGTGATTATATGAACAGACATGGATTTTTGGAAATCGAAACCCCAATTATGCAGAATATTGCATCGGGTGCTGCGGCAAAACCATTTACAACACACCATAATGCATTGAATGCTGATTTCCAGTTGCGTATTTCTCCGGAATTGTTCTTAAAGATGGCAATTGGCGCTGGATTTGACCGCGTGTACGAGGTTGCTAAAGATTTCCGTAACGAAGGTATGGATGCAATGCATTTACAAGAATTTACTATGATTGAATGGTATGCAGCATACTGGGATTATAAAAAGAATATTCAATTTACTTGGGAAATGGTCCAAGAATTGATTATGAAGGCTCGTGGAACATTACAAATTGAATACCAAGGAACAAAGTTGGATTTCAGTAAGTATGAAATGATTGACTATACCGCCAAGATGAATGAATTGTTTGGCTGCAATATTTTGGACTTTGATGATGTTAATGTATTGCGTCAAAAATTGGTGGATATGGGAATGTTTCCAATGTCTGAATTAGAAGATTTGAATTCATTGGCGACATTGGTTGATTATGTTTATAAGCGCAAGATTCGTGTGAATATCGTTCAACCAACATTCTTGTATAACTATCCAACATATATGGTGCCATTGGCACGTCGTAGCGATGATGATGTTCGCCGTTTGGATATGTATCAATTGTTGGTTGCTGGTGGTGAATTATGCAAGGGCTATTCAGAATTGGTGAACCCAATTCAACAAGCCAAGGCATTTGAAGACCAAGCACGTGATATTGCCAATGGTGAAGAAGAAGCATTTAATCCAGACAATGACTTTGTTCGTGCAATGGAACATGGTTTTCCACCAATTTCAGGTGTCGGTATGGGTATCGATCGTTTGGCTTTGATTGTGTATGACCAACCAACATTGCGTGATATCGTCTTGTTCCCAATTATGAAATAAACAGGGGATAGTTATGGTCGAACAATCTATGCCAGATGCATGGAGAAAAACACTAGATAGAGATGCCGAAAATATAAGGGTGATTGATGCGGCTTTGTACAGTGGTCGCATAAATTCAGATGCGGCAGATTATTTGAAATTGGTTTATTCCAATGGAATGGATTGGTTTCGCGAGGTGTTTCATTTTCTGGGCAAATGTTTGGGCGCCCCAAAGGCAGCGGTTGTTCCATATGACAAGGTTACAAATTCTGGGATTGATGTTCCAATGAAAATTGCGGACATTAATCCATTGGAATCTTATTTGGTTCAGCATCGTTTGGATGCCGATCCTATGAGAAATCAGTTTTTTACATCGCATGAAAAATATCAAATAGATTTATCTGTTTCTTCGATTGTGACAGTAATTGTTGGTGCACAAAAAGATGTTCATCGTGCATTGGATAAAATTACAGGAAAGTATTATAACGAATTTCTGGATTTGGTGTTGGAAACAACAAAAAGCACATTAGAGTCAAATGTTGATGTCGAGTCAATGTCCAAATTGGAAACAAGTATTCGGGAACGATTTGCCGCAAATTATATAACTAATCCGGCTGAGGTCGTGTTGGATTTAGTTGGCGATATTGATAAAAAATTGGCTGTAAAATTAGTGTTGAATTTGGAAAAAATTCGTAAACCACATACCCGGTTAAGTGATGTTTGGCGTATTAAATGTTTGTTCGATTTAATTCCTCAGGCCAGAACTTTTATCGAAAGAATGCAAGAACTTATGCCAGAGAGAGTTTTAGATATTCGTGATAAATTTTATGATATTAAAAATCCACGAAATTATCGTGATGCTAAAATTATAATCAATATTGGCAAAGATGGTGTTGTGGTGCCTATGGAAATTATTTGTCAGGTGCGTAAATTTTTCGAGGCAGAAATTAGAACTCATTCAAATTATGAAACAATTCGTGTGTCGGACGAGCAGAATAATGTGTATAAAGAACGTGAATCTTCACAATATATGGAAGAGGGTGTTCAGCAGTACAATTTGATGATTGTCGATTGTTTAAAGGATTTGTTTGATAGGGTCGGTTGGAATATTTTGTATTCACGTGATCATGATGTGTCTATGTTCGAGGGTTTTCCAAAAGATTGCAAATTGTATTACCCACAACGTGTTATGGATTCTATACGCAATAAGTTGACATTGGCTGTGGAAAACGAAATTTTCCACATGCGTGAGGTTCCAGCCAAATTAACAAAAGAACAAGAAAATAAAATTTACTGGTTTATGGCACGTTTTGTGCTGTGTGCGGCCATGCCTTATTTGAAAACTGATTGGTCTGTGCCAAAAGATACCGAGGCAGGTGAATTATTTGACTTTGTTATGAAGGAAGTTCAAAGATACTACAAAAAATAAATTTGTGTATGAATTGATGCTTTGTTGTATTTCCTTGCGTTAAATTGAAAAAATTATTATGATGAAATTAGGTTCTGATGTTAAACTGTGGCAGAACCATAACAAGCATAAGGAAAGGATTAGTTATGCGACAAGGAAAGGTGAAATGGTATAATGGTAAAAAGTGTTTTGGGTTTATTACTCCGGACACCCCAAACGAAGATGGTAATATGGATGATGTTTTTGTTCACTCCAGTGCTTTGAAACAAGCAGATATCAGATTTTTAAATGAAAACGACATTGTAGAATTCGAAGAAGAACCAAGAAATGGCAAGTTGTCTGTAACAACAATTAAATTGGTTCAACGCGATGAAGAATCTGCACGCAGATTCCAAGAACGCAGGGCAGAACGTCGTCGTGCTCGCGAGGATAGAAAAAATCGTGAAGAACACGAAGAACGCAAAGAACGTCATGGGTTTGCGTTTTGGAAAAAATAAAAAAATTTTATATCAAATAGCCACCTGTAAATTTTCAGGTGGCTTTTTTATTAGGAAACTCTTGATTTTTTTGGTGCTTTGTATTATATTTGTTGTGACAAAAAAAGGAGTAAAAATGAGTGCTATGACAACAGGTTTAATTATTTTAGCAGTTGTGGTTTTGTATGTTATATTTGTTTATAACGGATTGGTTGCCCGCAGAAACCAATGCAAAGAAGCATGGGCAACAATTGATACACAATTAAAACGTCGTTATGATTTGATTCCTAATTTATTAGAAACAGTCAAAGGTGCGGCAAAACACGAAAAAGAAACATTAGAGGCAGTGATTTCTGCAAGAAATGTTGCAATGGCTGCAACGGGTGCCGCGGACAAAGGTGTTGCTGAAAATGCATTGACTGGGGCATTGAAAAACATTTTCGCTTTGGCAGAAAGTTATCCAAATTTGAAAGCAAACGAAAACTTTTTGGAATTGCAACGTGAATTGTCTGATACAGAAACAAAAATTCAGGCCACGCGTCAATTTTATAATACATGTGTTATGGGATTGAATACTGTGGTTGAACAATTCCCAACAAATTTAGTTGCAAATATGTTTGGTATAAAACAAGAAAAATTATTCGAAATTGATGATGCAGAACGTGTTGCTCCAAAGGTAAAATTTTAAGGATTTGTAAATGTCAGAACAAATAAAAAAATTAGACGATTTTATGAACGCTTTGGATATGCCTGGGGTGCATGTTCGGTTAGTTGATAAAAATGATTTACGTGAAAGATACAGTGTCAGACATAATGGCGATAATGCTTTTGAAAGAACTGATGTTGCCATAACTGCGAATTTTGTTGCTGTTCAGAAATATAATTCAAAAAATCAACAAACTGGGACTTCTGTTATAACAATTGGTAATCAGATCGGATTGGCCGATAGAAAAGTTATGTTGGGTAAAATCTATACATTAAAGATAAAATTACAGGGTATAGTTGATTCGGAACGTTCACATAATGGAAAATAATTTTAATTTCTGCCCAATTTGTGGTTGTAAAAATATTCTGAATATAAATATGCGTTGCTGGCGGTGTGCTGAATGTGGCTTTGTTTTGTATAACAATGTTGCAGCGGCGGTTGCTGTTATTATTTTGGATAAATCAGGGGCGGTTTTATTCGAGGTCAGGGCGAAAGATCCAAAACAGGGAATGTTGTGTTTACCAGGTGGATTTGTTGAACCTGGGGAAACACCCGAACAGGCATGTGTTCGTGAATGTCGTGAAGAACTTGGATTGGTTCCGGCTGGATTGAAATATATGGCGGGATTTCCAAATACTTATGATTACAAGAATATTCGGTATAAAACTTGTGATATGTTTTTTACAGCATTTTTGCCAGATGATGCGGAATTTAATTTGCAAAAAACAGAGGTTTTACAGGTGCAAAAGCATTTTATCCGCAATTTACAAGAATTGTCTGAATTGCCGTTGGCATTTGATAGTGCGCGTAATGCATTAGAATTTTGGGTAAAAAATAAACAATAAATATCTTGACAAATTAAATGTTTAGTGTTATATTGTGGTTTGTGATAATAAAAAGGATGAATTATGATAAATAAATTTGTGCGTAAAGCTAGAGAATTTAAGAGCGATATTGACCTTATAAATTGGCATTTGACAATTATTAATCAGCCTGATGCACGTGTGTCGGTGGAGAATGAGACACCTGTGACCAAGATTTATTTAATAAAATTCAAATCCTGTGGTGCAGAATGTCAAAAAAGTGTTGAATTTGATGGTAGTATTACGAATTTTTTTCAATCTATTAATATTAGAAACTATGGTTTGCGTTCTATTGAATCAAGTGGCTATCTGGGTTGGAAATTGGGTGTTTTGCATCGTGATTTAGATAAAAAAGTTGCACCGCGTGTTCCGTTTATGACGCGTTTGGCACAAAAATTAAAAAACCGCCAATATCAATAAAAAGGATGTAAAATGAATGATATTCCAAATACAGAATTTATAACGGTAAAATATGACGACAAAGGTGTGGTTGATGTTTTTGTTGGTGGAAAACCTGCGACGACATATCGTGGTCAAGATATAGAGGAGATTAAATATGTAAAATCTGTGTTTAAATGGGAGCTGAAAAAAAATCCATTTATTGCAGAATTTCAAATAATGTCGTCAATAACAGAGGGCGAATATGCCGAGACAGGCAATCCATCGGCTGAACCCGGTCCAACCGCATGGGGTCGTATTGCATTGAAAGATGGAACAACGGCCGATTGGGTCTGGGATGGCAAGCGCGTTTCGGCGGAATTGTGTGCAAAAAACTGTGCACGCGAGTTTGCGTACCAGGTTTGCGAAAACTCTGACTTTCGCAAGGAGCTGTATTATGGAATTAAAAGACCACGATACGAAATACCTTGGCCTGAAAGATTGTTTAAAAAATTACAAAAACGCATAAGACAATATCAATAAAAAACTTGATTTTCTGGTAAAAATGTTTTAATATACGCACCGCTGGGTAATCAGAACTGATTAAACGGCGGTGCTTTTTGGTCCCGCATGTGATAAGGATTCTGTTAAATATCTGGCACAAGAAAAAACCAAAAAAAAGGATAAATTATGGCAAGAGCTGGTGCAAAACGTAGCACACGTAAATTGAAAATCGCTCGTTCTTTGGGCGTTAATTTGTGGGGACAGGCAAAATCTCCATTTAACAAACGTAAATATAAACCTGGTCAACATGGTCCAACATCTCGTGGTGGCAATAATTCTGCTTATGCACAACAGATGCGTGCTAAACAGACATTAAAGGGTTATTATGGTAATATTGGTGAAAAGAAGTTCCACAAATATTATGCCGAGGCCGATAATATGAAAGGCGATACTCCTGACAACTTGATTGGTTTGTTGGAACGTCGTTTGGATGCTGTTGTATATCGTGCAAAATTAGCTCCAACTGTGTTCTCTTCTCGTCAATTGATTAACCATGGTCACATTTATGTCAATGGCAAACGCGTTAAGATCCCATCATATCGTGTAAACCCAGGGGATGTTATCACAGTTAGCGAAAAAGCAAAGCAAATGCCATTGGTTGTGTTGGCTTTGGAATCTGGTGAACGTAATTTCTGTGATTATGTGAACGTTGATAGTGCAAACTTTACTGCAACATTTGTTCGCGTACCTGCATTTGCAGATGTTCCATATCCTGTACAAATGTTTCCAGAATTGGTTGTCGAATTCTATTCTCGTTAATAGGGAAAAGGATAAAAAGGAAACCGCTGGGGAGAAACCCAGCGGTTTTTTTAATAATTTGGATCGCGTGATAATATATGAGTTATTTTGTATAACATATTTTTCTTTTTTAAACGTTTTTGCTCTTCCTTTGAAATCCCGCGTATATAACCCATTGGTTTAAATTTAATACTAGTCACATTTGATAAATCAGTTTTATATAAATATAATTCTTTTACACCACTAAAATCTAAATCGCCATGCAATCCTGCGCTGCGTAAATCCAGGCGGTTTATATTGTTAAATTTCATATTAGTCACATCAATGTTATATAAATATAATTCTTTTACACCACTAAAATCTAAATCGCCATGCAATCCTGTTGCGCTGTGTAAATCCAGGCGGTTTATATTGTTAAATTTAATACTAGTCACATTTGATAAATCAGTGTGATATAACTCTAAAGATTCTACACCACTGAAATCTAAATCGCCATGCAATCCTTTTGCGTTGCTTAAATTTAATATTGTTGCTTTTGGATTAAATTTAATATTAGTCACATTTGAAAAATCAGTCCCGCGTAAATCTAATACTTTTACACCACTAAAATCTAAATCGCCATGCAATCCTTTTGCGTCGTCTAAATTCAGGGCGTTTATATTGTTAAATTTCATATTAGTTACATTTGATAAATCAGCATGGTCTAAACGTAAATATTCTACACCACTGAAATCTAAATCGCCATGCAAACCTGTTGCGCTGCTTAAATATAGGCTGTATATATTGTTAAATTTCATATTAGTTACATTTGATAAATCAGTGTTATATAAATATAATTCTTTTACACCGTTGAAATCCAAATTGCCATGCAATCCTTTTGCGTCTCTTAAATCCAGGCGGTTTATATTGTTAAATTTCATATTAGTTACATTTGATAAATCAGTATGGTCTAAATGTAAATATCCTACACCACTGAAATCTAAATCGCCATGCAATCCTTTTGCGTTGCTTAAATCCAGGCTGTTTATATTGTTAAATTTAATACTAGTCACATTTGATAAATCAGTGTTATATAACTCTAAAGATTCTACACCAAAATCTAAATCGCCATATAATTTTGCTGAGTTAATTGCGATTCCTTTAACTTTGTCAGTAAATTTATTAATTTTATCAATATATGATTGAGTAATCTTTTCGCCAACAACTGATATTGTGTTGATTGTTTTAATGTTTTTTATATCAAAGCCACGTGTCGATAATAGTGCATAAGATATCCTATCAAGTTCAGTATTTTCCGGTAGGTTAAATATATCAACGGTTTGATCGTGTACATCTTGTATAAAACCTATATTAGAATAATCGTATAATTTGCGTTTGCCGTCTGCTTCTTCGCCTGGAAAGGCGCAATTTAAACGGTTTTTCAAAAATTCACGCACAGGTTTTATATAATTACTATTAACAGGTCCGTTTGATTTACCTTTGACTTGGGAAATAGTATCGCCATTAACCTCGATAGTGCAATGTGGAACCAACTGGCCATTTTTTTCACGACTGCGCAGGGTGTAATATTGGTTTTCTTTGGTTTCTAAAATTTTTTTGGAATAGCTTTGTGTTTTTTGCCCAATGCAAATACCCATTTGATTAGATTCATATACCAAATTACGGTGTTCGCCATGCTCGTTATAATATTCCGTATCTGGCAATAAACGGTACATTGCCAATCCATCCCCAAAATCTTGGATAAGTTTAACACCGATTTGACTTTGTTCAATTTGTTCGGCCTCGGTTTGTTTTGCCTTATTTTCTTCGGCAATACGGTTCAATAAGTTGTTGTATATGTTAGGAATATTTTCCGCAGTTAATTCGCCCAAATTCATGCCTAATTCTTTGGCATCATTTTTGATTATTTCGATAATCGATTGTGGCTCGGTTATTTTAGATTCGCGCGCCCCAAAAATATAATCCACATAATCCGCGATTTCACGAAAGTGGATGGCAGTTTGCGAAGATTTAAATGCATCTTCATCTGCATATATAAATTTGTCATTTTCGTTTTCTATTGTTGGTAAATCTTCCTGTTTTATACATTTGTTTGCCAAATGGCGCAAACATGCATATTTTTTTGTCACCGGGTCAATCGATGCAAAACCAACACGCATCCTTTCATCGATTGTTTGGTGTTGCAGTTCGGTTAAAATACCTTTTTGTTTGTTTAATTTTATCATCGCTGCACGGAATTCTTCGGCGGGCATTGTATTTTTTTTCCCACCGTGCATTTTTATTTTTTGATTTTTTTTATCCAGTGCATTGTTTATCTTTTGTTTTTTTATGTTCAATTCTGTGTCTTTTGAAATGGCATCATCTGCAACTGCATCATAATCTGTACTGCGGTTAAATACCAAATTCGCCATAACATTTGCATATTCATGTTCATGTGCTGATGTTTCAAAAATCATTTCACGAATTAAATCTTTTATTTTTTTTAATGCCATATCGGTATTCCTTGCTTTTTCAAGGAATATTATAGCAATTTTTCAGGAAAAAATTAAGGAATAATTTGAATTTCGTAGAATTTATTCGTTATTTGGGTCGTGTTTGGCAAAAGGATGTGCATGGGCATAGATATTATTTATTTCAGCCATATTTACCTTGGTATATAGTTGTGTTGTAGAAAGGGATGCATGTCCCAATAATTCTTGCAAACTGCGTAAATCGGCACCACCCGACAACAGGGCGGTTGCAAATGTATGCCGCAGGGCATGTGGGGTTACATAATCTGGCAATTGTAAATATGCCCGCAGATTTTCGACAGTTTTTTCTGCCATACGTGCCGACATTGGTAATCCTTTTACACTGCGGAATAATGGTTTGTCTGGGTCACCAGAGTAAGGGCAATCGGCAATATATTTAGCAATAGCTTCATTTACAGCCGGTAATACAGGAACAATACGTTCTTTTTGACCTTTACCAATTATGCGAAGGGTTGTTGGCGCGTTTTGCATATCGCGAACTTTTAGTGATAGTGCCTCGGATATACGCAAACCGCATCCAAACAATAATGTTAGTAATGCCCAATCACGTGTCGCAACCCATGGATTTTTTTTATCAATGGTTGCCAGTGCAGATTTCATATCAGTAAATTCGGATGTTTCAATTGCTTTTGATAATTTTCTGGGAACCTTTGGGGATGATATCAAACCAATTGCATCGTTTTGGATGTTGTATTTTTTCCCTATGAATTTATAAAAGCCACGTAATGAAGATAATGCGCGAGCTGTCGATTTGTGTTCCAGATTTCTGCGTGCCCGATCAGCCAGCCATGCGCGGAAACAAAATGTATCCAGTTTGCCCAGGTCGGCTGGTAATAAATCGTTGCTGGACCAATTGGAATAAAATTTTATAAAGTCGTGTATATCTGTTTCATAAGCGGTTGCTGTATGTTCAGAATAATTTTTCGTATTCAGCAAATAATCTATAAAATCAGAAACGACTTCATTCATTTTACTTTATTTCAAATGTTGCAGAAACTTTGACAGATACATTAGTTTCTTTGGATGTTAATGTTCCAAATGCACCGGCATCCATTGCTTCGGATGTTGCTTTGGCGGCCATTAAACGATAATTTGCCGTTGGGTTAGCATCATAAGATACATTTCCGTATGATACAGATAATAATCTGCCAACGGTTCTGTTGTCGCCACCAACCAATGCAGCCGCACGTTTTTTCGCGTTTTGGACGGCTTCGCTCAGACATTTTTCCATAATTGGTTGCATTGTTTCAGCACTGGTGAACATTTGCAATCCGCCAACATAAATGTTTGGTTGGCCAGCAAATTGATTTAATACCTGTTCGATTATATCCATATTGTCTGCAGAAACTTCGACCGCAATGGTTGTTTCAAAGCCCAGATTTACAGATTTTTGTGCGGTATGATTCCATTCTGATTTTTCATAAGAATTAAATTCTGTGGTTTGGGTTTTCACATCCAGATTGCTGAGGAATGTGTTTATTTCTGCCATTTTATTGGTCGCAGCCCGCATAGATTGTAATGCGTTTTTATCCAATGTTGTGACACGCAGAGTTATTGCGGTTCTGTCACGTGGAGCGGTTGTTAAACATTCGCCATTTGTTGATACGGTTCTGGGTGGGGTATTATCAAAATAGTTATAACCGATAACCGCCAATACGGCACATAAAATCCAGGTAAATGCTTTCATTGTTTCTCCCTCCGTTTTTTTTGTTTAACCCAGCATCGACTTTTTAATGCGTTCGATTGTCTTGTTGGCAATTTTAGTGGCAGTTGCAGCCCCGTCTGCCAAAATCTTGTCTAATTCATCAGTATGCGACATGAAATATTCATATTTTTTACGTGGTTCTGATAAATAAGTGTTGATTGCATCAAACAGCATCTTTTTAGCATCGCCATAACCGATTTTACCTTTTTCAAATAATTCACGCATATTTGCAATTTGGGCATCGGTTGCGAAATGTTTGTATAATAAAAAGATAGTTGACTCGTCAGGATTTTTTGGTTCGTCTGGTAATTTACTATCTGTGATGATACGCATAATTTTCTTTTTCAATTCAGATTCAGGTGCGAAAATTGGAATCGTATTATCATAAGATTTGCTCATTTTACGGCCGTCTAAACCTGGTATCAAACCGGAATCTTTGCTAATCTGGGGTTCGGGTAACCGGAACGTATTGCCGTATGTGCGATTAAAGTATTCGGCAATGTCACGAGCGAATTCTACGTGTTGTTTTTGATCAGAACCAACAGGCACGATATCAGAATTATACAATAAAATATCGGCACTCATTAAAATAGGATAGGTATATAATCCCATATTAACACCGTTATCAGGATCATCACCTGATGCGGCATTTTTTTCCAATATTGCCTTGTAAGAATGGGCGCGGTTCATTAAACCTTTTGGGGTTACATTCATTAAAAATGTATTTAATTTATAAATAGCATCAATATCTGATTGGCGGAATAAAATCGCATTATCCATATTCAAGCCCATAGCCAATATAAATGCAGCCATTTCATAGGTGTATTGTTTAATTACCTTGGGGTCATGAATTGTGTTTAATGCGTGCAAATCAGCAATAAAAGCAACGGTTTTGTAATCTTGGGATAATTCTATTAAATGTTTATAGACACCAAGATAATTGCCGATATGTGGCATACCGGTTGGTTTAATTCCTGTTAAAATAATTTTATCAGACATAACAATACCTTTTATTATCTATATTATTTTATCAGTTTTTTAAGGAAATTCAAGGTGCAGGCATAAAAAAATGCCCCGTTTGGGGCATTTATTATTTTTGCACAAAATGAACACTGTATTGTGGCTTTTTATCAGCCCCCAGGGACGCACGTACAACCTTGTTCGATGCGGTTTGAACAGCACGAACCAGATTGTTTTTATCCTTGCGTTCTGTTTTTGTTAATCCATCAATTGCCTTGGTAATTTCAATTTGAATTTGACGTTTCATAAATCCTGTATCATCAGATTCAAATATACCGGCACTGGAAACCTCGGGGGGGCCTTTTAAAAATCCCTTTTTATCGACAGGTAATGTTACAAATACCGCACCGTTCATTGCGATTTTTTTACGGTTTTTGTACACCTGGTCATCGGCACTGCGTTCGGTTTCGCCCTCCATAACAACGAATTTAGTTTCGATTGTTTCGGCAACATATGCCTCGTTACCATCGGATAAAGCAATCATTTCACCGTTGTGGACAACCATCATCTGTTTTGCACCGCCACGTTCCATTGCCATTTTGCCGTTTAACATTTCATTGATGTAATCACCATGCATTGGAATAGAAACCTGGGGGTGAACCATGTCGTAAAAACGTTCGAATTCAGGACGTCCAGCATGCCCAGATGCGTGAACATTATCAGTATCAAAAATAGTGTGGGTTTTTATTCCCATACGTGCCAATTTGTTATACAGGGTCGATACATCTTGTTCGCGGCCTGGAATAATAATTGCACTGAATATAACCGTATCGGTTGGCATCAGTTTTAATTCTTTGACATTACCATGGCACAGGCGGGTTAACATTGCGAACTTTTCCCCTTGGGAACCTGTTAAAAATATTGCCTGTTTTTCTGCTGGTAAATCTTTGATGTCGCGATGCAGGTAAATATCGTTTTCTGCTAGATAACCAAAATCTATACCAATTGAACGAAATTCTGGCAAGCCAACAAATGGGACGGGACTGGGGTTGCTGCGTTCTTTGATTGCGGCAATACGTCCCGCGGCATGCGCAGCCTCGGCGAACATTTTTAATCTGGCAATACTGCGAGAATATCCCGTTACAAACACACGTCCAGGTGCATTTTTCATCAATTCTGTTAATGTTTCACGAACCTGAATTTCTGTGGTTTGTGGTGTTTGACGAGAACTGGATGTAGAGTCGCAAACACATGCCAACAATTTTGGATCAGATCCAATTTCGCGTAATCTGGCATAATCGGTTGCCGGTTCGATTGGGTTATCATCGTTAAATGTCCAGTCGCCTGTATGTAAAATTTTACCGGCTGGGGTTTTTATTATCAACATTTGTGCCTCGGGAACCGAGTGAGAAACATGGAATGTTTCAACGGTAAATGGATCTAAATCCAAAGTTGTTCCAGCTGCATCAAATTCAATAATGTCGCGTTTAGGATCATAATCCAGTTCAATTCCGTCAAATGTTTGACGCAAAATTTCGGCAGGAAAACGAGTGCAATAAATTGGCTTTCTAAATTTTGGCCAAATGAATTTTAATGCACCAATATGATCTTCGTGGCCATGGGTCAGCACAAATGCAACAACATCATCTTTGCGTTTTTCAAGCCAACTGGTGTCGCAATATTGAACATCACCAGCGCCGATTTCTTCTTCTAAAAATCCCATACCGCAATCGACGATCAGGAATTTCCCTTTGTATTTGTATAAATACATATTTTGACCAACGTGTTCCAAACCACCCAAAGCCATAAAATACACCTTTTCATCATTTATATCAGATTCATGTTCTGGCATATCAGCGATTGGGCTAACAGTTGGTTCAATATAATCTTGGATTGTTTTTTTCTTTGATTTTGTGGTTGTCTTTTTTTCAGCCACAGATTTTTTATGTAATAATACCATATTTTAATATTCCTTTATTTATTAACTTTGCATTACCACACGAATTTATTACGAATAAAGTATTTTGATATCTGTATTGGTAGTAAATCCCAAGTGGCAATGCTATTTTTGTCCTACATGTATAATAATGTAGTTTTTTCACTATAAAATCAAGAGTTTTTACAGTTTTACACCGTATTTGCCACGATTTATTGGGCGATATGATAATGCCTCGATTAAATCATCCAATATTATATCGTCCCTGTTGGCCAAATCTGCAATAGTGCGTGCAATTCGTTTGATACGATTATAGCCACGAGCAGACATACCAATCTTTTCTGCGGCAGTATTTAAAAATTCTGTCATTTCAGGTGTCATTTTAACAACAGAATCCAATGCATTGCCGTCCAACATCGCGTTCACATATCCTTGTCTGGATAATTGGCGATTTCTGGCCATAACAACACGATTGCGAATTTCGGCACTGGTTTCAACATGTGTTTTTGTATCTGTTTTCATATCCCATGGATTGACGGCATCAACATCGACATGCAAATCAATTCTGTCCAGCAGGGGACCTGAAATTTTATTTTGGTATGCCTCGG
The DNA here is from genome assembly GCA_946188105.1 of uncultured Alphaproteobacteria bacterium. Classification (GTDB taxonomy): domain Bacteria; phylum Pseudomonadota; class Alphaproteobacteria; order Rs-D84; family Rs-D84; genus Enterousia. The sequence goes on along the minus strand of CAMHTQ010000001.1, from coordinate 41,339 downwards.
CACAACGTGGTGCGCGTGTACAAGACAGTGCGGCATTACCTAAATGACCACATGGACATGGATTCATTGCGGCAATCAATTGAAAGTTTGCAGGGTATGTTGCATTGTGTCTGGCACGTGAAATCATTATTTTGCCAGATTCCATTGGTTGACGCAAAATTTCCAATGTTGAACGATTAAATTCTGGTAATTCGTCCAAGAATAATACCCCGTTATGTGCCAACGAAATTTCCCCAGGACGTGCGTCCGATCCGCCACCGGCCAATGATACAGGACTGGCTGTGTGGTGAACAGCACGGAAAGGGCGGTTGGTAATCAAACCACGATTTGATAATTGACCTGCGATAGAATAGATAACAGATGTTTCTAAAATTTCTTCGGTTGTCATGTCTGGCATGATTGTCGGCAGTCGAGATGCCAACATTGTTTTTCCCGATCCCGGAGGCCCCACCATCAACATTGCGTGTCCACCAGCCGCAGCAATTTCCAAAGCACGTTTGGCGGCTTGTTGACCATAAACCTCGGCCATGTCACCAATTTTTTGTGGTTGGTCGGTTGTGGTGTCTGGTTTTTGTGGAAATTGTAATTCATTTATTCCTTTGAAATGATTTATCAAATCCAGAACGTGTTTTGGTGCCAAAATATCAGTGATGTCGGATAATAATGCCTCGGAACCTTGGGTATATGGGCATATAATCCCCAGTCCGTTTTTGTTTGCCCAGACACTGGCAGGTAAAACACCGTCTGTTTTTAATATAGACCCGTCCAGTCCAACTTCGCCCAGTATCAGATATTTTGACAATTTATCTTGGGGTAATATATCCAGCGCACATAAGATTCCACACAAAATAGGCAGATCAAAATGGGAACCTGATTTTTCAACATCTGCGGGGGATAAATTTACAGTCAAACGTCTGGGAGGCAGTGCAACATTTAATGCGCTGAGTGCATTGCGGACACGTTCCGCAGATTCTTTGACGGCACGATCCGCTAAACCAATAATACTGAACTCTGGTTTTGCCAGACCGCTGGCCAATTGAACCTGGACATCTATTTTAATAGCATCCATTCCGTTAAAAATAATCGAATTTAATGAAATCATATGCTAATTATAAACTTGCTTTGTTCGTTTTCAAGTTATAAAATACCAGCCGTACATAAAAAAGATAAGGATACAAGGATGCCACTAAAAAATCCAAATGCAGTGCGTGAATGGTTTAATACTATATTTTATGGTGCATTGATTGCTATTATATTTCGCAGTTTTTTGCTAGAACCATTTAATATACCGTCTGGGTCAATGATACCATCATTAAATGTTGGTGATCATATATTTGTTCAAAAATGGTCATATGGGTTTTCCAGATATTCTTTCCCATTTGGCTCTTGGCATTTGTTTGCTGGTCGTTTCTTGGCAACTGAACCCCATGTTGGTGATGTTGTTGTTTTCCGTAATCCAATTAATGAATCCCAGGATTTTGTTAAAAGATTGGTCGGTGTCGAGGGCGACAAGATTCAAGTGCGCGAGGGTCGTTTATACATAAACGGCAAGATTGTCAGTCGTGAAAATCCACGTAAATATATTGTGGCAATATTACCAAAATCTATACGCAGTGTTGGTTTTTACAAAGATAACATGGTTATCAAAGGGAATAAAATCTGGATAGATAACGAACCTGCGAAGTTTAACTATACCATAGAATATAAACATGATTATTATTGCAAAATGTATCAGGGGGCTTGTTCGGTTTTTGATGCAACAGAATACACAGAAACATTACCAAATGGTGTAAAACACAGTATTATAGAAATGTCTGATAATGCACCTTATGATAATACGGCTGAATTTACCGTACCCCAGGGACATTTCTTCTTTATGGGCGATAATCGTGATAACAGTTCAGACAGTCGTGCCGAAATCGGATTTGTTCCACGCGATAATGTGTTGGGCAAGGTTTGGTTCGTATGGTATTCACATAACTATTATGCACCTATGATAATGGTGTGGACATGGGGGAATAAAATCCGTTGGGATAGAATCGGAATGGGAATAAATTAAAATGCAAATATTAAACTATACTTTTAAAGATGAAAAGTTGTTGGAATTGGCATTGACCCAAAGCGGTGTGGATTCTGCACATAATAATGAACGGTTGGAATTCATTGGCGACAGGGTTTTAGGTTTATCTGTGGCTGGGTTGTTATATGAAATGTTTCCAAACGAGGCCGAAGGCGAATTGGCGCGCAGACATGCAACATTGGTATCTACGCAAACATTGGCATTGGTTGCCCAAGAAATCGGATTAGAAAAACATATTCGTCATGGCCATATGACAGCGGGCAGGGTGCAACATGTTTTGGCTGATGCGATGGAGGCTGTGTTCGGTGCAATTTATCTGGAATCTGGGTTTGATGTTGCCAAGGATATAATTGTTGCCAGATGGCGTGATTTGGCGGCTGCGGAAATTGTTGCTCCAAAAGATGCGAAAACCGCGTTGCAAGAATATGTCCAAAAAACAAGCACAGGGGAATTACCGGTTTACGAGTTTTTGCCACAAAGTGGCCCATCGCATAATCCGGTGTTTAATGTTTCTGTAACTGCGCTGGGTAAAACGGCAACAGGTCAGGGATCGTCCAAAAAAGAGGCCAGTACGGCTGCGGCTGCGGAATTATTGAAAATTCTTGCAATTTAGAGTTTTTGAATATAAGATTTAAATGTTTTAGATAAAGGAATAAACATGTTTTCTATTTTATTGGTTTTATTAATCATCGTTGCAGTTTTCATGATTGGTATCATTTTGTTACAAAAGTCCGAAGGTTCCGGTATGTCTGGTTCGTCTGCGGCATCTATGTTTGGTGGTGCGTTGACGGGGGCTGCGGCTGGTAACTTTTTGACACGTGCAACTGCATGGTTGGCAACAATATTCTTTGTATTATGTGCTTTGTTGGCATTGGTTTCTGCAAAATCAAACAATGCAAATCAAGAAAGTGAATTGCGTCAAGAATTGACATCCGAAGAAGAAAAAACACCTAAACAAAGTTTGGTTTCTGATGTCGCCCAGGCAGAAGAAGAAAAGGTTACTGTTACAGAAAAAACAGAAGAACCTAAAAAAGATGCAGCAAAACCTGCGGACAAGAAAAAATCAAAATAGGTTTAAAGAGATAAAAATAAACCCCAGTAAATTACTGGGGCTTTTTATTATTTGGATTTTTTAGAACGAGATGATGGTTTCGCAGCAGGTAATGCCTTGTACTCTTTGTACAATAATTGACAGCATGTGTATGCAATCAAAGCAGATAATGCGGCAATCAAACCCTCGATCAGACCATCAGAAAATATTGCAAACAAAATAATTGCAACGGCCAATACGATAGTCAATCCTAAATTTTTTGCTAAAACTTTAATAAATTTTACAACAGCTTCCATTTTTTCTCCTCTTTGTTTGGTTGTACATATTATATCATATTTTTTTATTACAAACAAAATAAAAATGACCGCATAAATGCGGTCATTCCAAAGGAGATACATGAAAATGATTATAAAATTACTTGTCCACCAATACGGGCTGTACTGGGAACTGGACCAAATGAAGAACGTGGGCTGACATAGATGTTTCCACGAACAGTAAAGTCGCCACAAAAGTTCAACATATTGACATCGCGTAAGATTAAATTACCATCAATTACAACATTGCAAGGTAATGTATATTTACGCAAATCTTGGATATACAAATCGCCACGAATATGAGAACCGTGTTTCAAAACTGTTGTCATATCATGATTATCGATAACTGTATTACCCAAAACAACTTTTTCTTCTTCGATTACAGCAACTTGTTTGATTGCAACAGGATTTTGTGGAACCTTGGCAACCTGGATAGGCATAGCAATAGGTTTGCGTGTTGCTGCATCATGTTTAACTGGTAATTTTGTGATTTTGCGTGGTTTAACAACTGGTTGTGTTTTTTCAATGGTTTGAGTTGTTTCTACTGGTGCTGGTTGTTGCAAGACAATTTCTGAATCACTTGCATTTGCACCTTTACGCAAATCAATAATCAATAATGTAAATAATACAATGATTGATACTAATAATGCTAAATTTAACAAAGCAACTAAATTAATACTGGCAATCCAACGCCATACGATACACAATCCAGCCCAAATTTTTTTGAAAGGCCAGCAGATGATTTCCCATACACGTTTCCATGTGAATGAGCGTTTTTTTGAATTTGTTTTTTTTGTTCTTACCATTTTATCCCTTCTTGGTTTTGTGGTTATCTGAACACAATATAGTATAAAAAAATAATTTGTCAAGTTTTTTGTTAAAAATATTTTTGGGCCTAGCCGATAAAATTTTTTGTATATTTTTTCTTGCTTTTTGACTTTTTTAATATAGAATATACAGGTGTTTGCGCCCATGGCTCAATTGGATAGAGCATCTGACTACGGATCAGAAGGTTGAGGGTTCGAATCCTTCTGGGCGCGCCATGAATTCAAACCGACCGTTTGGTCGGTTTTTTATTTTATTATATTGTCGCCCAGAAGGATGCACCAGAGCGAAGCGCATGGTGAATACGCAGATGAACAATTAGCAACTGTGCAAAAACGGATATGGTTAATAGAGTTTTTGTGTTTACGGTTGATTATTGTTTATCAAGGGGAATGAATGGGTGCGCCATGAATTCAAACCGACCGTTTGGTCGGTTTTTTATTTTAATGTTTCGGCATAAGAACGGGCCAATTCATCGCAACGTTCGTTGAACGATTCGCCATCATGTCCACGAACCCATATCCAATGAATTTTTACAGATGATGCTAATTCATCCAGTTGCATCCACAATTCTTTGTTTTTAACAGGTTTTTTGTCTGCAGTTTTCCATCCACGACTTTTCCAGTTCTTTAACCATGTTTCCATACCGTTTTTTACATATTGGCTGTCGGTATGAATTTCAACCTCGGTATGTTTCTTTGTCGCATTTAAAGCTGCGATTACGGCGCTTAACTCCATACGGTTATTGGTTGTGTCTTTTTCACCGCCACTGCGTTCGGCAATGTTTGTGCCGTCTGTGACAATAAATGCCCATCCCCCAGGGCCTGGGTTGCCCAAACAAGAACCGTCTGTCCAAATTTTTATCATTTTATTACCTTTGGTTTTATGTTATAATATCATATTATGAGGTTTAATTCCAATGATTTAATCGAGATGTCGAATGCAGTGCGGGCTTTGGCTCTGCACATGATTTATGCTGCAAAAAGCGGACATGTTGGAATTGTGTTGGGGGCATCTGGAATTATCACGACGGTATTTGCAAATTTTTTAAGGCCAGGTTTGGATAAATTTGTTTTGTCTGCGGGGCATGGCAGCGCGATGCTGTATTCTGTATTAAAATTGGCTGGTTATGATGTTGGAAATTTGGATTCTTTTCGACAAATTGGCGGATTACCTGGGCATCCGGAAATTGGAATCAATGGTGTTGATGCAACAACGGGTCCATTAGGTCAGGGGGTTGCAAATGCGGTTGGCTTGGCATTTGCGCAAAAAATTCGTGGTACGGGTGGTCGAGTATATTGTTTGTGTTCTGATGGCGATTTGTCCGAGGGGGTCGCGTTCGAGGCGATTGCTTTTGCGGGTCGGTATAATTTGGATAATCTGGTTTTGCTGTGGGACGATAATGGTTTAAGCATTGATGGAACGGCATTGACAGCGGTTGATATTCCAGGTGTGGTTCGGGCGGCTGGATGGTGTGTTGTGAATAATGTTCGTGCAGATGATTTCGACAGATTAAATCGTGTCTTGGTTGATACAAAAAGATCAAAGCGACCAGTGTTCGTTCAGGTTAAATCTGTGTTGGGTGCGGGTTCGTCTGTGGCGGGTAAATCGGCGGCACATGGGTTGGCAATTTCAAATGCCGAGATGGTAAAACTGATGCGGCAACTTGTTTCGGGTCATGGCGAGGCTTGTTGGAGTCAATTGGCGGCAGGCACTGTTGCACACGGGTGCCAAAATGCGCGTACAATTGTGCCAAATCCAAAGTTTGAAAACGATGAAAAAAATATTTCTACGCGTGAATTGTCAGCACAATATTTGGATCTGATAATTGCACGTGGGGCGAATTTAGTTGGGGGCAGTGCGGATTTAGGTGGTAATACTGGGGCGCGTGTTCCACATTCGTCAGAGATAATATCAAAAGATTTTTCAGGTAATTATATAAATTATGGTGTGCGTGAACATGCCATGGGTGGAATTATGAACGGATTGGTGGTTGGTGGGGTTCGTCCGTATGGTTCTACATTTTTAGTGTTTTCTGATTATATGCGACCCGCGATTCGTGTCGCCGCATTGTCTGGGTTGCCGGTGATTTATGTGTTCAGTCATGACAGTGTTGCTGTGGGTCAGGATGGACCGACACATCAACCAATTGAACAGTTGGCTTCGTTGCGTTTGATACCTGGATTAAATGTATTACGACCATGTAATGATAGCGAGGTTGCATGGGCATGGCAAACGGCTTTGACGGATATGTTCCATCCGTCTGCAATTATTTTGTCGCGACAGAAATTTGAACAGATAAAAACTCCAAAAGGTTCCGATTTATCAAATGGTGCATATGTTATTCACAAGGCAACGGCACGCAGAACACGTCTGACACTAGTCGCAACGGGGGCTGATGTTCCGTTTGCTGTTGCGGTTGCAAAGAAAATTGGTCCATCGGTTCAGGTTGTTTCTATGCCTTCGGTTGAAAAATTCCGTAATTCGTCGGTCAAGGTTCAAAAAGATTTATTGCGTGGATTTGTTGTCGCAATCGAGGCAGGGGCATCGGCACCATGGTTTGAATTTGCGGATGCGGTTGTTGGAATTGACCGATTTGGAATGTCTGGGGATGGGGATGCGGTAATGCAGACAATGGGATTTGATGTTGATACGGTTGCCGCAGACATTTGTAAAAAGATGAGATAATATGTCTAGTTATGTTTTTGTTTTAGATGATGGTGGCGAAATTCCGGTTGTAATTGAATCCAGACGTGGTACCAGAAATATAACTTTGCGACCTAAAACAACGGGTGAATTTGAAATCCGTATGTCCAAGCCATTTATGGTGCCAGAATCCCAGGCAATTAAATTTTTGGAATCTAAACGTAAATGGGTGAATTCGATTTTTGCACGGACTCCTAAAAAGTGTGTGGTTTGTGATGGCGATGAAATTGAATTTTTAGGACGACGGGTACGATTGTTAAGGAACCCAAATTCTCGTTCAAACAGTTTAATATTAAATGATGACGGCACATGGACGTTGACCGTTGGGGGTGGGGTGGATATGTTTGAACGACGGGTTCGGGATGTTATAAAGGCGGAATTATTAAAATCTATCAAAGAAATTATTAAATCAACCCCACGTGAATTTTGGCCTGCACGAATTGCGTTGCGGGATACTTCCACCCGTTGGGGCAGTTGTTCTTCGACTGGCACAATGTCTTTTTCTTGGCGGTTGGCATTTGCACCGTACGAGGTAATGCGGTATGTTGTTATGCATGAATTAGCCCATAAAAAGCATATGGATCATTCGCCTGCATTTTGGCGTCAGGTATCCGAACTGTATGGGTTTGGGGTTGAACGTGCAAAACGTTGGCTGAATCAAAATGGTGCATCTTTGCATAAATATTTTTAAAAAAAGTTGCTTTTGTGAAAATATTTGATAGTGTTGTTATCAGTTGGTCGGGAGTGGAGAGTTATATTATAAAGGTAATAAAAAATGAATAATTCTGTGCAACTGCCTACAAAGGATTCTTATTGTATTTCCAATACTTTGATTGCTGAGCCACAGACCGAAAATAAAACGGTCAGGGTTTATAATGTTTTAAATGGTGCGATTGTTAAAAAACCTTATGTAGATGTCAGCGGTATGCCCAGAAAACCATGCAAGGGATTTGAATGCAAAGTACGTGATGCGGTAAAGAAAACTGGGTTTTGTAAATCAGATGATATGTTAAAGAAAAGTTTTTTCACTCCATTGGATAATGGTAAAAAATCTGAAAATTTTGATTCATCTATTTTACTGCGTTTGACAACAAATTATTTTATTTTGTGCCTGATGAATTGCAAAGAACGCAAAATTGGTATGGTGTATTTAGAGGACTTGTATTATGACAACAAATTTTTAGAATCATTTCAGATGGTTAATGCAGAAGAATTGTCTTTTGCTGGGTTTAAAAGACGCATCCAAGAAATGGTTCATTGGAGAAATAGTATTGTGGCATTGCAAAAGAAAATGAATTTTAAGTAAAGATTATAACACCACCATCGTGTGGTGTTATTTTTTGTTGAAAATTCGGGATTTTATTGTTATGATGTGCCTATGATTATGAATAAATTGCATTTTTGTCATATTTTGCATCACGCCCATATGGGTGTGTGTTTCTAGCGTCTGTATCATTTTTATGATATAATAAATCAAATCAAGTTAATTAAATTATAGTACCTAAAAAGAGGTGAAATTATGGATTTAAAACCTACTAAACCGTTATCAGGGTTTATAGAATTATTACCAGCACAGCAACGTTGTTTCGATGTTTGTGCGGCACGCATGCAAAATGTGCTGAAATTGTCAGGATTTTCCATGTTGGATTTGCCAGCCATAGAACGTGCCGAGGTTCTGACAGATAAAGATAATTGGGATGAAATCGAAACCCAGATGTTTCTGTTCCAAAAAGGTGATACCAAAATGGGACTTCGTTACGATGGAACCGTTGGATTGTCGCGCTATGTTGCAGGTCATCTGAATGATTTGGTGTTTCCTTTCCGTGCATCACAGTTTTCTAAACGTTATCGTGGCGAGCGCGCTCAACGTGGTCGTTATCGTGAATTTTACCAAATGGATTTGGATATAATGGGAATAAATTCTTTGTCTACTAATTATGATGCAGAAATTATCTCTGTGATAAATCGTGCTTTGGAATCAGTTGCAGAATTTATCGGTCCAGCCGAGGTTTTGATTGGTTCGCGTCCATTTTGGGATGCCTTGTTCGATTATCTGGAAATGAATGCAGATCAAAAGAAAGATGTGTTCGTTTTGATAGATAAAAAGGACAAAATGGGCGATGACGACTTTGCCGAAGGGTTGCGCGACACGTTAAATGACGAAAACAAAGAAGAATTGATAAAATCCGTATTTACAGACGGTTATAAGCAATTTGTAAACAAAAGTGATAAGTTAAATGCCGCTATTGATGAATTGACAAAGTTTATGACAGTTCTGTCGGGTATGGGTGTTAAAAATGCCAAGATAGATTTGTCTATTACTCGTGGTTTGGCATATTATACTGGATTGGTTTTTGAATTTAAATTGATAAATCATCCAGAATTGGGAACTGCGGCTGGTGGTGGTCGTTATGCTGATTTGGCGGGTAAGTTTTCTAAAACCAAAATTATTGGGGTTGGGGCGGCAATCGGATTTTCAAGAATCTTTGCGGCTATGTTAGAAAACAACCAAATTGATTTAACCAGATTTGAAACACCAATCGATGTTGCGGTGTTGGTGATGGGTGATAATAATGTTGCGTATGCATCTGGCATTGTGAATGCATTACGTGATGAAAATATCGCCGCTGTATCGTATTTAGACACAGAAAAAAAGTTTAAAAATCAAATTGAATATGCGGACAAAATTAAGGCTAAATTCAGTATGATAATCGGCGATGATGAATCAAAAAATCAACTTGTGGCATTAAAAAATATGGAATCGGGCGAACAACAGAGTTTGTCTGTGGTTGATGCTATCAAATTATTAAAGGTTGCATAAAATGATTATGGAAGAAAAGCTGCGTGATATACAAAAACGTGCAGATGAAATTGGTAATCAAATGAATTCTGGGGATGTGTCTGGGGATGAATTGGCAAAATTGTCCAAAGAGTATTCCAGATTGTCAGAATTGTTGCCATTGATAGATGAATATTTTCAAACTGTCAAAGGTATCCAAGATGCTGATGAATTGCAACATGATCCTGACTTTCATGCAATGGCAATAGAGCAAATGGCAGAATTAAAGGGTAAATTGCCTGATATAGAAAAACGGTTGCAAATCGCATTGTTGCCACGCGACGAGGCTGATGATAACAGTGTTATTATGGAAATTCGTGCTGGGGTTGGTGGCGAAGAATCTGCTTTGTTTGCAGGGGATTTGTATAACCAATATAAATCTTATGCTTTGCGTAAAGGGTGGAAGATTGAGGTTATCGAAGAAAACCCGACATCATTGCATGGGTATAAAGAAATCGTGTTTAAAATTGACGGTGTTGGCGCGTATGCTCGTATGAAATTTGAATCTGGGATTCATCGTGTGCAACGTGTTCCAGAAACCGAGGCAGCAGGGCGAATCCATACCTCTGCGGCATCGGTGGCTGTGATGCCCGAGGCCAAAGATATTGATGTTGTTATCGAAGATAAAGATATTCGTATCGACGTTTTCCGTGCATCTGGGGCGGGTGGCCAGCACGTTAATAAAACAGACAGTGCGATACGTATTACGCACTTTCCATCTGGTATTGTTGTGACATGTCAAAACGAACGCAGTCAGTTTCAAAATAAAGCGTCGGCAATGGCGGTGTTAAGGTCTAAATTGTACGAAAAACAAAGACTTGAACAACAAAACGCAAGTAATAGTTCAAGACGTTCTATGGTTGGGTCAGGGGATCGCAGTGAAAAGATAAGAACATATAATTTCCCAGAACAACGCGTTACAGATCATCGTATCAAACTGACTTTATATAAATTAGATGACATTTTGGCAGGTGGCGAAGGGTTGGATGAAATGATTGATGCATTGATTGCTGCGGATCAGTTGGAACGTCTGACAAATATGGATTGAAAACGACTAAATTTATGTGATATAGTTTAAAATATGATAAAGAACCAAAAGATTATATTAAACAAACCTATTGTTATGGTGGGGCTGATGGGGGTTGGCAAAACATCTGTGGGCCGTGCATTGTCCAGGGCATTGGGGATTCCATTTGTTGATTCTGATAAAGAGATAGAAAAGGCCGCCGGATGCAGCGTGGTTGATATTTTTGCTATGTATGGCGAACAAGAATTCAGACGCGTTGAAAAATCTGTGATTGAACGGTTGTTGGATTCTGAACCACGTATCAAGGTTGTTTCCACAGGCGAGGGTGCATTTATCACACCGGCTGTGCGTGAAATGGTTTTGGACAAGGCGACAAGCATTTGGTTAAAGGCGGATTTGGATTTATTGGTTAAACGCACTAATTTCCGCCGTACCAGACCACAATTATTAAATAATGACAGTCGGGTTATATTATCCCAATTGATAAATGAACGGTATGATACCTATGCCATGGCTAATATAATGGTTGAAACCCATGATGAAAGTTTGCGAAAAACATTGGCGGCGGTATTGGGGGCTTTGGCACAATATCAAAAGGGCAAAAAGTCAGATAAATAGGGGAATTCTAACACTTGATAGCAATATCAGGACAATAAAAACACAACAAAACAAAAAGGATAGAAAAATGGGTATGCTTAAAGACTTTAAAACTTTTATAAATCGCGGTAATGCAATCGACATGGCTGTTGGTATCATCGTTGGTTCGGTGATGACATCGGTTGTGAATTCATTGGTCAAAGATGTTATGATGCCACCGATTGGATTGTTGATTGGCGGAATTGACTTTTCTGCATGGAAAATCACTCTGGGGGCGGATTCTGCAATCAGTATTGGTTTATTCTTGAATGCGGTAATCAGTTTCTTGATAACAATGTTTGCTGTATTCTTAATTGTGCGTATTGCTGCCAAGGCACGTTCAAAACAGCCAGTTACAACACACGCATGCCCATATTGCCAACAATCTATTAGCAAATTGGCTACAAAATGTCCATATTGCTGTTCTGCCGTAAAACCAGAGGAAATAGGGGAAGCAGAAGAGACCGAATTGGCAAAAGGTATCAAGAGTTTGACAGCAAAGGTGGGTAAGGTTGCCAAGGCGGCAAAAAAGGTTGCCAAGATTAAAAAATAATTTGTAAATATTTTTTTATGGGTGCCACGTCAAAAAAACGTGGCATTTTTTATTTGGTTTTTAACAGGGCGAAGACCGCGGGGGATGGCGGTCTTCATTTATATTTTATTATATTAAAAAGGCGCATAATGTATATTATGTATAGTTTGGTGTGGTGAAATGTGGCTGGGGTTATAATAATATTGGTTAAAATGCGTTGTTTGTGGCTAAATATTGATGAAATTTGGCGGGTTTTGGCGGAATTTTGTTAAAAATATTGCGTATAATCAACCTGTTCTGTGTTTGCTGGAATTTTATTCCTATGGTTGTGGCGCCTTTGTCGTTGCGTTCGTATATTTATATTGCTGAAATTATCTGAATGTCGCTGAAATCCAATCGATTTTCAGGCATCTGGACGTCCAATTATACGGTTTTTAATATTCATCGGCCTGAAAATCGATCAGAATATTTCGCGTATAAAAACGGCTGAAAGTCGCAGAAAATATGGTCTGGGGCGAATTTGTATAATGTTGTTGTGTTGTGTGTAATCTGTGGAATCCTATAGTTTCTGCTGGTTTTATAAGAATTTTGTTTGGTTTCTATAAAATTTGGTTGTGAAAATAAATTTTTTTCAAATTTTTATAAAAAATGCAAAATTTTGTATTTTTGAGGATTAAAATTGAAAATATGAATTTTAAGTAAAATTGCCAAAATCATGAAAATTGTAAAAATCCCCAAAAAAGCGGTTTTTGGTCAAAATTTTACAAAAAATCGCCCTGCTTTGCCAAATTTTTGTTAAAAAAGCCCAGATTTCTGCGGGTTTGCGAGTGTTTTGTGTGATAAAAAATGGTGTTTGCCCTGCTGTAACCGTCAAAATTTATAAAAATGGTTCAAAAATGCGAAATATCCAGAACGTTTTTATATATAAAAATCTTGAAATTCGTCAGAAATCTGTATAAAATTTGTTGGTGCGATATTTTCAATAAAGGATACCAATATGACTGATGATATGAAAAAAGTTATAGAACGTGAGGCCAAATGGCAAAAACGCTGGCGTGATGAACGTGCATTTGTGCCAAAAAATGACGATTCCAAGCCACGTTATTATAATTTAGTGGAATTTCCATTTTTGTCTGGAACTGGGTTGCATGCGGGTCATTTATTGATTTATACCGGTATGGATGTTATGTCGCGTTTTCGCCGTCACCAAGGGTATGATGTTTTGTTCCCTATGGGTTTTGATGCAATGGGAATTACCGCAGAACATTATGCTACAAAAATTGGCAAGCACCCTGCGGATATCGCAACTGAATTAAAAAAATCTTATGCGGCGGTTATTGACCAGGCCGGTTGGTCGGTGAATCCTGAAACTCGTGTTGCGACATCGGATCCTGAATATATTAAATGGACACAATGGATGTTTATCCAATTCTTTAAAAATGGATTGGCATATAAATCTGAATTGCCTATGAATTGGTGCCCTAATTGTCGCACTACCCTGACTAATGAAGAGTTAGAAGATGGTTGCTGTGATCGTTGTCATGGTCAGGTCGAAAAGAAAGTCAAAATGCAATGGAATTTGGCCTTATCAAAATATGCTGATAAATTGCTGAATGGATTAAAAGATTTAGATTTTGATGAACGTGTCAAAAAAGACGAAATCAACCTGATTGGAAAATCACACGGTGCCGATGTCGATTTTCGTGTCGGTGATGATGTTATGACGGTTTATACAACTCGTGTGGATACTATATTCGGTGTTACATTCTGTGTTATTGCACCTGAACATAAACTGTTGCGTAAATGGTTGGATGATGGTCGTATTAAAAATGCGGCGGCGGTTGAACAATATATCAAAGATTCTGTGGCAAAAAGTGAAATTGAAAGAACAGATGCTTCCAAAGAAAAAACTGGTGTTAAACTGGAAGGAATTGCCGCAATAAATCCATTTAATGGACGTGAAATACCTGTGTTTACATCGGACTATGTTTTGGTCGATTATGCGTATGGAACAATTATGGCGGTGCCGGCACATGATTCTCGTGACTGGGATTTTGCCAAGAAGTTTGGTTTGGAAATTATTCCTGTGCTTGCCGGTGGTGAACCTGATGCGGTTTGGGAAGGCGATGGCGAACATATCAATTCTGAATTTTTAAACGGTATGGGAAAACAAGATGCAATTGATGCCGCAATTAAATATGGATCTGAACATGGATTTGCTCGTGGCACAACCAAGTATAAATTAAAAGATTGGGGATTTTCTCGTCAAATGTATTGGGGTGAACCAATTCCACTTGTACATTGCGAAAAATGTGGTTGGCAACCTGTGCCAGATGACCAATTACCTGTGATGCAACCATATATGACAGATTATAAACCAACCGATGATGGCGAAAGTCCATTGGCCAGAGCGACTGATTGGGTTAAAACAACTTGTCCGGTGTGTGGCGGTGCGGCAACCCGTGAAACAGATACTATGCCGGGATGGGCGGGATCTTCGTGGTATTATCTGCGTTATTTGGATCCAAAAAATGATGCGGAATTTTGTTCACGTAAACAGATGGAAAATTGGATGCCGGTTACACATTATAACGGTGGACATGAACATAATACCCGCCATTTGATTTATTCTCGTTTTTGGCATCATGCATTGTATGATTTGAGTTTGGTAAATACCCCAGAGCCATATAAAAAACGTACAGCCCAAGGTTTAGTGTTGGGCAGTGATGGATACAAAATGTCTAAATCACGTGGTAACGGGTTCCAGGTTTCTGAATTACTGGATCGTGTTGGTGCCGATGCGTCACGTGTTGCTATATTGTCTTTGGGGCCATGGAAAAATAATACAATCTGGTCCGAGGGTGCCCTGTCGGGTGTGCAAAGATTTTTAAAACGTGTCGAGGCATTTGCGGATAATTTAACAGATGAACCTTTGACCGAGGCACAAGAAAAATTAGTCAATCGTTTGATTGCTGATGTAACTGACAGAATTGAAAATATGAATTTCAATACTGCTATTTCGGGAATGATGGAATTTATCAATGCATTCCCAGGTGGTAAAATGCCTGTTGCGGCCTATTCTGTTTTGATTCAAATGCTGAATCCATTTGCACCACATTTAACAGAAGAGATGTGGGAAAAATTGGGTAATAAAAATTTGTTGGTGTTCGAAAAATGGCCAGTCGCAGATGCATCAAAAATGGCAGATACCGATATGACTATTGTTGTGTCAGTTAATGGCAAACGTGTGCGGGACTTTGTTGTACCGGTGGACATTGCCGAATCTGACTTGGTCGAAACAGCAAAGCAAAATGCGGTCAAACAACTGGATGGTGCAACGATTATTAAAACAATTGTCGTTCCAAAAAAGTTGGTTAACTTTGTTGTGAAAAAGTAAATTTTACCGCCCTATTCTATGGGCGGTTTTAATAACCAAGGTGGTGAAAAATGGGTGCAAATATAAACAAAGGTGAAGTTAAAAATAAACCAGTCGAAGAATCTAAGATTTGGGGAATCGCGGTTTTTTGGGCTTTGATTTCTTGTGCCGCGGCGGATGGCGCTGGGTTTTGGTATTTCCTGTTTTGTGTGCCGGTCAGTTTTGGTGCGTATAAAATTGGTGATTCTTTCCGGAGATTTACTGCGCCCGATTATTTCGTAACAAAAGATGTGTGGGATACATTTTTTAAGAAAATGTTTTGGAGAATTGGACCACAAGTAATCGCGATGATTATTGGCAGTATGATTTTGTATTCTATTATGTTCGAATAATTGATTTTGTTCGAAATTTTTCTTTTTGAAATGCATATTAAAACTTGATAAAAATAAATTTTATACTATATTTTTGTCGAGAGGTGTTATTATGCAACAATGCAAGCAAACTGAAAATATTTTACCAGGAACGCCAGAATGGGAATCTATTTGCGAACAATGTGGATTATGTTGTTTGCTAAAGGTTGTGCATATGGGTCGTGTTTATATGACTAATGTGCGTTGCGCCCAGTTGGATCAGAAAACGCGCAAGTGCCATTGTTATAATGCCGAATATGCGAAACGTGACGGTAATGTTTCTGGGCCCAGTTGTGCTGAATTGGATGGTTCGCCTGTAACACCGAATACTTTGAAAAACGAATACCCTGTTCCTGGGTTTTGTCCGTATGTTAAAAAGTTTCGTGGCAATAACGATTTAAAACGTCCTGATATAGATTTTGAAAAAACAATTTCACAAACAGAATTGCCAGCGGGTGCTAAATTGGCGGATTATATTATTCCAGGCACCAGCAAGTTTTTCCAATATAATCCAGCCGTTAATAAATTATTGAAAGATAGTTTTACAAAATAAAGAATACATCTATGTATTACAAAATTGTTACAAAGACATCTTTTTTTACAGATTTGTATGGTGCCAGTGTTGATGTATTTAATATACCATATGGAACGATTTTTACGGCATCAGACCAAAGTAAGTATAGACCAGATGATCCAAAATGTATGCTGGGTAATTCTTGTTTCCATTTTGCCCAAGGAGCATTTGACACTATGTTATGGCATACAAAATTGACCCATCATTTACTGGATGCCAGAATATATCAAATACAACCACTTACCGATGTTATAAAACAAAGATGTCAGGATAGTACGGGAATTTATCAATGTGGTGCGCACGAAATCAAGATTTTACAAAAGCAAAACATTCATGATATGTATGAACAAGCTATACAGGAATATTATACAGATTCCGACAGATATAAAAATTTCAAAATAAATATAGATTGGTGGAAAAAGCATCAGCCTACGGTATTTATGTTATATAAATGTTATAGATAAAAAAATTCGCCAAAATGGTGGGTTTTACATTGTTTTTTCGCCCAACAACATCATCAGTTCTTGGTGCCTTGTTTGGTCGTGTAAAACTTTTAAGGCTTGGATTTGTGATTGTTCATCTCGGTAATATTTGTTTCCAATTTGTACCACTTGTTCAATATGACCTGATGCTATCAGTATGCGACGTAAAGATTGTAATTCACTTTCGCAAGAATGTTGATTGTGGTCTTGGGCGCGTTCTAATTCCCATTGTTTTATACGTTCTTTGTTCATATTGATTTGGTGACGTATGGCACACATAATTTTCTGATTCGGGTGTGGAATATATTTTAAATAACAATCTAATTCTGTACTAAGTGTATAACTGATAGCGGTTAATAAAACTTGTTCAGATGCATTTTGCATGTTTTTTTGTTTTAAAACTTGTGTTCCATGAGCTTTTGTTGCTGCAATTTTTACAGATTCAGAGGGATTTTTTATATAATCTATGCCGTCAATATATTTTGAGACATGAATTTTCTGCATTTGAATTGTTGGTTTTTCTATTTTTGTAATCAAGTCCGGTGTTTCTGTGGAATACTGCACCGCCAACAATTTTTGGCGTTTTGTTGGAGTTTTGACATATTCAATAGATTGCCCTGCGGATTTCAGTGCGGCTTCGATAACTTTATCGGATGGGTGTTGCAAAAGTCCCAATGCACTGCCCCAAGTGTCTTTTTGCATTGCATATATTTTTATGTGTTCTGGGATTTGCTCTTCGCCAAGAATATTCAAAAAATGTTTCAGGCACCAACCAGAATTAAATAAATCAAGACAATGTATCATAAATTCAGGTGTGCATTGTTCACGTGTTACAAGGTTATTGGAAAGCAGAAAATCATATCTGTCCCACAGATTATCAAACCGAAACGCATAATTTTTGTTTTTATAACATGCGTAATTCAGCTCTTGGATTGGACTGTAAAACGGTCGTGATAATGTTATTGTGTGGGACATTTTGATTTAAGATATTTTTTCTAATCTGCGACGACGTTTTTCTGAAGAGTCAAATGGACTTTCTAAAAATGCCTGGACACACAGATATGCGACTTCTATATCGATGTCGTCTGCAGCCAATGTTAAAACGTTTATATCGTCATGGAAACGATCGTCGCGTGCCTGTTCTGGTCTTTCGCAACGAGATGCACGCAAATGTTTATAACGGTTCGCAGCGATTTCCATACCGGCGCCTGTTCCACAGATTAAAATGCCACGAGTATCTGTTGTGTCAATCATGGCATCAGCCAATTTTGCAGCGATATCTGGAAAATCAACAGGTGTATCAACATCGTTTGTGCCTAAATCAATTGTTTCATAACCTGCAGCATTTAACATTTCAATCAGGTATAATTTTACGCCAACCCCACGATGATCAGCACCCAGGAAAACTTTTGATATTTTATTCATGTTCTTGTCCTTTGTCTTTGCGTTTGCTGAGTTTACATTCTAATTCGGTGTTGCTGGTAATATTTAATGTGCGGTATTTTAATGTTCCGTTCATACGAGCATTACTGAATATGTTTGCAGTATTTACAGTTGCAGAACCGTTTAAATCACCATGTAAAAATAATGTTTCGGTAAATACATCGCCAATTACATGACCGCCCCGCCCTATGACAACAATAGAAGCGGTTATATTTCCATGAACGGTGCCATGGACTTGGACTGTCAAATCTGAATTTATGTCGCCCGTCACTTTGCACCCTGCACCAATAACGGTTGGTGATTGTTTTTCGTCTGCGTTTGTAAATGCTAGCATTTTTCTTTTCCCTTCTTCCTTGGTTCTTTTATCTTTTATTCTTTTACAAATTTGGCCGGGTTAAACTGGTTGCCTTTGTATCTGATTTCATAGTGCAGATGGGCGCCCGTAGAACGTCCAGATGAACCACCTAATCCAACTATGCTGCCGGGTCTGACCCAGTCACCCCTGGATACCAATGCCTTGGACAAATGGGCATACAATGTTGAAAAGCCCAGTCCATGATCGATTTCAACGGTTAAACCATAACCACTGCGTTCGCCCACAGATACAACACGTCCAGGTGCCACGGCGGATAATTCTGTGCCGATTTTACCAGCAAAGTCAATTCCGCGGTGTTGTTTTGGAACCTGGGTAAATGGATCTTGGCGCATTCCATAACCAGATGTTATACGAGAGTTTTTAACCGGTGAACCCATCGGTAAAACTTTTGATAACTTTGCCAATCCTGCCCACATTTCCAAATTGGATGCCAATTGTTTGTATTTTGTATCAACCTCGGATTTAAATACAATAGGAGTGAACATATTGTTTACAACAGGACTGGAATATTTGTTTGCGCTTTCAATCAGTTTTTGTTCTTGTAATCCCAGTGACAAGAGTGTGGAATTTATTTTGCTTAAATGTTGACGTAATTCTTTGATATTATCAGATGCCAGTTTAGATATAGAATTTACGATTTCGGAATCTGCCTCGGAAATAATGTTCATATTTTCCAACATTTGTTCGTTGCGTTGTTTAATTGTTTCATTTTCTGCACGAACCATGTCGTATTCAACGGATAAATCAGCAATTTTTAAATATTCTGGATTGTAATCGCGGGCGGCAAAAATGTTAGCAACACGACTTTTTAAAAAGTCTAATTCGCCCCAAACTTTGACGCGTGAATTGTTAAGTTTTTCACGTTCTGCATCAGATAATTTTTTTGTGTTTGTGATTTTGTCATCGATGTCAATTAATTCACGAGTTAGTTCATTAAACTTGCTTAAATATGCCTGTAAATCGATTACTTGTCTGTCGTGATATTCGCGTTCTTGTTGTAATTGTTGCGTTCTTTTTTGCAACATTGGGCGGTGGTATATAAAAACATAAGTGGACCACGAAGCCCACACAATCAGCCCTACTTTGCCAACAAATTTAGTAAATCGCCAAAATGTACTTTGATTAAAACTGTAAACATTTCCGCGTGGTGTATCCATCACAGTAAATTCGCGTGGTGGAAAAATCCGGACAATTATTTTCCACAATGCGCGAAATGGCCATGTGATAAATGACCATACAGATGAAAAATATCTTGCTATAAAGTTTATCATTATGAGTGTATGTTAGACAAAAAATTCTGAATAGTCAAGCCATCACGCAAAATTGCGTCACAATTCATTGAAATACCAGAATGGACGATACATCCCCCGTTTGTGCCGGCACGACAGCGGATAATTACTCGTTCTGCGGTGTTTTTTGAACCAAATAAAGGAAAAATGGTAATATCCCCAAAGTTTGTGTTCAAAACATCGATTATGTCGGACATGCGGCTGGCGTCAACGATTGTGCAAAAATATCCGCGTGGGCGAACACGTGCAATGCAACGTTTGGTCCATTTTATTAAATCTGTATTATGGTGAGCCTGGGGGTTGTTGTGTGCAGGGGTGCCTGTGAAATATGGCGGATTAGACACAACCAAATCAAATGTTGTATTAGGCGACCAAGTTAAAATATCCTGATTTAACAGGGTTATTTTAAAGTTATTTAACTCTGCGTTTTTCTGACATGCATCCAGCATTTCTGGAGATACATCAATACCAGTGATTTGAGCATCTGGTAAATGATGATGCAGGCATAATGACACCCCACCCGTTCCAATACCGACATCCAAAATTGTTTTTGGTGTGCCGATTACAGATGCAGCCAACCAAACCGCATCAGATGTTGGATTATATTTTGAACGATGCATCTTGACGGCACCGTTTAACAAGGTAAAAATTTCTTGTTTTTCGTTCATGCCTGTATCATAATGTTAAAAAATACAAAAGGCAAGTTTATATGTTTGATGAAACATTAGTTGTGCAAAGTGCAGTGAGTGCTTTTAATAATGTGGCATTGGTCCTGCCCGCATTTTTCTGGTGGGGATTGTTGATGATGCCATTGTTTTTTGTTGTGTGTAAATACGGCAACAAGTTTCTGGATATGATTGGTTGGGAACGGTTTGGTATTCAAACACGGGTTATTAAATGGACGGTTGTTTTGTCTTTGTTATGGCTTGTTTTGTTTGGTGGAAATTATGCTGTGTTGCGTGATTCTGAAACATTGTTGCCATTTGTTACAGGGGCAATTGCATTTCTGGGAATGATATTTGTTGGGTGGTTCACACGTGATATAAAATTACCTGTTTGGCGCGAATTATCACGAACCCAAAAAATTAAAATGATTGTTTTTGCTGTGTTGATATTGGCGGTTATCGGCTTGACGGATACTCATACATGGTGGGGACCAATATTACAGATTATGGCTTTTGTTGTTGGTGGCTATATCGGTCGCAGAATGAAATATAATGTACGCAGTGTTCCATTTATATCTGGATTCCTGTTTTTGTTTGTTGTGATGATTTTAATGCAACCAGAATTTTTCAGATTTGGTCAGTTGGGTAATTTGACTTTGTTACATTTATTAGGAATTTGTTTTGTTGGGTTGCCTTTGGTTGGTGGTGTGATGTTACGCAATGTAAAACCTGGGGATAAAATATATCGCAGTGCATTTGTAAAATTAAAATGGTTGATGCGTTGTATGGTCGCGTTGGCGGGTGGAATGTTTATTATGACGGAATCTGTGCCTGTCTTTATCGGGATGTGTGTTATTGCGGCTGGATTATGCTGGTTAAAGATAATTCATGCCAAACAGATGCCAGAACATTTGGCGGATAGATTGTTAATGGTGGGAATTTTTTCCTTTGGAATTGTAACCGTTATGCCGGTTGTTTCTTGTATGGCTGTTTTGGGATGGAATTGCATCCCAAGTGGTAATTTCATCCAAGAATTACGGGATTTGTTATAATTTGTTATATTTCTTGAATACCAATTTGTTTTTTATGGGTGTATTATTACAGGGATAATTAAATATTAAAAGGTGTTGTTATGAGTGATATACATCCAACCGCTATTATAAAAGACGGTGCTGTTATTGGAGCAGATTGCAAAATTGGTCCAAATTGTATTGTTGGTTCAAATGTTGTTTTGGGCGATCGTGTTGAATTAGTTTCCAATGTCGTTATTGATGGAAAAACCACTATTGGCGATGATTCTGTGGTTTATCCTTTTGCGGTTTTGGGTGTTATGAGTCAGGATCTGAAATGGCAAGATGAATCCACAATGACAGGATTGCGTATTGGTAAAAGATGTAAAATTCGTGAATATGTAACAATTCATTCTGGAACCCCTGCTTCCACTGGAACTGAAATTGGCGATGATTGTCAGATTATGGTTAATGCCCATGTCGGACACGATTGTAAAATTGGTAACAGTGTTGTTATGTCTAATTTGGTTCAGGTTGCTGGACATGTCGAGGTCGAAGATTTCGCGATTTTATCCGGTGGTGTTATGGTTTTGCAATTTGTTCGTGTTGGCAGAAATGCATTCGTGGCGGCTATGTCGGGTGTGGGCGATGATGTTTTGCCCTATGCTATTTACGAGGGTGCCGGTGGTCGTGCTGTGTACAGAACAATCAATCGTGTTGGATTGATGCGTCATGGATTCACTAATGAAGATATGCATGCAATTTACGAGGTTTATTCTGCAGTATTTCGTGGAACAGACGGAACCGTCGAGGACAGATTAAATCGTATTCGCAAAGAAGTTAAAAATAATAAATATGCGATGGATGCCATAGATTTTATTGAAAATCGTTCTAAACGTGGAATTGGTAAATCTAAACATGCGGAATAAAAAAACTGTATTTATTATTGCTGGCGAGGTTTCTGGTGATGTTTTAGGTGCAAATATAATGCGTGCCATGCCCGATTACAATTTTATCGGGGTTGGTGGTCAGAATATGTGTGCGGCTGGATTGGACAGTTTGTTCCCGATGTCTGATTTGGCGGTTATGGGGTTGATAGAGGTCTTGGCGCATGCAAAAACATTGCAAAAACGGATTAAACAAACGATTGATGCTATATTAAAATCAAAACCTGATTTGGTTTTAACCATAGATTCCCCTGGGTTTGCGTGTGCTGTTATAAAAGCGGTCAAAAAAACTGATGCTGGTAAAAAATTAGTTAAATGTGGATTGAAATTCCATCATGTTGTTGCACCTCAGGTTTGGGCTTGGCGGCCTGGACGGGCGAAAAAATATGCTGCAACATTTGATAGATTGTATGCGTTTTTTGATTTTGAAATCCCCTATTTTACTAAATATGGTTTAGAAACTATTGCGGTTGGACATCCGATTTCTGACAATATTATAGGAAAATATTCATCAAAAAAACAATTCCGTGGCGACAAAGTGGTTGCGTTGATGCCTGGCAGTCGTATGACCGAGGTAAAAAAGTTGATGCCGGTATTACGTGATTTTGTGGAACATGCCCCAAATGGATTTAAATTTGTTATACCCACAGTAGAAACAACAGATGCTTTTGTAAGAAATGCGGTTTTAGAATGGAAAGTAAAACCCGAGATTATATCGGCCAAGCACAGATATGAACTGTATGAAAAATCATTTGTGGCTATTGCGGCCAGTGGAACGGTTTCTGTGGAATTGGCTATGGTTCATGTGCCGGCGATAATTGTTTATCGTATGAATTGGCTGACATCTGTTATTGGACGGATGCTATTGAATGTAAAATGGGTGTCGTTGGTAAATATTTTGTTAAACAAACAGGTTTATCCAGAATTGTTGGGTGTTCAGGCAAATGCTAATAATATATTAAATTGTTTTAATGATATTGTTAACAATTCTGAAACACGTAAAAAGATGATTTCGGAATTAAAATCTGCTGATAAATTATGGCGCCCAGATGATAATTCTGTTGCCGAAAGAATTGTTGATAAATTGCGTAAATAAATTCAGATAATTATTAGAATTTACGGTTTTTTATTTATTCGCCGGCGGATGTTTGTGTTACGTCGGTTGCACCTGGGAAATAAGTTCCTGCGTTAGGATCATTAGTCATTATAACGTCTGATGTATTTATAGATTCAACTGGGGTTGATGGGGTTGTTGGATCTGTTTGTCCGTCACATTTTTCGTTGGTAAATGTTGTTGTTGATTCTGGACAGCATCCGTATGTATTAGTTGTACTGTCTTGGAAAATTTTGGTGTGGGCAGTACCTCCAGATGATGGGCAACAGAATTTGCCGACATTTTCAAGTGTAACAATAGTAGAATCAGTTGTTGGGCAACACAGAGTTACATCGTTGTTTGATAACCGATAGTAATAGAGAGTTGTTGAGGTGCTTTCATTGTTGTGCGTTGGTGGACAACATTTTGATGTGTTTCCTTGTGTTTGCACTGGTCCATCAAAAGGACATTGAGCACATTCTTTGGAATTTGTTAATTTAACACCAAATGGGCATACTTGGTTTTTATCATTTACCTCGGCTGTACACCAATCTTGATCGGTAGGTTTTTTTGTAGTTTCGAATGGCCACAAAGAAAATGTGCTGGTTGCTGTTTCTGCATTCATTAATACTTGCCCTTCGGATGGTAGCAGTGCCGCTAAAGATGGATCCTGGTTTATTTCAGTTATAAATGATGCGGTACTGCAAGCATGATTTAATCCAGACGTGGTTACTTGTTCTGCACTATATGGTGCAACGTAAGTGTTTATATTGTATGTTTTTAATGGGGTAACTGGGAAAGATGCCATGCATCGTATTGTTGTGCCGTCATTACTGCGACGTCCACCATTTTCCCAACAAGAACAAATTCCCCATGATTTGATGTCAATATCATTTTCATAATCGCGTGGACAGATGTTTTCTAATGTTTCTCGGGCTTTGGTTTCCCAACCACCATAGCAGAAATCTGGAGAAGAAAGATATGGTTCGTCCCCATCAATTTGCACTCTTTCGGATACTACCGATCCGCCAACGTATGGATCTGCAAAATTGTCGCCAACAACCTCTATTCCTCCGGCACGTGATTTGATGCGTCTGATTTTTATGGCATTTTTCTGACGCACAGCCGAAAAAGCATTACCATGGTGGTTTCCATAGTCACAATTTAATAATGGATTCCATACAGAATAATTTTCTTTTTTACCGATACTGTATGTTGTGAACAGTTTTTTATACCGGCTGTGGTCGTTAACGGTTAACTGACAAAAATCATTTTGATTATATGTATATTGATAAGCAGCCCCTGTTACTGTTCTGATATTCAGGAATTTTCCATCCAAATTAGCACACTGGGTTTGTAATGTATCAATGATTTGGTTGTAAATCTCTGTGGCAACACCCTTTGATTGAAGCAATCTGGGACTGATACCATCCTTGGTAAGTATTCCGTATTGTCGTGAGGTACTGTAATAGTTTAAACCACCGAATGCCTCGACAATATGTTCGCGACACCCCTCGGTATTGTATAATTGTTTTGCACATTCTGACTTTAATTTTGGATTGGAACATTCTTGATTATCGCATTCGTACAAAGTGAACCAATCGATAGCTTTGCCAGGTTCAAATAGTCCACTGTATGGATGGTAAAAATTTTCATAATTTTGACCGCCGTATCCGTCAAAGCATTGTTTTGCAATGGCACGACATGCACTTAAACTATCAACATCATTACGATTTTGTACGTATTCAGAAATAATATTATTGTCAAACATGTTGTTGCAAGATTCTATATAATTTGAACATAATTCTTTTGTTAAATTTATTGCCCCCGGTTTTAATACATTTGTCTGAGTTGCCAATAGTCCCTGCATAGCGGCAGTGATAGCGGTGTTGCTGTTCATATAACAAGCAGACACAAAATCAAAACAACCCTGTTTGATTTCATTAACCTTGGACTGTTGAGCATAATAAATATCCAGCATGGCCTTGTTCAGATAATCTTGCCAAACAACCTGGGCGTTATCATAACATTTATCTAATGCGGGTTCGGCAAATTGTTTCACATGTTTTTCAAAAGAGTATACAAATTCTTGGTTATCTGGATTTTGTGCCAATTTTTGAGTTTCGTTATTGCGACCTGGGGTGAATTTCAACAATGTTCCCAATTTATAAAAATCAACGACCCCTGTAATTGGTGCACCCGTGGATACGTCAATGTATTTTCCATTGTCCAAGCATTTGTGATAATTTTTCCCACATACCTCTTCGCTTAATATTGCAGATTCTACATTTGCCAAACATGTGGCAATATCATCAGAATTATGTTTTTTATGATTGTCTGCACGTGCCAAGTCCAACATTGAACTACTTTCACGGATTGCCGCATGTGTTTCTTTTTGTTTATTGGTGATTGCAGTTTGAACAGTGTTGCAATCTTGTTCAATTGCCATTAAGTACGCATTGACGGCTCGTTGCAAAGATGCGTCATTACAATTAGATTTTACAGCACTGCGACATTGTGGATATACCGCAGAATATAATTCTTGGCCGTTATAAGATGCGATTATTTGTCCAGCATCGGTTGTCCCAAAAGAATTTGCGGCATCAAATGATAAATCTATACTGTTTAAATCGGATAGTTTGCTGTGTTCAACACGGGAATCGCTGCCACGGATTGTGTTTAAAATTGCGTTTAATAAAGCGGTGGATGCGGTTTTATCCTTGGTTAATGCCTGTTCACCGTCTGATGCAGTGTTCATTGCAATAGCCTGGGCAGCGGTTTTGCCAACGATTTCCAAGTTTTCGTTAAATGTGTTTAATTGCTCGTTTGCCTGGGTTAAATTATCCTTGGCGGTTTGCAATGCAGAAATACGATTACTGCACGAGCAACGACGATAATCATCATTTTTTAACTGGCAAAATTGATCCATACAGGCAAAGAATGCGTTTTTACATGATTCATATTCTGCGCCTGTGCGGGTTTCAGTTGTGTTTCGTGCAACAACATTTGCCCTGGATTTTACAGATGTTTTTTGTGTCGCACTGCGTTGAGTGGTGTTTTTTGTTGTTGGTGTTTTTGCAGTTCTGGATACGGTTTGTTTTTGTGGGGTTGCGATACGCACACTTTTGTTAGTTGTTGCCGTTTTTGTTCGAACCTTTTGCGTGGTGGCACCCTGGCGAGTTGATGCAGGTGTGTTCGAGATACGCGATGCAGCCCAGCCGTTCATCGTCCATAACGTGCAGAAAACCAAGATTATTCCAATCCTTTTCATCCTCAGTACAGATTCTAGCAAATTTCAGATTTTTAGAGCAAGCAAATAGTTTAGATAAGTCATTATTTTTTATAAAAATTTTTAGAGATTTGAAAAATAAAAAATTGTTGCTTTTAATGTCGTTTTAGATTAACATCATTACCGCTTTATATGGGCATATGGCGGAATTGGTAGACGCGCTAGTTTCAGGTACTAGTGGTAGCAATACCTTGGAAGTTCGAGTCTTCTTATGCCCACCAAAATTAAAATCGGGATGAAAATCCCGATTTTTTTATCTGGAATGTAAATCTTTGCGTGGCGGATTTTTTGCCCGAATATTGCCGTTGCGTTTTCTGGCAACCGCCATCGTTGCCAAAAAGAACATTGTGGATTTTTTTTGTTTGTTTTTACCCGTGGATTTTTGCGATGTTTTACCAGATTGTTTTGTCGTTTGAACCCGAGAAGTTACGCGATTTATTGCCTTGGTATAAATTGTTTTGTAATCAACAGAGCTACTTTTGTCTGCGATTCCATAACTATTGTAATACTTCAAAGCTTTTTCATAGTTTTGTAAAGCTTTTGCATAATTACCCTGCTCTTCATATGCCTTGCCAGCATTATAACATGCCTTGGCATATTCTTTGTTTTCTCCGCTGTTTAGTACTTTGCGGCACATTTCAATACAATTGGTATATTCGCCCAAATTGTAATATGTGATTGCCATATCATTCCATAAATCTGGGCCTTCGCCGTGTTTAGCCATAACTTGTTGAAAGAGTTTTTTCGCGGTTTTGTAATCTTTAGAGTTATATGCCTTTAATGCTTTTTGATAGATAGCATCGCGTTCGTCCAATGATTTAGAATTCTGGGTTGTAACGCAAAATGCCATGATGTTTTTATCATTTATTTGTTTGCATAATGCTTTTATTTGCTTGCCACCTCGGACGGTTCTGTTACAAATTCTGTCTTTGATTATTTTTGCCTTGGCATGAGTTAGTTTGTTGTTGTTAACGTTTTCGAATTGTCCAGGACAGGCATTAATCGATGTGCCCAGGTGACAATCGACACACAAACTGAATATATCAGAACAATAATTGTCTTCATTTAAACAAACCAGTGCCTCGTGCATAAACCGACTTTTTTGTCCGGCCAATGATACGGGATCGCTGTCTAATAATGCCTGTGCACATGCCAATGGCTTGTCTTTTATCTTTTTACTGTTGTTTATTGCCGCAAATTTTTTGGCTGCTTTTAAATTGCATGTATGAAAGAAATGGCTGTACAATGCGGCGAATTCATTGATTGTTATTTCAGAACCTTTTAATGCCGAATATAGACTTTCTAAATGTCGTCCGTTTTCCATACTTTCGCCCCACCCGTATATTCCGTCACGGATATTCTGGGGAGTACGATTTTTTGGGCTTTTACCCTTGTGTGTGTTTTGATAATTTATAAAATATTGACTTGTTTTAATCCATGTTTTTGAATGAAAATCACCATTTTTTGGATAATAATATAATCCTGCACATACAGAATTTGGAGTTTTCTTAAGTCCCTTGTCATGATGGAAATCCACGCGCCAATTTTCTGATAAAATCAGCACAGGAACACACAATGGCTTTGCATCATTCCATAATTTATCAAAATCTTGGCGATTATTTATTTTATATACCTTGGTTAATGATGGTTTAGTTGCTTTTTTTGCAACGGTTTCTGTTTTTGCTTTTGGTGCAGATTCTGCGGCATTGGCATTTAATGCGGATGCGGTCATCAATCCAGCCAAAGTCAAAATTTTGATTTTATGTGCGGCATGTTGAAATTTAATGTTTTTAATGCTTGATTTTGCCATTTAAATATCCCTTTTTCCTTTAGAATTATAGCATATATGATGATTTTGTAAAAGTTAAAAAAAACTCTTTACTTTTTTGGCTGCTTTATTTATAATTTGCTCCGCACGGGGTTGTAGCTCAGTTGATAGAGCGCTACGTTCGCATCGTAGAGGTCGTGGGTTTGAGTCCCATCAGCTCCACCAACAAAAGTTCTCGGGGATATGGCGGAATGGTAGACGCTGAGGACTTAAAATCCTTTGGTTATTGCAACCGTGTGGGTTCAAGTCCCACTATCCCCACCACTCCATCTTGGATGTGTAGCTCAGTTGGTTAGAGCGCTTCGTTCACATCGAAGAGGTCAGCAGTTCGAGTCTGCTCACATCCACCAAAAGAGATCTGCGTAAAGCAGTTTTTTTTTACCAAAAATTTTGTTGAATTTTTTAACGCAATCCTTTGGCACGACAACATGCATCTGCCGCAGATTGCCAATCAGAATATGTGGTTGTTGTGTTGCGTAAATCACGCCATTCTTTCCAACCAGAACAATCGGTGCCATTACATTTTGCATATCTGCGTAAAGAACAAGTTTCGGTTGAAATATGTCCAGTTGGTGTTGTGCATTTTACGGTAATGTTTTGGTTGCGTGCATCACCAGTGCCGTATTCATTTGATGATGACATTTGATATGCAGATGCCCCGCTGATAGATATACAGATTGCAAAAATAAACGATAATAATTTCATTTTTCCCCCAATGAAATGCTTTATTTATATTATACAATAAAATTGAAAAAGAAATCAATAGGCTTTTATTGGGCAACGGTATGGCAACCATTTGCACGATATACTTCCATTGCATTTAACCAACCTTGGCGAAATTCTTTTTGACCAGACCGAAATGCTTGTTCTCGTCTATCCAGATATTGTGTACGCAAGTCGCCTTGGTAATTCTTGGCTGCCTCTATGGTTGCTTCGTCAACAGCATTTGTTTGTTCAACCCCCAGTAAGTTTTGTAATAATCCAATAGATGCTGGACGACTGCCGGTTCCCCATAATGCCATGAACACGTCGCCACTGATGGCATCGGGTAATCTGTCAATGTGTGGGCCGTGGAAAAAGTGTTTGTATGCAATATCTTCGGCATCATTACGATTAAAACCTTCGGTTTTGACCTGTGGGAAATATCTGGATGACACACCGTAACATGTGTATTTGCCGGCATCTGCTGGGTGATTTACACATTCACCTTCGGTTCTGAATTTTGTAATCATTGCCTTTTCAAATGCAGGGTATTGTGAATAACGTCCAGAACTGTAAATTGTGCTGGGGAAAACACCAGCGGATGCAGATGGTGGTGTGCATCCTTGTCCAATACGGGAACCATCATATGCGGGTTCGTAATAGACTAAATTTCCTGGATTGCCAGCGGTTGCATAATTACTATTTCCAGATGACGATGCATTTTCCGGTTCTTTGTAATCTGCAGGTTTTGTTAATGGCGTTCCACGTTCGTGAATTTCAGAACTGATATTGTTAAAATCATGTGTTGTCCATGGTGTATCATTCATAATTAAATAATACAGTTCTGCATTTTCTGTCCCGGGGTTACGAATAATTGGACGCACGACATATATATCGACATCGCATGCAGCATTATCATATTCGTCTTGGACATCGACCAAATCTTGATGGAATTTTTCAGCAAAACTCATAGCTTGTAAATATGCTGCATCATCATCGGCGGCGGATGTTGAACTGCCCGCCCAGAACAACCACATACCATGATTTACTACATTTTCATATTCAGGTAAATTATCAGCACCCAACAATAAATATGGTTTCATTTCGATATTGTTGGTGAAATCGCCAGTTGATGTAGATGTAACATCATACATATCACCAGCAATTTTAACGACGGTTGTTAATGTGCTGAGTTTTGCATTTACCTTGGCAATTGCGGTAATATTTTTCATTGTATTATGGAACAGCCAATCGTTGATTTTTGCAGAAATACCACTGGTATTTGCACGAACAACTTTGATTGCTTTATCCATTTTTTTAGTGCTTTTGAATCCTTTACGCAATGCATTTGCAGCACGTGCGGCACGCATTGGTAACAAACCACGATTTGCCTGGAAAGCAACCTTGCCACGACGCATTAAATATACGGTATGTGCGATATCACGTCTGGCCTGGGCAAGTTCTTTATAATCCATAACATCCTTGGTCTTTTCTAATTTGGCAATATCATCGGCGTGTAATTTTTGGACACCTTGCATTTGGGTTTTATATGTCGTTTTCAATTGTTCCAATTCTTGTTTTGCTGCCTCGGCCTCTTTTTGTGCAGTTTTTAATTGAGATTTAGCACCTTTCAAGTTGTTTTCTAATTGTGCCGCCCTGCTTTGTTGGTTGCGGAACAATTGAGATTTTTTATCCAAAGTTGCCATATTATCTTTTATATCGTCGATTTGTTTTTGTATATTTGCGATAGTTTTTTCTGTATCAGAAACTTTATCAATCACTTTTTCTGCATCATGCATTTTGTCAGCAGTTTCCGCAGCAGACTTGATAGATTTTGCTTGTTTGGTCGCAACTTCTAATTCTTCTTGGATTGCTTTGATTGTTTTGGGTTTGGCATTACGTGCCTTTAACAAGTCGATTTTTCTGGTTAATGCCTTGACCGTTGTGTTTGCAGAACTTTCCAAAGACTTTATTGTTTTATATGTATCTTCGACATTGTCGATATTTTTAATAGCCCGTTCAACATGTCGTGCTTTTTCGGTCACTTTTAAATATCTGGCAACATTATGTGATGCACGTAATGCCTTTAATGCCTTGTTTGCTTTAACAAATGCCTTGGTTCCACGTAATGCTGTTAATGCACCTTTGACAATGGCATAACCACCCCATGAAACCACGGTCATAACAACGTCAGCAACAATTTCTAATGCGGAAATCCAGGTTAAATCGCCATCGCCCAGAACATAATAGTCATTATTTTTTGCCTGTTTTTCTTGTTCTTTTTCGGCCTCGGTCGTGGGGGTGTATTTGGGTGAAGCTGCACCAACCGTACGTGTTGTGGCACGATTTATCATATCGGCATCTTCGGCCATTGCAGTTTTCGAAGTGCAGTTTGCCTCGACTGGCCAAGTATTATGATCTTTTGGATAAAATGTTTTTATATTGTTTTCAATATGTTTCAAAGCAACAACATTAGTTTTTCCAGGTTGTACGAATTCATCCATGGTTCCATGTTCGGCAACCAAAATTCCATACCATGCAGGATCAACATTGACCCAAACAACCCCGTTTTGAGCATCAGCAACAATATCAGGACTGATTTCGCCTGGGGATAAATCAGGTTTTGATGTTAATAACAGTTTTTGTTTCAAAACACTTTTTTGAGTTTCGTAATTTATTTCGATTAAACGACCATTTGGAAAAGTATAACCAACGGTTTCGAAAATAATTGTATCGGTGTCTTGGGCATTTTTTACCTCGGGACAATCCAGAACCGCCTGTAATACGGGTGCATTATTAAAAGATAAATGAGTCCAAGTTTCGATTTCGGCACTATCTGCCTCGTCAGGATTTTCAATCAAGTATGCATTATCAGCCAATGCTTTTTCAAATACGGCCTTGGCACAGGGTGTTTGGTCGGCATCGCGTTTTAATAAATCATTCACGGAATAAGTATCAGTTGATGCATATGCTGTTTCCGCAAATACCGGAGAGCATAATAAACATAAGAATACAAATATCTTTTTTAACATTTTGTAACCTTGACTATATCAGGAATCACAATCGCCCAATGCTTCTAGGTATGTATCAACCATTGGATGTTTAGAATCACTGGATGTTGTTGTGCTGGAACAATCACCACACGACCCATCATCACATGGTTCTTGATATTTACCATTAGAATCTGCACAATAATACCCTATACAAATATTAGGATATTTTGCGTAACCGTAGTTTTGTATCCAGTAGATTGCAGGTTTATTTGTTTGAGCATCTATAATAGGTTTTTTATCTATAACCATCACTGGTTGGGTTTTTTTTATACCACCTTTATATTCCCATTTTGTGTCTGTACAGGATTGTATTTTTATAGGCGAAGAATAGTCAGAACCGTACCAACGGTCATCGCCACCTGCATAAGCGAGGGCACAAGTGTCGCCTGCGGCAAATAAAACATTACCGTAAGTATAATATGTGTCGTTGTGTTTTTTTAAATTTGCCGTCGAAGATAGTTTAGCAGTCCTTCTGCGATAGTAATAATCCATAATACATATTGTTGTATGTATTTGGCAAATATCTTCGTCTGCTTCAAAACATTTTATTGACGATGGAGAATCATAAAAACAAAAATATTCATCACCGTTTTTCAAACCATTAGTCATTTTTGTTATACATTCTTGTGTGCCAGAGTGTGCCAGAACAGGAATCAGGGTCATATATATAAAGATTAGCAACAATTTTTTCATAACAAACCTTTGTTATTTTTTTATTTTGTCTTTTAATAATTTTTTGTCTTTTTCTAGTGTTTCTTCAAAAGATTCTTTGCATAATTCTGTTGCATCCAGTTTTTTACGATATGTATCCTTGGATTTAATGTTTTCTGTGCATTTGCATATAGAACGATGAACCTCGGTGACTGATTTAAAGATTTCTTCCAGTTTTGTAGGATTAGTTACGTTAGTATCAACAGAGATATCTTTATACACTTGTTCTTCTTGGGCGGCATAACTTGCGATACAATTATAAACCTTTTGGCATTCGGATGTGGTATTTCCGCCACCGCCGCCGCCGCCACCGCCGCCATTGCCTTTGGATTTGGCATATTTTGGGTCGTATTCAATATTTAATGGGACATAAACCTTGGCATCTTTATATTTTTCATAGCCCGCCTGTTTAATTGCGTTTCGTTGTGTAAATGATAAATCTTGGAATGTTGTTGGGAAAATTGCCTTGGCAATTCCATCTGTGCCAACACCATTTTCAGCCTGTAATGCCTTTAACTCGGCCGCACGTTCGTTGTATGCCGCCTGTTCCTTGGAAATTGTTGGATCGGTTTTAGTCGTTGTTTTTTTCTGTGCGGTTGGGAAAGATGTTGGAAATGGTGTTCCCGATGCACCTGTTGCAAATGTGTTTTGCTTTTTATACTGTTCAAACTGATAATCAATATATCCACCACATGTTGATGCGGCACCAGTAAAACCAGATGATGATAATGTTACCATAATATCTTTGCGGACATCAGGTAATGATTTGTTTTTACAATTGTTTTGTGTGGCGCATACATTTTGAATTACGGCATTAACCAAACTGATACAATCGGTGTTATTTAATACGGGACCAGGGTTATATACAACCTGGGGCGTTATGATTGTGCCGTTGTTTGGATTATAAAATGGGTTGTTTGAATAATCTTGGACACCTTGGATTAAACCATATTGAGAAAAAGGCACAGCATAACCGACACTGGCAATACACATAATTACCGTAAATGCCCAACAATTCCGCGAAAAATTGCGATTAAAAAACATTCTCTGACTGTCCCTATTCTTGACTATTATATCAAAAATAGAACTGTAATAAAAGACAAAAATCCGCCCAAGAAAAAGAATGGCGCAAATGGAATAAATTTCTGTTTGTTATGACGACCCCATATCATCCCGAAAATGCACGTGAATACCAATGCAATCGCCAATCCAGTTGTTCCTAACCACCATCCGCCGACAGCCAATAATTTTATGTCGCCCATGCCGATTGGTGTGTCAAATTTGTTAGGATTATATTTTTCAAATGCAAATCCAACAATGCTGGTCAATGCATATCCAACAACCGCGCCAATTACCGATTCGCCAGTCGAACAAATCCAAGGAAAGAAATGGGCCAGTACCAAACCAATCAAAAATAATGGAAATAAATATACATCCGGAATGATTCTGCGGCGGAAATCCGCCACTGATATCTGGTAAATGCAAAAAAATGCACCCAATAATAACAATGCAAAAAAAGTATAAAAAAACATGAATTCCCCTTGCCTTTCGATTCGGAACTATGATACAATCATAACAGTAATTAAAACAAGGACTTTTATAAGATGGCTACTGGTTGGGATTCAAATAAATTAAAAAAGTTAAAAAGTTTAATTGGCAAGGGTTTATCAACATCTGAAATTGGTAAACGTTTGGAAATGAGTAAAAATGCCGTTGTCGGTAAATTGAACCGTTTGGGTTGGAATTTAAAGGCAACAACTGGCAGTGCAAAAAAATCTGATTCCAAAGATACTGCGAAAAAGGCGGCGGCAAAAAAATCTAAATTGCCAATTGCCAAGAAAATTGCACCGGTTAAACCTGTGGCTTTGCCCAAGGTTACTGCGAAAAAAACTGTGAAAAAGGCAGATGCGAAAAAAACCGCAGTTCCAAAAAAAGCAACTGCTAAAAAAAAATCAGATGTAAAACAGAAAACAACCAAGGCGGCTAAGCCTGAAACCAAAAAACCGGAAATTAAACGTTTACCTCGTGCAAATACCAGTAAAAAAGGCAACAGTTTGGCAATGCATCAACGTATTATTCAACATTCGTTGGAATTGGCTGCATTAAAACCAAATCAATGTCGTTGGCCAATCGGGGATCCGGATTCTGAAAATTTCCATTTTTGTGGGGAACAGGTTTTTGTCGGAAAACCTTATTGCTATGAACATTGTAAACAAGCGTATCAGTTTACACCACCTAAAAAGAAATAATTAAACAATGTGGGGGATAAAAATGCCAAGCGAGAAAGATAAATCATTGTTGAAATCGTCCGATTATGAAATCAAAGGCAATTCCATTCGTGCTTTCTATGACAAGCGTGGTAAATTGGTTTTCGTCTTGGACTCTACGGTCAGTAAAATAAAACCAAATGTTTTGTTGGTTATTTCTTCGTATGGGGATCGGAAATGGGACGATGTTTTGTCTAATGATTATGGTATGGATTTGGAATTGGTTCGCCCCAAGAAAGATAATAAATATCAAAAATTGGATATCGAATATGATGGCTTGGTCGTTTATGATAATTTAATCCGTGCCTATGATAATGGCGATAATGTTAAACAGTTTTTAGCAGATTTGGACGATTTTCGTGCTATGTCGGTTCGTCGTTCGGCTCAATCCAGATTAGATGCATCGACAACTATTGCGGAAAATACTCGTGAAACAATCGAACGCACAAATGATACTATTGTCGAGTTAGAGGCAAAAATAAAAGCAACTCGTTCCAAAATTACAACTTTGCGTCGTTCGGTTGGTAAAGAGCCAACAAAACAATCTGCGGCCAAGATTTTGCGTGCCGAGGCCCAATTGGATGTTTTAACAGGAAAATTGGAACGTGCAAAAAAACGTTTGGAAAATGCTAATAAAAGATTATTGACTGCCGAGGAAGATATCGAGGCGGCTCGTCAGGTTTTGGAATTAGTTGGAAATGTTGATGACAAGAAATTCAAAACGGTCGAAACGGTTAAACCAGAGCCCGATACGGATATGGATGATGAATTTTCAGATGAAGAGTTTTCTGACGAAGAAGATTATGATGCCGATGTGTCAGATGACGAGAACGAAGAAATAAAACCTTTATTCGACAAAGATCCTGAAATAATGGATGAAAATATCGCGTTTAAACCTATTGAATTTGATGAAAAGTTCAAAGAGGATGATGATACTGTGGCAGAACCAGTCAAAAATGAACCTGAAAAGCCAGAGCCAATGTCTTTTGAACCACCTAAACCAATTATGGATACAATTAAATTGCCAGATGACAACGATGACGAAGATGTCAAATTAGATGATGTGTTTTCTGATACGGTGTCTGACGAGGTTAAGTATGAAAAAGATACAGGGGTTCAAGAGGACTCGGAATCTGTATTGGATTCTTTGAAAACGGTTGATGAACCGACCGAGGCGGATGTTGTCGATGATACTGAAATAATGGATACCGATACGGAACCTGTATTGGAACACGAGGAAATCGAAACAGAAATTGTTGATAATGGCGAAGTGGCGGGTGTTGATACGGCTATCAATGTTACCCCAGTACCAGAACAGCCAATTGTGGATAATAACCCTGCCTCAATTGAAAATGTTGTTCGTCCGGTTTCTCCATTACAACAACAAAAGCCAATTGTTCAAAATGTTCCACAAAATTCAGAAAATCAGCATAAACCTAATTTGTTGTATTATGTTTTGTTGTTGGTTTTAATTGCTTTGTCAGTGTTTACGCTGTGGTTATATCAACGTTCTAATGTTTCTGGGAATGCTGTTCCTGGGTTGGTTTCTGATAATACACCTGCGCTGGTTGCTGAATCTGGCGAGCAAGCCGATGAACAAGCTGATAAATCAGCGGATGTTGCCAAGACAGATGAACAAACACAAGAAGACGAGGATCCTTTTGTGGCCAGTGGTGATTCCAAAGAGGCAACAGAAGATGTGAATACCGTTAATGTGGTCGGTGATGTTTTAAACAAGGTTTCTGTGGCGGCTGATATTAAAAAACCAGAACCTGTGGTTGTCGAAGAAGAATCCCAAGCAGAACCAGAACCCGAGGCAGAGGAAGAACCTGTTGCCGAAGAAAAAACAGCCGAGAAAGTAGAGGTTAATAAACCTGAATATAAAGTGACACAGGAAAAAGTGTTTACTGACGATGGTGGTGAACAATCTGATGTTGTCGGTGGTGATTTGTGTGAAGGCGATGTCGCCCCAGATGCAAATGGTTGTTGCCCAGGCGAAACTTATTCAACATTGGATGGGGTTAATGTTTGCTGTCCAAATGATGGTGGTGATTGTTTTCCTCCAATGTTTTAATGTGAATTTTGTATAGATTTCATTTTACAAACAGGTATGTGTATAGTATTATCGCAACCATGACGGATAAGAATTATTATGAAGTTTTAGGTGTGTCACCAAATGCCAGTTCTGCAGAGATTAAAAAGGCATATCTGGCATTGTGTAAGAAATATCATCCTGATGTTAACCCAAAATCTGCGGAATTATTCAAAGAGATAAATGCAGCATATCAAACACTCAGTAATGCTGTGGACAGACGCTCTTATGATAATCAAATGGCGGCGGCATCTTATTCTTATGATGATGACGATTTTGATACCACCTATGACACAGATGATGAAACTGATTCTTATGACGACGATGATGATAATGACGATTATAATTACCGCTATACTCGTAATAAAAATACTTATAGTCAGACAAATACAACAAATTCTACTAATTCTACAAATTCAAAAAAAACTGCGACTGATACTAAACCACCCCGCCCTGTGTTTGATATTTTAGATGAGATGAAGGACGGTTTTGGCACAGAATTAGCCAAACATGGATTGATAACATTATATTTGGATACGATTGTCGCACTAATTATAGTTGTTTTGACTTTTGTTGATAAAATTTGTGGTTTGTTTGACAAAACAATAGTTCCAAAAGAAAAAAGCGATGTTAAAACAATAAATGAAATAATGAAATTTGTGAATGAAGGTAAATTTTGGACTTATGTTATGTGGTTCTTTATATTACTTTTTTATAGTTTACTTTTATTTGTGTCCCTTATAATAGAAATATGTGGATTGGTATGGAATGCCGTATTAAAACCCATTTTGGAATTTGTTTTTAAAAGATAAAAAAATCGCCTATTTTCATAGGCGGTTTTTTAATATTTTATTTATCAATTGTTTCGATTATAACCATAGCGGCAGAATAATCAGATTGATCAGTAATAGATAAATGTAATTTAACTTTCTGGCCAGCAGATAATTCTTTTAATGCTAATTTTGCCCCGCCGTTTAATAACAATTCAGGACATCCTGCATCGTTGTGGACAATGGATACATCAGAAAAACTGATATTGTCGCCAAAACCGGTTCCTAATGCTTTTAGGCATGCCTCACGTGCAGCCCAAAAATTAGCCAGATGTTTTTCAGCATTTGCGTTATCGTTATCTGCATATTCTAATTCATTTTTTGTGAAAATGCGTTGTTTCTTAAATGCAGACCAGTCCAAGAACCGATTGCATTCAACTAAATCAATTCCAATACCGATAATCACGACTTTTTCTCCTTGTTATATTAACAAGTGTATATTGTATATTTTAAACGATTCGTGCAAGTATAATCATACAGATTTTAGAGATAAAAAAATCCCCAGGTTTTCTGGGGATTTTTAATTATTTACTTATACATGTGAACGATGCTGGACTAAATTTATTGTCGCCACTACATTTGCAAGTCCCGTTTGCATATGTTGTACCACTTGGACAGGATCTGCATGTCATCATTACAGGATCAAATACTTTGCTGTCATTACATGTACATAATTTAGTATTTTCATCAAAATATGATCCTTCTGGACAATCTTTAAATTCACCCGTAGCATAGCTGAAGAACCCATAGTCACTTCCACATGCATTCAGATTTTCGTCATACCATGAACCAAAATCGTCGCAGGTCATACAAGAACCTTCGAAGAACACCCCGCCTTCGTTATCGCAAACACAGGTGTTTCTGATGCTGTCATAAGTTGATCCTTTTGGACATGTTTTGCAAGTACCATCAATAAACAAGCCTTCGGTACATGTACATTTGCCGGTCTTGTCATCATACGGTGCATCTTTTGGACATGATAAGCATATAGCGGCACTGTTATACCAGTAATAACCCTTGGTTGCTTGGCATGTCTCGTAATCAGCAAGTTCACATTTTCCTGATTTTGAATTATATATTTCACCAGGTTCTTTACATGCTGATTGACACTTGCCTTCTACTGGATCAAATATACCACCATCTTTACATACACATGTGTTTGTTTTCTGGTCATATTCAGAATCTTCTGAACATGCTATGCATTTGCCACCGGCTGGGTTAAACATGTAGTCTTTTGCACATCCGCATGTGTTGGCTTCGTTATTATAACTGTAACCTGTCTTACATGTTAAACAACGTGATAAGGATGTGTCATAGTAATGGTCGCCCATTTGTTCACAGTCACTTTGATTGATTGCAACACAGGTACCTGTTGAACTGTTATATGTTTCCCAGTCATTGCACACTACACAAGAACCATTAGCGGTCTTTGGATTAAAGTGTCCACCGTTCGTGCAAGAGCATGAATGTGTTGATGAGTTGTATGTTGTACCGGATGGACAGGTCTTGCAAGATCCACTGCCATATGTGTTCCAGTATCTGCCACTCATACTATTACATGTGGATTGAGAAATCGCATTACAGCTACCGCTGCCGGATGTACTGAATGCCTTGGTTTCATCATCGCAAACACATCTGTTGGCATCAGTGTTAGAATTGACGAAACTTGTTCCTGATGGGCAAACCTTACATGTGCTGCCGTTCCAGAATGTTCCAGATTGACTTCTGCAAGTTGATGCATTTGTAATTGCGGTACAGCTGCCGTTATTAAATGTTGTGGATGTATCTTTACATACGCAACGTGTTGCGGCATTCGAGTCAAAGTTTGTATTGCTTGGACACTGTGTACATGCGTTGTTGGTTGTGTTCCAATACATACCACTTTGCGTGATACAATTTGCTTCAGTATCTTGCAGGTTGATTTCCTGTCTCAAATTAGCAAAGTTTGTTGACATACTGTTTGCAAATGTTTGGGTTGCACTGATGCCATTAGTAGATATTGTGCTATCTTTCAAGCTGGCGGCGGTCAATTTATTAGACAATGCAGCAGCCTTGGTATTTGATGATGAAGAATCTAATTTAACTGTTCCAGATTCATCCAATACCAAACCACCTTGTAACATTGCAGCCAAGTCACCCATCGTAACCACATCTTCACGCATTTCATCAGCTTTTACAAATCCAGCCTGTTTCAATGCGGCTTTGACATCTGGGTTATCTAATTGGGTTAACAATTTAGTTCCAAATGTATCAGCGGTTACGACATCAGATGATTTTGCAAATCCAGCAGATGTTAATACAGTACTTAATGAACTGTTTGGTTTATTTAAATCCGCTTGTAATTGGCTTGCTAAACTATCCTTGGTAACAACATCAGATGTTTTAGCAAATCCAGCAGATGTTAATGCGGATTTAACATCGTTGTTGTACAAACTGGATGCCAATTTAGTATTAAATGCACTGTTTGTTACAACATCAGATGTTTTTGCAAAGCCAGCTGTGGATAATGCAGACTTTACATTTGTATCGCCTAAACCAGTTGCTAACTTGGTATTAAAGTCAGCGTTTGATACAACGTCAGCTGATTTCGCATAACTGGACAACTTTGTGTTCATGTTATCTGTTGTAATTGCCTTGCCAGACAGTGTGCTTACTGTTCCAGATAATGAGGTTAAATCAGAGTTCTTGGCAAAGCCAGAGTTCTTTAACTTGTATGCCACACTGCCCTCTACTGTATCAGCACCATCTAACTTGGTTACTGTGCTTGATAATGTACCAACATTAGTTTGTAATGTACCAACATTACCAGATAATGTGTTTACTGTTCCTTGTAAGCCGGTTAAGTCAGAGTTCTTGGCAAAGCCAGAGTTCTTTAACTTGTATGCCACACTG